>JAGYID010000004.1 GCA_018606725.1 Acidobacteriota bacterium
TACGGAGACGACGATGATCTACGACAAGGTGAAGACCGGACGGATGCTGCGGGTGGTCCTCGACGTGACCGACGGGGCCATCGACCTCGCCGGCCGGGCGGGCGGCGAGCCGAGCCTGCGCATCCCCGCCCTCGAGGCGGAGAAGACGATGCGCGCCTTCGCCGCCAAGGGCGATTGCGACGCCATGTACCACGAATACTTGCGGGTGCTGCAGATCGAATCGCTCGGGCGGACGCTGGCGCGCCAGGGCCGCCTGTCGTTCGAATCCGAGTTCTATCGCTTCGTCCGGATCTACTGGGAGAGGGAGTGACCGGGGTGCACGAGTGATTTCGGAGCTTCATTGAGCCGCCGCAAGTTCTACATCACCACGCCGATTTACTACGTCAACGACCAGCCGCACATCGGCCACACCTACACGACCGTGGTCGCCGACGCGCTGGCCCGCTTCAAGCGTATGTGCGGGCAGGAGGTCTACTTCCTGACCGGCACCGATGAGCACGGCCAGAAGATCGAGCGGGCGGCGCAGGCGAAGGGGCTCCAACCGAAGGAGCTGGCCGATCAGGTCGTCGAGCGCTTCAAGGCGCTGTGGGGCACGCTCGGGATCAGCCACGATGACTTCATCCGCACCACCGAGGATAGGCACCGCCGCGGTGTCGAGAAGCTGTACCAGAAGATCGAGGCGAAGGGCGACGTCTACAAGGACAAGTACGCCGGCTGGTACTGCACCTCGTGCGAGTCGTTCTATCCCGAGAACCAGATCGTCGACGGCAAGTGCCCCGATCAGGGGCACAAGGTCGAGTGGACCGAGGAGGAGTCGTACTTCTTCCGCCTGTCGAAGTATCAAGACGCGCTCCTGAAGCATTACCGCGCGCACCCCGACTTCATCTTCCCCGAGACGCGCAAGAACGAAGTGACCGCCTTCGTCGAGTCGGGCCTCAAGGACCTGTCGGTCAGCCGCAGCAGCTTTTCCTGGGGGATCCCGTTCCCGGACGACCCGAAGCACGTCATGTACGTCTGGTTCGACGCCCTGGCGAACTACATCACCGCCCTCGGCTACGGCTCGGACCGGAAGCTGTTCGCGCGCTTCTGGCCGGCCGACATCCACCTGGTCGGCAAGGACATCCTGCGCTTCCACGCCGTCTACTGGCCGGCCTTCCTGATGTCCGCCGACGAGCCGCTGCCGAAACGGATCGTGGCGCACGGCTGGTGGCTGCGCGACGCCGCCAAAATTTCCAAGTCGAAGGGCGGCATCGTCGATGTCTTTCCGCTGATCCGCGATTTCGGCGTCGATCCGCTGCGCTACTTCCTGCTGCGCGACATGGCCTTCGGGCAGGACTCGAACTATTCCGACGAGGCGTTCGTCGACCGCGTCAACGCCGACCTGGCCAACGATCTCGGCAACCTGATCAGCCGCACCCTGAAGATGATCGAGGACTACTGCGGTGGAACGATCCCGAAGACCGACACGCGCTTCCGGGAGGACGAGCCGATCAAGAAGGCGGCGCGCGAGGCCTGGACCGGCGCCGTCAAGGGGTTCGACGCGCTCGACTTCGCCGGTGCTTTGGCGCGCATCTGGGAGTTCGTCGGCCACCTGAACCGCTTCATCGTCCAGAACGAGCCGTGGAAGCTGTCGCAGGACCCCGGGCGGCGCTGGGCCCTCGACTCGGTCCTCTACACCGTCGCCGAGGGGCTGCGGATCGTGGCGATCCTGATCGCCCCGGCCATGCCGCGCTCCGCCTCCGAGCTGTGGCGCAAGCTGGGCGTCAGCAGCGACGTGACCGCCGCCAGCCTGGAGCACTTCGCCTGGGGCGAGCTGAAGCCGGGCAAGACGATCCAGCGCGGCGAGGCGCTGTTCCCCCGTATCGACAAGGCGGCGTATCTGAAAGGGGCCGCGACCGCCAAGGAGGCGTCCATGAGCGAAGCGACCGCACCGCCCCCCGGTGTTCCGGCAGCTCCCCGCACCGTGCCGGCGCCGGTTCCGGCCGCCGGGCCTGCCGAAGTCGGCATCGATGACTTCGCCAAGATCGAGCTGCGCACCGCCAGGGTGGTCGCCGCCGAGCGGGTGCAGGGGGCCGACAAACTTTTGAAGCTGACCGTCGATATCGGCAGCGAGACGCGCACCATCGTCGCCGGCATCGCGGCCAAGTACGCCCCGGAGACGCTCGTCGGCAAGACGATCGTCGTCGTCGCCAACCTCAAGCCGGCGAAGCTGCGCGGTGTCGTGTCGCAGGGGATGCTGCTGGCGGCGTCCGACGCTTCGGGACAGCCGTTCATCCTGACGACCGAGGAGCCGGTCCCGCCCGGCTGGCGGGTCAAGTAGCCGGCGTGGGTCGATGCACAGCGACAGCCACGCCCACCTGACGATGCAGCCGTTCGACGACGACCGCGACGCGGTCATCGCCCGGGCCCGCGACGCCGGTCTCGTCCACATCGTCACCATCTCGTCCTACATCGGCGACGCCGCCCGCTGCGCCGACCTGGCGGCGCGGCACGACTTCATCCACTTCAGTGCCGGGGTGCACCCGCACGAGGCGAAGGGCTGGAACGTCGAGGTGGCGCGCGGCATCCGCGACGCGGCGCGGCGGCCGAAGGCGGTCGCCATCGGCGAGATCGGCCTCGACTATCACTATGACCTGTCGCCGCGCGACGTCCAGCGCGACGTCTTCCGCGCCCAGATCCGCCTGGCGCGCGATCTGGGGCTTCCTGTCGTCATCCACACGCGCGAAGCGTGGGACGACACCCTGGCGATCCTGCGCGACGAGGGCGCCGCGGCGGGCGGCGGCATCTTCCATTGCTTCTCCGGCGGCGTGGAGGAGGCGCGGGGCTGTCTCGACCTCGGCTTCTATCTGTCGTTCGCCGGGCCGGTGACCTTCAAGAACGCGCGCGGCCTGGCCGACGCCGCCGCCTTCGCGCCGCTCGATCGCATTTTGACCGAAACGGACGCGCCGTACCTGACCCCTCACCCGCACCGCGGCACCCGCAACGAGCCGGCCCGCGTCGTGCTGGTGTCGGAGAAGATCGCCGCGCTGAAGGGGCTTGCCCCCGAGGCGGTCGGCGAGGCGGCGACGCGCAATCTCGAGGCGGCCTTCAGGATCGCACCCGCCAGTCGCTGAGCCGGCGCCCGGCGCGATTGACGGCCCGGCGCGGCCGGGCGTAGCATCCCCTCATGAGCCAGAAAGCGAATTGCCCCGAATGCGGCGTCGCGCTTCCCTCTCCGGGCGCGCCGTGCCCCGACTGCGGGGGTCTCTTCGACGGGTTGCGCGAGGTCGCCGTCGAGCCGATGCGGCAGGAGGCGCTGTTCGCCTTCGACCTGCTGCAGAGCGCCGGGCTCCACCCGATCCTCGCCTATCGTGACGACAGCGACCGCCCGCATCCGATCGACGCCGACGAGCCGCTGACCCGCGGCGGTGGCCTGATGGTCCCGGTCACCACCTCCTTCGGCGTGTTCGTTCCGGAAGCGGAGGCCGAGGACTCGCGCCGGGTCCTCGACGACGCCCGCGGCGCCCACAAGGACGAGGCGGCCGAGTAGATCGCTAGGCGGACGACCTTCCCTCGACCAGGGCGGCGAGATTCTCCAGCTCCTCGGCGAAGACGCGCTGCATGGCGCGGGGCACGACCCGGGCCTCGAGGGCGCCGAGAACCCCCGCGCGGCCAGGCCACTCGGTGGCGATGGTGACGCGCGACTGCCCCTGCTCCGGTCCGGGATCGACCGTGAACGTGGTCACGGTGCCCGCCGCCGCGTCGGTTTCCACCAGCACGCGACCCGGCTCAGGTTCGGTGACGGTCATGCGGAACCTGGCGGTCACTCCGAGCAACCGCGCCTCGACGCGCAGCACCGTCCCCGCCCCGATGCCGCCGGCCTCGACCTCGAGCAGAGGGAAGTGCTGCGGTGGGAGGATGCGCGGGTGACCGTCGCGGTAGTCCCTGAGGATGGCGTAGACCCTGTCGGCTGGGGCTGCGATGACGGCCGAGGCGGCGGCTCGCTGCTGCGACATCGGGGCATCCTCCCGCTTCAGGCGCTCACGCCCTCGACGACGATCATGTTGGTGATCGAAGCGCTCTGCCGCAGCCGCTTCGGGGCCAGGTAGTCCTCGGAGGCCCACCACTCCTTGGCCCGCGCCACGCTGTCGAACTCCAGCACCACCACCCGCTTCGGCTGCCAGGTCCCCTCGAGGCTCTCCGCCCGGCCGCCGCGCACCAGGAACCGGCCGCCGTAACTGGCGATCGTCGCGGGCACCCCCTTCATGTACTCGTCGTACCGGGCCCGGTCGGTAATCTCGACGTCGACGATGATGTAGGCCGCCATGAGCGCTCCCCCGCCTCGGTCCGCCCGCCGTCGTCGGAGCGGTTGTCTCAAACCTTACGCCGATCGACCCCATCGGCCGACGTGCCAGCGCCCGCGTCGCGCTCGGCGCGCACGCGCTCCACCAGCGCCGCGATCTGCGCCTCCAGCCGGTCGCGCACCTGGCGGAATGCTTCGTGCACCGCGTCGGGGCCGCCGGAGACGAACGACGGGTCGGGGGTGGACCAGTGATCCTGCCGGTGGTCGCCGGGGATGACCGGGCACTCGCGCGCCGCCGAGTCGCACAGGGTGATGACGAGGTCGAACGGGCCGGGGACGTCCTCGATCCCCTTGGAATAGTGGTTGGCGATGTCGATGCCGCGCTCCTGCATCACCGCCACGGCGTAGCTGCTGACGCCGAACGGGTGGGTGCCGGCGCTGTGCGCCTCCATCATGCCGTCGCCGAGATGGTTGGCGAGCCCCTCGGCGAGCTGGCTGCGCGCCGAGTTGCCGGTGCAGACGAACAGGACGCGGAACGGCGGCTGCCCGGTCATTCTGCTGTCTCCCCCTTGCAAGTCGCCGGGGCCCCGTCAGCCCCGGTCGCGATGGTGAACTCTCCCTCGGCCACCGCGCCGTTCTCCCCTCTGAGCACCGCCCGGCTGGCGACCCGGATCATCGCGCCCAGGCGGGCCGTCACCGCGGCGGTGATCGTGAGCACGTCACCCGGGTTCGCCGACCGGAGGATGCGGGCCGAGTGGATCGCCACGAGCATTCCGGTCCCCGCCCCGTTGGCGGCGGCTCCGGCGCCCGCGGCGTCCCCGCCATTGCCGGCGTTCCCGCTCGCCGGCCCGCGCGGCGCCGCGGCCGCGAGCGGCAGCGCCGCCTGGACCAGCGCTTCGATCAGGAGGAACGACGGCATGCGGCCCGGGTCGGCGCCCGGCTCCGCTCGCGCCAGCGTCTCGTCGGCGCTGAGGAGCTTCACCACGGTGCAGATCTCGTCCTGCCGCGCCGCGACCCGGTCGATCATCTGGAACGGCCAGGCGTGCCGCGCGGCGGCGGCGCGATCGGGACTGACTTTGCGATTGTCCGGCATCCGTGGTATCAAGGCGCGTGCTAGCGTATCAAACAATGGATCGGTTTCCACGCCATGCATGATGTCGTCGTGATCGGCGGCGGGCCGGGCGGCTCGACCGCCGCCGCCCTGCTGGCGCAGGCGGGGCGCGACGTCGCCCTGTTCGAGCGCGAGCGCTTCCCGCGCTTCCACATCGGCGAGTCGCTCCTGCCCCACAACATGCGCCTGTTCGAGCGGCTGGGGATCGTCGGCGCGCTGCGCGAGCGCTTCATCGAGAAGTGGGGCGTGGAGTTCCTGTCGTCGGACGGCCGGCTCAACCGGCTGTTCCATTTCGACGAGGCGACCGACCCGCGCTACCCGATGTGCTTCCAGGTGCCGCGCGACGAGTTCGATCGGCTGCTGCTGGAGCGCGCCGCCGAATCCGGCGCGCGCGTCCACGAGGGTGCCGCCGTGAAATCCGCGCGACAGGAGGCCGACGGCACCTGGCGCCTCGAGGTCGCGCAGGACGGCGGCGGCGCGCAAGATGTCCGCGCCCGGTTCCTGGTCGACGCCAGCGGGCGCGACGGGGTGCTGGCGCGGCAGCGCGCATTGCGCGACATGGATCCCGGTGCCCGGCGGGCGGCGGTGTTTGCGCACTACCGCGGCGTGCCGCGCCGGGAGGGGCGGGACGCCGGCAACATCATCATCATCATGATGCGCGATGGGTGGTTCTGGGTGATCCCGTTCGCCGACGGCCGGACCAGCGTCGGCGTGGTGGCCGAGGGAGGACGGATCAAGGAGCAGGCGCTGCCGGCCGAAGCGACCTTCGAGCGCGCCATCGAGCGCTGCCCCGCCGCCCGCGCGCTGATGGCGCACGCCGAGAGGGTTTCGCCAGTGTACGCGACCAGCGACTGGACGTACAGCGCGCGGCGGATCGCCGGGGACGGCTATTTCCTGGTGGGGGACGCGGCGGCGTTCATCGACCCGGTGTTCTCCACGGGCGTGCTGCTGGCGATGTCGTCGGGCGAGATGGCCGCCGATCGCCTGGTCGCGGTCCTGGGCGGGCGGCGTGCACCGCGGCCCCGCCTGTCGCGGCCGTGCCAGCGGGACTACGAGCGCCGGGTGCGGCGGCACGTGCGCGGCTACCGGCGCTTGGTGGACACGTTCTACAGCGCCGCCTTCCCGCGGTTGTGTTTCTTTCCCGAGACGCGCATCGGCCTGCCGGGGGCGGTGATCAACCTGCTCGCCGGCGACATGGAGCCGGCCTGGCGGGTGCGCTGGCGCCTGCAGCTCTTCTACGGCGTCGCTGCCCTTTACCGGCGCTTCGATGCCGGGCCGCGGGTGCCGCTGCACGGCGTCTTCGAGAACGCGCTGCCGGAAGCGGCGGTCGCCGCCCGCGCCGAGTCAAGCATCGCGTGACAGCCTCCCGGCTCCCGCATCGCTTGACAGAATCACCGGACGATTTGATATAAGACGCGCCGGACAATGGCCAGCAACGACATCTCCCCCGCCGCGCTCAAGCGGTTCATCGTGCGCCGGCTCCGCCTCGACCAGGTCGAACCAGAGTCGATCGCGGACGAGGCGCCGCTCGTCGGCGGCGGACTGAATCTCGATTCGATCGACCTCCTGGAACTGGTCGTCGGCCTGGAGAAGGAGTACGGCGTGAAGATTGCCGACGTGACCGAAGGGCGCACCGCCCTCGCATCTGTCCAGAGCCTGGCCGAGTTCCTCGCGGCCCGGCGGCCGGGCGCCTGACCGGCCCCGACGCACGATGCCCCGCCCGTCCCCGCCGTCTCGCCGCCAACAATCCGCACCGTTATGGATATAATGCGCCCCATGACCGGCCCCGCCACGAGGGCTCTTCACGACCGGCTGCTCGACAACCTGGCCTCGTCGCCGGAGCGGGCCGTCCTCCGCATCCACCCCGGTAACCGCAGCCTCGATCCGGACACGTTCGAGCGGACGATCCTCGGCGCCGAGCGGCGCCTGGCACGGGTCGGCGGACACGGCGAGCGGTCGGCGCTGCTGGAAGACCCGAACCGGCTGGTCCTGTTGTCGGCCCGCAACGGCGAGGCGTACCTGGTCGCCATCGCCGCCCTCTGGAAGCGCGGCCGGGTGCCGCTGCTGGCCGATGCCGACCTGACGCGCGACGAGATCGGCGAGCTGGTTTCGACCTTCAGGCCGTCGTTCTGCCTGCTCGACCGGCGCGTCGACCCGGAGGGGGCCGACAGCGAGTCGCTCGGCGAGATGCTGCCCGGGCTGCACGCCTGCCTCCCCAAAGTACGCGCCGGCGTCAAGCCGTTGAGCCTGCCCGACGAAGCCGCGATTGTCCGCCTGACCTCGGGGACCGCCGCCAGGCCGCGCGGCGTCGTGGTGTCGGTCGAGCAGCTGCTGGCCGACGCGCGACAGATCACGCGCACCATGAAGATCGAGCCGGGCGACACCATGGTGACGGCCATCCCGCTCGGCCACGCCTACGGGTTCGTGCACGCCCTGATGTCGCTGGTGCATCAGGGAACGCGTCTGGCGCTGCTCGAGCAGCCGCTGCCGGCGATCTTGGTCGAGGCGCTGGCGGGGCCCGGGCCTCTGGTGCTGCCGGGCACGCCGTATCTCTGCGAGATGCTGATCCAGGCGGCCGGGCGGCACCGCTTCAAGGGGTTGCGCCTGTGCCTGTCGGCCGGGGCACCGCTTCCCGAGGTTCTGTCGCGCGCCTTCAAGGAGCGCTTCGGCCAGCCGATCCGGACCTTCTACGGCGCCTCCGAGTGCGGCGGCATCGCCTTCGACCGCTCGCCGGACGGCGTCCTGCAGGACGGCTGCGTCGGCACGCCGCTCGACGGCGTCGAGGTGACGATACAGCCGCAGGCTGGACAGGAGAATGGTGTCGGCCGCATCCTGGTGCGCAGCGCCGCCGTCGCGTCGGGATACACCCCGGCGGCGGCGGGCGATCTGCACCCTGGTGCCGCCGGCCGGCCCGGCACCTTCCTGACCTCCGACCTCGGGCGCCTCGACGACAAGGGGCGCGTCGTCCTGACCGGCCGCGTCGACCGGATCATCAACGTCGGCGGCCGCAAGGTGAATCCCGCCGAGGTGGAGGCTCTCTTGAAGAAGGTTCCCGGCGTCAGCGACGCGGTGGTGTTCGGCGTCCCCGACCGGCACCGCGGCCAGACGGTGTGCGCCTGCGTGGTCGGCGCGAAAGCGGTGACCCGCGAGGCGGTCCTGGAAACCTGCCGCGCCAATCTCGCGCCGTACAAGATCCCCCGCCGGATCGAATTCACCGCCCGCCTACCGGTGACGGCGCGCGGCAAGACCGACCGCTCGGCGCTGGCCCGGCTGATCAGTTCCCGGTCGGAGGCGCGCCCGTGAGTGATTACGCCGGCGCGAGTGTGATGTCGATGTGGAGGTCGGACTCGATGGCGCGCAACTGCTTGCGGAGCGCCTCGACGTCGGCCGACGGGGGCAGGTCGAAGCGCAGATCCATCTCGTAGAGCAGCGTGCCGGTCGAGGCGGCGGGGCGCAGCCGCGAGTTGAGCTCGAGGATGTTGCCGCGGGTCGAGGCGATGGCGCGCGCCGTCTTCGCCACGATGCCGGCCTTGTCCTCCCCCATCGTGTGCAGCCGGAACGGCCGCCCCTCGGGGTGGGACGCCGGCGAGGCGCCTTCCGCGACCGGCTTGATGAAGATGATCATCTCCTTGGCGTATTCGAGGTGCTTGCAGGCGAGGCTCAGCCTGTCCTCGAGATCGTCCCCCTGACCGGTGATCAGCATCATGGTGGCGAACTCGCTGCCCAGGTTCGTCATGTTGCTGTTCTCGAGGTTGCATCCCAGCCCGAACACCATCTCCGAAAGATCGGCGACGATCCCGGGGCGATCCTTCCCGACGGCGGTCAGGATAAAATGTCGGCGCATGCGCCGATTCTAAACCAGTCCGGCCCCGGGTGCGTCAACTGAATCCCGGGGTCGCGGATCGCGCAACGAGGCCCCGCCGATGCCCGCGTCCGACCCGCCCAGCCGCGCCGGCAACTCCGTCGGCCCCGTCCCCGATTTCGCCACGTCCCTCGCCCGCGGCACCGCGCTGTTCAACGAGCAGCGCTTCTTCGAGGCGCACGAGGTCTGGGAGGATCGCTGGCGGGTCGAAACCGGCGAAGCGATCGACGGCGGCGTACGGGGGGGCGCGGGAGGGCCACCCGCGGACGGCGAGCGGGCCGCGCGGGCCCTCCTGTTGCACGGTCTGATCCAGATCGCCGCGGGGTTCGTCAAGCTGCAGCGCGGCGAGCCGCGCGGCATGGTGGCTCTGTTGAGCAAGGGCGCGGCGAAGCTGGAGAGGGTCCCGGTCGGTCGCTTCCCGGTCGACATTGTGACACTCCTCGACGCCGTCGGGCGCTGGCTCCGCGCCGGCGAGGCGATGTTGGCCGGCGGAACGGCCGCCTTCGACCCGGCGGCCCTGCCGCGGCTTGACACGCTTCGCGGCCCGGGCGTATAAGAGCGGCGTTCCACAGTTCTCTGAAAATCGACATCGCAGGCGATCCCGTCGGCGTTGCGCCGCGGGATTGAATAAGGGAAGGGGGTGCAATTCCCCCGCTGCCCCGCAACTGTGAGCGGTAACGAAAGCTGGAGGTTCCCACTGGGACGTCCCGTCCCGGGAAGGGCCGGCGAGTAGACAGCCGCGAGCCAGGAGACCTGCCCGCGATGAACAGCACGTGACGGACCTTTCGCGGGAAGGGCGCACTTCGATTCGCATCCGAGCCCCGGCCCCGAAAGGCCGGGGTTTTTCTTTTCCGGCGCGTCCGTCACCCTCATCGTCCGCCCCGAGGGGGGGTGCCGGATGGACATCACCTGTCTCGATTGCCGCGGCTCCGGCCGCCGTGCCCCGCCGCCTCTGGCCGGCGCCCGCGTGGTCATCGCCGGGCTCGCCGTGGCGCTCGCCATCGCCGTGCCCGCGCCGGCGCGCGCGCAGGCGACCTCCGACTGCTTCCCGGACCGGGTGGCGGCGCTGTCGATCGGCGCGGTCGCGTCGCCGCCGGCGACCAACTCATGGCAGCCCGGCATCCTGCTCGGCCCGCCCGGCAGCGCCACGCCGACGACCGGCTCGCTCTCGGTGATGTCGCTCGGGCATGGCGGCTCCGTCGTGCTCGAGTTCACCGACAACGTCATCATCGACGGACCAGGCCCGGATCTCGTCGTCTTCGAGAACGCCTTCTTCTGCACCTCACCGCCCGCGACCGCCGCCGACCCGTACAGCGTCTTCGCCGAGCCGGGGATCGTGGCGGTTAGCGAGGACGGGACCGACTACCGCACCTTTCCCTACGACGCGGCGGCGCTGGCTCAGGTGACCACCCTGTGTACCGACCGGAGCCTGATTGGGCAACTGCATGGCCTGCTCGGGATCACGCCGAGCTTCACCGGCAACTACACCGTGCCGGATGATCCGCTGGTCTTCGACGCCGGCGCACCCGGAGGCGTCTCCGGCCATGGCGGTGACGCGTTCGACCTGGCGACCGTCGGGCTGAGCCGGGCCCGTTTCGTCCGCCTGACCGACCCGAATTTGCCGCTCGGCATCCCCGGGCCGTCGGACGGCGTCGACATCGACACGGTCGTGGCGCTGCACGCGCGACCGCTGCTGCAACCGGGCCAGGCAGACACCGACGGTGACGGGCTGTCGGACGAGGCGGAGCAGATCCTGTATCAATCCGACCCGAACCGCGTTGACACCGACGCCGACGGCGTCCCGGACGGCGAGGAGGCGGCCTCCTGTCGCAATCCGTCGATCGCTGGCACCGACCCGTTCTTCATCCCCGACATCGATCTTCGCGTCGAGGGCGCCGCCACCGTGGCGGGCTGGAACTTTCTCGGTTCCGCCGTCCTGTACGACGTCATCCGCGGCGGCACCAAGGCGCTGCGCTCGATCGGCGGCATGGTCGATCTCGGAGTCGTCACTTGCATCGAGAACGACTCGACCGACCTGACGACTCGCAACCTGGCGGACACGGTGCTGCCGCTCCCCGGCGAGGCGTTCTTCTATCTCGTCCGCCAGGCGCCGGCCGGCAGCGGACTCGGCTACGGGGCTTCGTCGGCGCACGAGCCGCGCATTCCGGCGTCAGGAGACTGCCGGTGAGCGGGCGCGCGCTTGGCGGCGGGATGTGGCGCCCGACGCGGTGCGACGGCCGAACCCCGCCCCGGGCGGCGTGGCGCCTCGCCCTGTTCGGCGCGGCGCTGATCGCGCTCGGTTTCCCGACGACCGGGGTGGCGGCCGCCGAGGACGCCGGGGCGACGCCGGCAGGCGGGCAGACGGTCGCGGCTGCGACGCCGGCGCCGACCCCGAAGCCGCTCGTCGAGACGATCGAGGTGCACGGCGAGACGGAGGAGGTCGCGACCCGCGACACCACCGCGTTCGCCACCGTCATCCGGGCCGATGACTTCGCCGACCGGGTGACGAGCGTGTCGCAGCTGTTGCGCGAGACGGTGGGCGTGCAGATGCGCGACCTCGGCGGCGAGTTCGCCACCGTGTCGATCCGCGGCTCGACTGCCGAGCAGGTGACCGTCTACCTGGACGGCGTGCCGCTCAACCGGGCGCTGGGCGGCGGCGTCAACCTCGCCGATCTGCCGCTGGCGCAGATCGAGTCGATCGAGGTGTACCGCGGCTTCACCCCGGCGGCGCTCTCCGGCGCCTCGATCGGCGGCGCCATCCTGATCCACTCGCGCGCCGCCGCCGGCGCCGGGGTCCGGCAGTCGGCCGGCTCGATCGCGTACGGCTCGTACGGCACCGGCGAGCTGGTCGCCTCGGTCTCCGGGCGCAGCGGGCGCGGCTCGTATGCCCTCGGCGCCGACGGGGCGCGCAGCCAGGCCGATTTCACCTTCCTCGACGACAACAACACAGCCACGACCGCCTCGGACGACGCGATCGTCACCCGGGTCAACAATGATTTCACCCGCGCCCACCTGTCGGGTCAGGGAACCCTGCAGGCGAGCGCCCGGACGCGGCTGACCTTCACGACCGACCTGTTCCGTCGCGAGCAGGGGGTCCCGGGGCTCGGCACGGCGCAGTCGACGTCGGCGCGCCTGATCACCTCGCGCGGCCTCTTCCGGATCGAGTCGGAGACCGCCGGGCTGGCCGGAGGCTCGCTTCTGCTGCGGGCCGCCGGCGACTATGCGCGACAGACGGAGGCGTTCGAAGACCCGTACCCGGGGACGATCGGCCTGCCGCAGCGGACCGACAACCGGATCGACTCGGCGGCCGTCGAATTCGGCGGCATCGTGGCGGCGACGCCGCACCAGGCGTTGTCGTTCCTGCTGGCGGATCGCCGGGAGACCGCCGACCTCGCCAACCTGGAGCTCGACCCGGCCGGTCTCGGCCGGGCGGGGCGCAGGACCCTGGTGACGACTCTCGAAGACCAGTGGTCGCTCTCCGGCGACGCCCTGGTCATCAATCCGTCGCTGCGCCACGAACGGTACGGCACGTCGTTCGACCCGGGCCCGGCCACGGGGACAATCCCCGAGGCGTTCGTCAGCGACGGAGCGCACACGACCGGCAAGGTCGGATTCCGGGCCCGTCTCGACGAGCGGCTGTCGCTCAAGGGCAATGTCGGGTCGTTTCTGCGCCTGCCCCAGTTCATCGAGCTGTTCGGCAATCGCGGCTCGGTCCTCGGCAATCCGCTGCTGCAGCCCGAGCGCGGCGATTCCGCCGACCTCGGCATCGTGTATGAGAGGCCGCGCACCAAGGGGACGCTGCGGCAGGCGCGCTTCGAGGCAATCGCCTTCCTGACCCGCGCCGACAAGCTGATCCTGTTCCAGACGAACCCGCAGAACACCGTGATCGCCCTCAACTCCGGCCGCGCCGACGTGCGCGGCGTCGAGCTGTCGCTCGCCCTGGCACTCGGGGCGCGCTTCACCGGCAGCCTTAACGCCACGCTGCAGCAGGCGGTCGATCGGAGCGGCTCGTTCTCGGACGGTTACTTGCTGCCCGGGCGCCCGTCGGAGGAGATGAGCGCCGCGGCCGGGCTCGACCTCGGGCGGACCCGGCTGACTTACAACATGACCTGGGTCGGAAAGAACTACATCGACCAGACCAACACCGAATCGAGGGCCCTGCCCCGCCGCGTCGTGCACGACGTCGCCGCCGATATCCGGCTGCCGCGCGGTCTTCGGGGGACGATCGAGATCGCCAACATCGCCGACGACCGGATCGTCGACGTGGCGCGCTTCCCATTGCCGGGGCGGAGCGTCACCGGGAGGCTCTCGTGGGCGTTCTGAGACGGGGGGTCGCGCGATGCGGCCGCCTGCGCCTGGCGGCCGCGGCCCTCGCCGCGTTGCTCCTCGCCGCCTGCAGCGGGCAGCCGGCCGAGCACCACGCCACCGCCGGGGACTCCCGCCTCGACCCGATCTACGACGCGTCGGTGGTCTACCCGGACACCGAGTTCATCATCGGCGGCCTGACCTACCGCGGCCTGGAGCTCGATCTGGAGATCGAGTTCGACGACGCGACGGTGCGCGACGATGACCCGGCGTTCACGGCGCAGGCGCGCATCCTGACGCTGCTCGCCGGCGGCACGCCGCAGCCCTGGGAGCAGTCCGGCCCGCTCGACATCGCCGGGACGCTCGTCGACGGCACGCTCGACACCGACTTCTTCGGCCCGATCAAGCTCGGGACCTCCGGGCTGCTGCTGCGGCTGACCGGCCGGCTGGAGGACGGCGCGCGGCGGGTCGCCGGCGGCGCGGCGATCTACGGGATCAGCGAGGACGGCGTCTTCACGGCGATCAAGCGCCGCCGCTACCTGGTGGCCGGCACCGATTTCACCTCACCGGTCGGCAAGGTCGCAGCCGTGTCGGTGCGCTACGACAGCCGTTTCAGCACCGATGACGACCTCGAGCTGGTCAGCAGCGATCCGGTCGCCCGGGTCGAGGATGGCCGGCCGTTCGTGGTCAACCGCGACACCTTCGATACCCTGCAGGGGCTCGATCCGGCGGCGCAGCTCCGGACGTCGTTCGAATACGGTCTCGGCGACCGGGCCAACCCGCACGACGTCGTCGTCACGGGCGGCGGCGAAGCGTTCGTGACCCGCTACGGCCCGGCGTTCAATGACGTCGCCGTCGTCGACCTCGCGACCGGCGCGATCACCGAGCGCATCGACCTCGCTCCCTACGCCCGCAATCGCGACCACCTGCCGCGCGCCGACCAGGCGCTGCTGCTCGACGGGCTGCTGTACGTCACCCTGCTCGACGTCAGCGCCGATTACCGGCAGTGGATGAACGGCCGCGTCGCCGTCATCGACCCGGCGGCGAGGCGGGTGGTGGACGTCATCGACCTCGACGGGCAGAACCCGTTCGAGTCGTTCTCCTACGCCCCCTCGACCGGTCTGCTCTACGTCGCCATGGCCGGCATCTTCCCCGGCATCCTGCCGCGGGCGCTGACCGGCGGCGTCGAGGCGATCGACCCCGCGACGCACCGTTCGCTGGGCCTGATCGTGGACGACGACGCTCTCGGCGGCAACGTGACGGCGGTCGCGATCCAGTCCGCGACGCACGGCTACTGCGTCGTCGCCGAGAGCTCCTACCGGAACGCCGTGAAGGCCTTCAACCCGGCGACCGGCGAGGTCCTGGGGTCAATCTTCGAGAGCGGCGACCTGATCTCAGACCTCGAAGTCGACGGCGACGGTTTTCTCCTGGTCGCGGTGCGCGCCTCGTTCGAGCCGCGCCTGCTGGTGTTCGACGCCGAGACCGGCCAGCCGATCGCGTCGATCCCGGCCCGGCTGCCGCCGTTGTCGATCGCCATCATGACGAGGAGTCTGTGACCCGAGCCGAAGTCCCCGAGTCGACGAGAAGTCTCTCATGAGGAGGATCTGATGCGCCGTCATCGATCGCCGTTCGCGCCGATATCAATTCTGACCGCCGCCGCCCTGACCGTCGTCCTGGCTGCGGTCTCCACCACCGCCCGCGCCGCCGCGTCCGGGCCTCCCGGAACGACGCTCGTCGAGCGCTTCGCGGCCGACCCGTTCACGGGGCAGAGCGCCAATCCGTTCTTCGCCGAGGGGGAGGTCGCGGCGCACTTCGCCTTTCTTCCGGCCGAGCCGCCGCACTTCCCCGGCGACCGGCCCGGTACGCTGCGGGTGATCTACGACACGACGCTGCCGTCGGCCCGGATCTCCACGCCGATCGGCGGGGTCCTCACCGCCGATGCCGATTTCGATTTCGGCGCCATCCTGACGATCCGCTCGGCCGGCTTCGCCGCCGACCCGAACGGCTTCTCGCAGATCACCTTCGCCCTGTGGAACTCGGTCACCACCGGCATGAACCGGACCGGCTTCCCGTCCGACTCGTTCGACGCGCTCGAATTCGATTACTTCGCGAACGTTGGCGACTTCGGCGGGCCGTTCCTGTCGCCCTCCGTCTTCGGCGGCGATGTCGGCGCCGGCAACGCCTTCTTCAATTTCACGTTCCAGTCGAGGGAGCTGGCGCTGCCGGCGGACGTCCCGCTGCTGTGCCGGTTCCATCATGCCGCCGCGACGCGCCTCCTGACCCTGACGGTCAGCCGCCATGGCACAGGGGTCTTCTTCGAGCCGATCCCGGGCGCCGTCGCGACCATCGATCTCTCCACCCTGAGCCCCGGCTTCCAGGTCGATGTCGCCGGGATCATGGCCTGGTATGAGGGGTGGGCTTCGCTGCGTGCCGAAGTCGACTTCGACCTGCTGTACGTCGGTGCCCTGCCGGCGCCGTTCGGCGTCGGGGCGCGCCGCCGAACGACCCTCGCCGGTTCGAGCGCCCATGGACGCGGCGCCGCGCGGAGCGGCGCCGGCGCAGTCTCCGCACCGCCGGCCGCCGTCGCGGCTCCGGGCGGAACCGGCGGTCGTCGCAACGGCACATAGGAACCGTCATGACGCTGCGCGCCCCTGACATCGTGATCGATCCCGACCTGCGCCCGTCGCTCCGGCTCGGCGTCGTCGCCGCCGGGCCGGTCTGCGTCGCCGTATCGAGCCCGGCCCTCGAGGCGGAGATCGAGGCGACCTGCGACGCCCTGCGCGCGGCTCACGCCGGGGCGGCGCCCGCTTCGATCGAAGGGCTCCAGCCGGCGCGCGATCTCTACCGCGCTTTCCGGATCGATCCGACCCGCACCCGCCCGTCGTCGGAGGCGCTGCTGCGCCGCGTGCTGCAGGGGAAGCCGCTGCCGCGCATCCTCAATGCCGTCGACCTGTGCAACCTCTGCGCGCTGAAGTTCCTGCTGTCGATCGGCTTGTACGACGCCGATCGGCTGCACGGCGCGGTGACGGCCCGGCGCGGCCGGCCGGGCGAGGCGTATGCCGGCATCCGCAAGGAAGAAGTCCACCTGGACGGAAGGCCGGTGCTGGCCGACCAGGACGGGCCGTTCGGCAACCCGACCTCCGATTCGCTGCGCACCTCGGTGACGGAGTCGACCCGCTCGCTGTGGATGGTGATCTTCGCGCCGGCGGCCTATCCCGCGGCCCGGCTGCGCGAGCACGTCGAGGCCGCCCGCGCCGGCATGGTCCGGCACCTCGCGCCCGCCGCGGAGGCGCCCGCCGCGGAGCCACCAGCAACGGACGCGAGGATGCTGGATTCCTAGCCCGGATTTCTCACCGGGGTTCGTCGCGAGACCGCGCAGATGGCCGTCATGACGGGCACCCGCAGCGGCGAGGGCCCGAAACGTATTCGACATACGTTGACAGGTGCGAGCCGCGAGGACGCCCGTCAGGGCGGCCAGATCCGCGGTCGCAGCAGAAGACCGGTGAGAAATCCGGGCTAGTTCTTCTTCGCGGCCGGCTTGGGCTCGACGCGCGTCGCCTCGATGTTCAGGGTGATGTCGACGTCGTCGCCCAGCACCGCGCCGCCCCCCTCGACGAGGCTGTTCCACGCCACGCCGAAGTCCTGGCGGTTGATCCGGGTGTGGCCCTCGAAGCCCCCCTTGAAGCCGCCGCCGAAGCCGGGGCCGAAGCCGAGCAGATCGACGTCGAGGACCGCCGGCTTGGTCTTGCCGCGGATGGTCAGGTCGCCGGTGATCTGCAGCTTCTCCGGTGACACCACCTTGACGGCGGTCGACTTGAAGGTGAGGGTCGGATACTTGGCGGCGTCGAAGAAGTCGGGGGACTTCAGGTGGCCGTCCCGTTTCGCTTCATCGGTGTCGATGCTGCCGGCATCGATGGTCGCGTTGACCGCGCTCTTCGCCGGGTCCGCCTTGTCGATGGTCAGGCTGCCCTCGAACTTGGTGAACCGACCCGGCACCTTGCTGAACAGGTGGCGGATGGTGAAGGTGACGGCGCTGTGATCCGGATCGATGGCGTAGGTCTCCGGCGCCGCCGAGGCCTGGCCGATCAGCGCCGCGCCGGCGATGCCGGCCGACAGGACCGCCGTGGCGAGGGCGGCGCGCCGGCGGGGCACACAAGGCGTTCGGTTGGAATTCCGCGACGAGTGACTCATGCTGCGTTCCTCCTCGAAAGTTCGGTACCGGGGTTGGTCAACGTGATGGTTCGATCCGGGCTCAGCGCCAGCCGCGCTCGCGGCCGGCGTTCTCCTTCTTGAGGTACTCCACCAGCGGCTGGAAGTAGGCGACCATCGGCCGGGTGCTCAGCTCCGAGCCGGTCTTCTCCTTGATCAGGGTCCGCCAGTCGCGCGTCTGCCCCTGCTCGAGAATGCTCCGGAGGAAGGCGCCGACCTCCTTGCTGCCGTAGTAGTTGCAGGCGTGCGGGTCCTGCTTGAGGATCGACCGGCAGATGTGGTCGTGGAGCTGGTATTTCAGGATGGTGGCGATGGCGTAGTCGTAGTACTGCGCCGGGTCGTCGTTGATGTGCGTCTTGGTGCAGGCGTCACAGAACTCCTCGCCGCGCGGCGCCGGCGGCGCCACCCCCTGGTAGCGCTCGACGTACTGCCACCAGCGGGCGTTGAACTGGTCGGCCGGCAGGTTCGCCTCGTACAGGTCGCGCTCCCAGTGCGACATGGTGCCGGCCGAGAAGGCGATGAACGGCGCGGCCGACTCCTCGAGCGCCTCGTTCAGCAGCCAGCCGGTCTGATCGATCTGCTGCCCCTCCGGCAGCAGGCCGACCTGTCGCAAGTAGGGAACCTGCTTCGAGGCCATGCCGATCAGCTCGCCGATCGCCTCGTGGAAGGCGCGGTTGGCGCCCTCGCGCAGCACCACCGGCACCGCCGGCCGGTCGTAGGAGACGTAGTAATAGACGTGACCCAGCTCGTGGTGGGCGGTCGCGAACGACTCGGCGTCCGGTACCAGGTTCATCAACGAACGGCCGCGCCCCTGCAAGTCGATGTCCCAGGCCGAGGCGTGGGTGTTCTTGTCGCGCTTCTCGCCGCTCGGCACCGGATAGAGGTCCGACTCCGACCAGAAGCTGGGCTGCAGCTTCGCAAATCCCATCGACACGTAGAACGCTTCCGCCTGCCGGGCGATCCATTCCCCCGTCCGGTCCTTGAACAGCGGGTCGAGGTTGACGCCCTCGACGATGCCGGGCCAGTTCTGCGCCCAGCGATTGCCGATCCAGGGGGCCGGAATCGCCTTCGGGACCGGCTGGCCGTAGCGCTGCGCCAGCGTCGCGCGGGTCCAGCAGTGCAGCTCCTTGTAGAGCGGCTCCATGTCGGTGACGAAGGCGTCGAGCATCGTCATCATTTCGGGCACGGTCATCCCGTAATCTGCAACTTGAAGCGCGAAGAACGACGAGTGCCCCATCTCGCGCGCCACGGCGTTGCGCAGATCGCGCAGCCCGACGATGCCGGCCTTCAGGGCCGGGCCGCTCTCCTTGGAGGCCTGCCAGAATTTCAGGCGATCGTCGAGATCGCGCGAGTTTTTCAGCACCGTGTCGATCTCCACCGTCGTGGTCGGCTTGGCGCAGGCGGCGCCGTCGCGCTCGAGACAGAACTGGAACGAGTCCATGATGCTCGACTGCCGGCTCTCTGCCTCGATGCGCCGGGCCACGACGTGGGGGATCGTGCCGGGGGCCTCGGCGGCGGCGAGCAGGATCTTCTCCAGTTGCCGCACCTGGAGCGGCTCGAGCCGGTCGCGCTGCGCCAGCAGCCGGCGCGCCCGGGCGATCACCTCCCGGTTGCCGCTGAAGGCGACGTACAGCTTGCCGGCGGCGACGCGCGCCCCGTCGTGCTCGGGGGTCACGTCGATGCTGGCGGTCCAGAGCGCGTCCTGGAGCGGCGGGTAGAGCGCCAGCAGGAGCGCGTCGTAGAAGTCGAGGAAGCTCCTGGCTGCGGAGGGCCCGGAGGACGCCGGCGCCGGCCCCCGGGCCGGGGCGGGCGGCGCCGCGGCGGTTGCGGCCGCCGACGGCGGCGCCGTTGAGCAGACCACGAGCGCCACTGCGATCATCGCGATTCGTTTCGTGGACGACATCATCAACCTCCGATCGGGCGTCGGCGGACGGGGCTCAGTAGAGGTGCCGGCCGCCGTCGACGCGAATGCACTCGCCGGTGACGAACTCGGTGTCGATCAGGAACAGCGCCGCGCGGGCGATTTCGAACGGGCCGCCCCAGCGCCCGAGCGGCGTGGCTTTTTTCACCGCCTTCTCGGCCGCGGCGCTGAAACCGGGCGGTTTCAGGATCGGTCCGGGAGCGATGGCGTTGACCAGGATATCGGGCGCCAACTCCAGCGCCAGCCCCTCGACCAGGCCGATCACCCCCGTTTTGGCGACGTAGTACGGCAGGAAGCCGCGGTAGCGCGGCCGGCCGCTGGCCGCCAGCCAGTCGGCGATCGCCACGATCCGCCCGTCGCCGCGCGTGCGCATCATCGGCGCCGCCGCCAGCGCCAGGCGGTAGGCGCTGCCCAGGTCGACGTCGAGGTTGGCGCGCAGCGCCGCCTCGTCGAGGGCCCGCAGCGGCGTCTTGCGGTAGATCGACGCCATGCTGACGAGGATGTCGGGGCCGCCCAGCTCCTCGTGCACCGCCCCGACGACCCGCGCCGCTTCCGCTTCCAGGCCGAGGTCGGCCTGGATGGTCATCGCCTTGACCCGCAGCGCCCGGGCCCGTTTCGCGGTTCCCTCGGCCGCCTGCCGCGAGCCGCGATAGACCAGCGCCACGTGGCAGCCGCGCCGCGCCAGCTCCTCGGCGACGCTGGCGCCGACGCGCGCGCCGCCGGTGATCAGGGCCACCTTCCCCTTCGGATCCATCCGTTGCGCCTCAGGCCGCCGGCAGCGACGGTCGCTTCGCGTGCCAGGCGGTGATCCCCTGGTAGAAGCGGGCGAGGGACAGGGCCTTCGACTCCTCGAAGGCGCCGGTCATGATGGTCAGCCCGACCGGCAGGCCGTCCGACGCGAAGCCGCACGGCACGGCGATCGCCGGCAAGCCGCACAGATTGCCTGCCCCGCCGAGCGGGTCGGGCTCTGAGATGTCGGAGAAATCCTTCTCCAGCGGCCAGGCGGTGTACATCTGGCCCGGGTAGAGCAGCGCGTCGTAGCGCGACAGCAGATCGGCCATCGCTTTCTGGCAGACCGTCCGGACCCGTTGCGCCTTGACAAAGTCCGCCCCGCGGATGGCCCGCGACCAGATAAATGTCAGCGGCGCCGTCCCGGTGACCAGCCCGCGCGCCGCCCCGGAACGCTCCAGCTCCTCGAAGGCGGTGGCGGCCTCGGCGTACAGGATGATCGCCGCGGCGCTCTCGAACGGCAGCTCCGGGAGCTTCGCCTGCTCCAGCCGCACGCCGGCGCCTTCCAGGTCGGAGAGCGCCGCGCGGAAGACCGCCTCGACGGCCTTGTCCCCCACCTTGCCGAAGTCCCGGTCAATCCAGCCGACCCGCAGCCGCTTCGCCGCCGCCGGGTCGGACGGCGCCGCCTTCGGCTCGTCGAGCGAGTACGGATCGCCCGGGTCGTGTCCCTGGATGGCGTCGAGGACCAGCTCGCAGTCGCGCGCCGACCGCGCCATCGGGCCGAGCTTGTCGAGCGACCAGGACAGCGCCATCGCGCCGCGCCGCGATACCCGTCCGAAGGTCGGGCGCAGCCCGGAATCGCCGCAGAACGACGCCGGACAGATGATCGACCCCCAGGTCTCCGAGCCGATGGCGAACGGCACCAATGCCGCCGCCACCGCCGCGCCCGAGCCCGACGACGAGCCGCAGGTCCAGCGGTCGAGGCCCCACGGGTTGTGCGCCCCGCCGGTTGCGGAGGCGTCTCCCTTCGTGTACCCCAGCCCGCCGGCCAGCTCGATCATCGCCAGCTTGCCGAGCAGCACGGCGCCGGCGTCGCGCAGCTTCTCGATGACCGCCGCGTCCCCGTCGATCATCCGCCCCACGAACGGTTTGGCGCCCCAGGTGGTCGGGATGCCGCTGGTCGACAACAAGTCCTTGGCGCCGTACGGCACGCCGTGCAGCGGCCCGCGGTAGCGGCCGGCGGCGATGTCGCGCTCCGCCCGCCGCGCCTGCTCGAGGGCCAGGTCGGCGGTCACGGCAGCGAAGGCGTTCAGGCGCGGATTCAACGCCTCGATCCGCGCGAGGTACGCGCGCGTCAGCTCGACGGGCGACAGCTTCCGAGCGCGCAGCAGCCCCGCCAGCTCGTGGACCGGCTTGTACAGCAGGTCGTCGCCGGTCATCGTGGGGACGTCCGCGAGCGCAGCGGCCGGAAGGACCCGGCCGGAGGGACGTCGTTGCCGAGCGGAAAGTCGCGAATCTCCTTGAGGCTGCTCTCGAACGAGGTCACGTCGCGGCGGACGCGGCGCTTCTCCTCGGAGGTCAGGTCGTCCTGCTTCGCCAGGAAACGGGCGATCGGCGGCTCCTCCGGCTCGGCCGCGGCGTCCGGCGCCCCGGAGGCGTCCGGGGCCGGCGTCGCAGTCGCTTCCTGCGCGGCCGCCGTCCGCACGCCGAACAGCGCCCCGGCGCCGGCGAGCGCCCCCGCGATCGGGGCGCCGAGAACGATGCGATTGACCATCCTGCGTGTGATCTTCATCGTGCCGCCCTCCCGCGCCGCCCCCTCAGGCCCGGCTCACTTGCCGACGCGCTTGACGAACTCACCGGTGGTCGTGTCGATCAGGACGGTCTCGCCGGCTTCCAGGTAGACCGGCACCCGGACCTGCGTGCCGTTTTCGAGGGTGGCGGCTTTGGTGACCTTGCCGCTGGCCATGTCGGAGCGCCCGCCCGGCCCGGTCTCGGCCACCAGCATCTCGACGAACTGCGGCACCTCGACGCCGGCGACCCTTCCCTGGAAGACGATCGACTTGAGAGTGATCCCCTCCTTCAGCCAGCGGACCGCGTCGCCCAGCGCCTCGCCCAGCATGTGGAACTGCTCGTACGACGTCTCGTCCATGAAGTGGTACTCGTCACCGTCGGCATACAGAAAGTTGATCTTGCGCCGCTCGAGGTCCGGCTCCTCGAACTTGTCGCCCGCCTTGAAGGTCATGTCCAGCACCTGGCCGGTGATCACCTGGCGCGCCTTGACCCGCACCAGCGTGGCGGCGCCGCGCGCCGACGGGGTCTGGACGTTGTACTCGACGATCACGTACGGCTGGCCCTCGACCTGGATCGCCAGCCCGCGCTTGAAGTCGGCGGTGGTCAGCATCCGGCTCAGGTCCCCTCGCGCCCCTTGGCGGGCGCGAACAATAGCAGGTACTGGTACGGCAGGAAGGTCTCCTCGCCGGCGAGGGTCCAGCCGGCCTGCTTCATCTCGTCGAGCACGAACTCGCGCGGCAGCTTGTGCTGGAGCGGCGGCCCGACCGGCATCGGCCGCTTGTGGAAATCGACGATCGCCACGCGCCCACCCGGCGCCATCGACTCCTTCATGCGCCCGAAATAGTGCAGGCGGTCATCGATGTGATGATAGGTGTCGACGATCAGCACCCGGTCGACGCGCCCCGCCGGCAGGAACGGCTGGTCGGGGTCGGCCAGGACCGGGATGACGTTGGTCGTCCCCTCCAGCCGCGTCCGGTCGGCCAGGTGACGGACCATGTCGGTATCGGTGTCGACCGCCAGGACGATGCCGCCCGGCGCAACCGCCTTCGACAGCGGGCGCTCGAAGTAGCCGGTCCCGGCCCCGAGGTCGGCGACGATCATCCCCGGCTTCAAACCGAGCGCCTTGACGACCTCGTCCGGCTTCTGCCAGTCGGCGCGCTTCGGGTCGTCGAAGACCTTGACCCACTGGTCGACGCCGCTGAACGAGTGGTGCGACGTGGCGTCGTGCGGCCCCGGCGTCGGCTGCGCCGGCGGCGCGGCCAGCGCCGCCGGTACCGGAAGCAGCGCCGCGGGCGCCGCGACCGCGACGATGACGGCGAGCGCCGTCACCAGGGTGATGGCCGGGGGCGCCGCCAAGAACCGGAGAACCGCCCGGCGCGGCGTCATACCTTCTCGTTGGTGATTTCGAGCGCCAGACAGGCGAGGCGCCCCGCGTAAGTGACGAGTTGGTCCACCTCGATCTCTTCGTTCGGCTGGTGATAGGTCGCCTCGTCCCCCGGCGACCAGCCGACCGCGTCGACCCCCATCAGGACCAGGTCCTTGGCGAAAGTGCCCCCGCCACTGCCGATGACGCGTGCATCGGGGGCGTGGCGCAGGATCCTCCGGACGATCGGCGCCTCCGGCGACACCTCGCACGGCAGGGCGTTCTGCTGGATCTCGACCGCCAGCCGCGCTTCGGCGAGCCCGGCCGCCGGCCCGTCTGCCGCCGCGGCCGGGGTCTTCCCCGCGAGCGCCGCGTCCGCCAGCGCCTGGATCTCCGCGCGGATCCCCTCCGCCGTCTGCCCCGGCACGTAGCGGATGTCGAGCGTCGCCTCGCAGTCGGCCGGCACGGCGTTCGGCGCGATGCCGCCCCGGATCAGGCCGGTGTTGAGCGTCGGGCCGCCGAGGATCGGGTGCACCGTGTGCCGCAACGCCAACTTCTCGAGCGCCACCAGGAACCGGCTCATGGCGTGGATGGCGTTGACCCCCTTCGACGGCTCCATGGCGTGCGCCTGCTTCCCCCGGGCGCGCACTTTCAGCAGGACGCGCCCCTTCTCGGCGACGTTGACCTCCTTCATGTTGCCGGCGATGTCGGGGATGACCGCGTCGGTGCAGCGGATCAGTCCCTGCTCGATCAGATACGGCAGCCCGACGCCGATGCCGACCTCTTCGTCCCCCACCGCGCCGAAGGTGAACGCCCCCGGGATGGCGGCCTCGTGCTGCTTGAGGATCCGCAGGGCGGCGAAGGCCGACACCAGCGGCCCCTTGTCGTCCAGGACACCGCGGCCGAACATTCTGCCGCCCTCCTCGAACGGATCGAACGGCGGGAATCTCCAGTCGGAGGGCGCGCCGCTCGGCACCGTGTCGGTGTGCAGCAGCACCAGCATGTGGCGGTAGCCCGGCTTCTTCTGCCCGACGGTGGCCAGCAGGTTGTCCCGGCCCGGCACCTTGGCGTGGGTCGTGAACGGCACCCCGAGCTTCTTCAGCTCCCCGCCCAGGACGGCGGCGACCTTCCCCTCCTGCCCCGGCGACGTCATCCCGTCCGGTCCGCCGCCGGGGAAGTCCTCGGCCATGTAGTTGACCGTCCGCTCCCGGCAGATCCGCAGGGTCAGATCGACGATGAAGCCCCGCAGCGCGCGGGCCTCCTCCTGAATGGCGCCGGCATCCGGCGACGACGCTTTGCCTGTCATGATGCGCGAGAGCCTACATGACCGCGCCGCGGCGATCAAGGCGGGGGCTTGCGCAGTGCGACCTTCCCGGTGTGCGGGGGGCGGCCCGGAGTGGGGTTGGCGGGGACGCGGTCGTTGCGCCCGGTTACGGCACAGGACGCCGTACAGGCGCAACGCCGCTCGTCGCTCCCGCGCCCGGCCGCCGAAGGGCGGCGGCTTGCGGGCGCAGTCCGCGATGGCCCCGCCACCCCCACTCCGGGCCGCCCGTCACCCCCGGGAACTCACAGCACGCCATCGCCTCGATCGGCGCGGCCACGAGTGCCGAAGGGCGTGATGGGACGCGACGTCGGGCCGGACCGCTTCCTGCGATAGAATCCCCGCCAATGGTCGGCCGTACCCTGTCCCATTTCCGCATCGTCGCCAAGGTCGGTGAAGGCGGCATGGGTGTGGTTTATCGCGCCGAGGACGAGCGGCTGCGCCGGTCGGTCGCGCTCAAGGTCCTGCCGCCCGACCTGGTCGGCAACGAAGAGCGCCGGCTGCGCTTCCTGCGCGAGGCGCAGGCGGCCGCGGCGATCTCCCACCCGAACATCGCCACCATCTACGAGGTCGGCGAAGCCGACGGCATCGTCTTCATCGCCATGGAGTACATCGAGGGGGAGACTCTGCGCGACCGGATGGGCGGGCGGCCAATGGCGATCAAGGAGGCGCTGCGGGTTGCCACCGGGATCGTCGACGGGTTGGCTCAGGCCCACCAGGCGCAGGTGATCCACCGGGACCTGAAGCCGGACAACGTCATCGTGGCGGTGAACGGGCAGGTGAAGATCCTCGACTTCGGCCTGGCGAAGCTGCTGGAGGAGAGCCGCGCGGGTGAAGGGGGCGGCGCGTCGGATGCCGGCCGGCTGCGGACGATCTCGGCGGAGATGACGCAGGCCGGGAAGATCCTCGGCACGGCGGCGTACATGTCCCCGGAGCAGGCGCGCGGCCAGGTGGTGGACGCCCGCTCGGACATCTTCAGCTTCGGGACGACGCTGTATGAGATGGCCACCGGCCGGGCGCCGTTCGAGGGAAAGACCCCGACCGACATCCTGACGGCGATCATCCGGGACCAGCCGGCGCGGCCATCACAGATCAACCCCGGCGTGCCGGCCGAACTGGATCGGATCATCGCGGAGTGCCTGGAGAAGGACCCGCAGGATCGCTACCAGCACACGGATCAGCTGGCGGTCGATCTGCGCAAGCTGAAGCGGGCGACCGACTCCGGCGTGCAGGCGGTGCGGACGCCGTCGGGCGGCGTGGCTGCAACGCGCACCGGCGCGTCGCGCCGGTTCGGCGCCTGGGCCAACCGACATGTCGCGCTCTCCGCCGCCGCGGCGGTCGCGCTCCTCATCGCGGCGGGGGCGGGCGCCTGGTGGGGCCTCCGCCCGGCCGGCCGCTCCCACGAGGGCGATCGGATCATCGTCGCCGATTTCGACAATCGCACCGGACGGCCGGAATTCGACCGCGCCATCCGGGACGCCTTCGAGGAGCGGCTGGGGCTCTCCAGCTTCGTCCAGGTCATCAGGGGGGATGATCTGAAAAGTCTCCTCGACGAGCGCACCGGGACATTCGGAAGAATCGACCGTGATACGGGGGACCGGCTGTGCGCGGGAGGAGCCTGCGCGGGCTTGCTGACCGGCAGCATCGCTTCGGATGGTCCCGGGTTCCGGCTCGAGGCGGCCCTCCGCCGGGTCGGCGAGGTGCGCCCGATCGTAACCCTCTCAGCGATCGCGGGCGGACCGGACGATCTGCTTGCAGCCATTCATCGAATCGTTCTCGACCTGCGGCGCTCGCTGGGGGAATCGCCGCAGGCGGTCGCCGGGACGACACCGCCGACGACACGGTCGCTTGCCGCCTACGAAGCGTACGCGATGGGAATGGCAGTCGGGCTGGGCCGGATCGACGAGCAGATCGGCCTGTTCCGGCGGGCCATCACCATCGATCCGAAATTCGTCGATGCCTACAGCGAGCTGGCGACCGCCGCCTGGAACATTGGCGAGTTCAGGGAGTGGAGGCGATTGACGGAAGACGTACTGCGACTCTCCGACGCGCTGCCGGAAAAGGCCCGACTCTGGAACGAAACCAATTACCTGGAGGCGCGCTACGACTTCGAGACCGAAATTGAGCGGCTAAAGACGTATCAGCGACTCTACCCGTTCGACGACCTCGGTCCCAACGCCCTCGCCCTCCTCTACGACAACATCTACGAGGACCACCCGGCAGCCGAAGCGGCCTACCGCGCCGCCTACCGCGCCTCACCGGAGGCCGGCAACTTCTGGAATCTGGTGTCGTCACTGGCTCTGCCAGGTAAGTTCGCGGAGGCGGAGCAGGTGGTCGCGGAGTTCCGGAGCAGGGGTGGATCGGAAAGCGACGCGGCACTGGCCCTGATGGTTGTCGCGTTGGCACGCGGGGACTATAAGAGCGTTCTGAAGGAAGCCGAGCGCCTGCAGGAGAAGTCTCCGTACTTCGCGTTCAACGCGGCCTATACTCGACGCGATGCCCTGCTGGCGGCCGGGCGGTTGACCGAGGCGCGCGAGGCGGCACGGACGCTGGCGCGCGCCGCGGTCGACATGCACGATGTGAGAGGCCAGCAGTGGGCCGCGGTCACCCAGGCATGGCTTTCGGCCCGCCGCGGCGAGAACCCCGCGCCCCTTTCCGAGGAGCAGACGAAGGCGGCGCGCACCAGCCTGCTCCCGGTCCGGGGCCTGGCCACCTTTTCCGTGGAGATCGCGCAGGTGGAACCTCTGGCCCGGATCGTTGAGGAACATCGCGCCTTCGAGAAGGACAATCCGAGCCGTTTCGTCCGGGAGCAGCTCGAATTCGCGGATGGTTGCCTGGCGCTCATCCGGGGACAGGCGGAGAAGGCACGACAGATCCTCGAACCGATCACCAGAACCTCCCTCGTCGTCAACCGCCACCACGTCATGGGCCGGACCTATGAGGTCCTCGAACTCTGGAGCGACGCAGCGCGCGAGTACGAGGACGTTCTCGACAGACCGTATGGCAAGTGGTCGCTCTTCCTGCCGGCCGTATGGGTCCTCGACCAGTTCCGCCTCGCGCAGGTGTACGAGCGCCTCGGCGACACGGCGCGCGCCCGGCGGTGGTACGAGCGCTTTCTGACCGACTGGAAGGATGCCGACCCGGACATCCCCGAGGTCATCGAGGCCCACAAACGACTCGCCGCTCTCGACGGCTCGGCCAGGACCGGTGGACCGGCCGCGCTCCCTGCATTACCCGCGTCCGGCAGTTCGCAGCCGTCACGCTGACCGGCGCACCGCTCACGTCGCGACGCGACGCTCCGGGTCGATGACCAGCCAGCAGGCGGCCGCCACGACGTAGAGCGCGGCGACGGTGTGCAGCGGCGCCTCCCACGAACCAAGGCGGTCCAGGCAGACGCCGATGACCACCGGGCTGAGGGCGCCGCCGAGGTTGCCGAACATGTTCATGGCGCCGCTGACGACTCCGGCACTGAGGCCGCCGATGTCGAGGCAGACTGCCCATGCCGGGGCGACCCCGAGCGCCGCCAGGCCGGCGGCCGCGGCGAACAGGAAGGCGGCGGCGTACGGCTGCGTCGTCGCGATCGCGCCGATGACCGCGACCGCCGCGAGCGGCAGGCCGATGAGCCCCGGCAGACGTCGGGCCGCGCGCAATGTGGCGGTGCGGAGCAGGCGGTCGCTCAGCCAGCCGCCGGCGAAGACGCCGACGGCGATCATCACGTACGGCAAGGCCGCCAGCCAGCCGACCCGCTGCAGATCGAAGCCGCGGGCGCGTAGTAGATAAGCCGGCAGCCAGGTCAGGTAGAAGTACCAGCCGTAGATGACGCTGAAGTACATGACGCACAGGACGTGGAAGTTGCGGTTGGCCAGGATGGCCCGCCACGGGGCGCGTCGATGCGGCTCCGGCGGATCCTGGCCGATGATGGCAAGCTCGGCCGCATTGACGCCGGGGTGCCGCCGCGGATCGTCCCGGAACCAGATCCACCAGGCAGCCGCCCACAGGATCCCGACCAGCCCGAAGATCTGGAACACGTGCCGCCACGACATGACGCCGAGTAGCGCCACGACCAATGGCTGGGTAACCGCCCCCATCAGCGCGCCGGCGGTGATCGCCAGCCCGAAGGCGCGGCCGCGCTGCACCGCGGGCAGCCAGTGGCTGAAGGCGCGCGCGATCGACGGGAACGCGCCCGCCTCGCCGACGCCGAACAGCAGGCGCAGGGCGAAGAGCGACACGAAGCCGCCCGCCAGCCCCGTCGCCGCGGTCATCGCCGACCACCAGACGACGATGCGGGTGAGCATCAGGCGGGCGCCGAACCGGTCGGCGAGCCGGCCGCTCGGGATCTCGAACAAGGCATAGGCGAAGGTGAAGGCGCTGAACACGTAGCCGATCTGGCTGTCGCTCAGGCCGAGGTCGGCCTTGATCGCCGGCGCAGCGGTGGCGATGCAGACGCGGTCGAGGTAGGCGACCGCGGTCAGGCCGAGGACGAAACCGAGCAGGACGAGCCGGGCCCGGGTCGGCGGTGCTCCTGGATCGCCGGGCGGCGGCGGCGCGGTCGGGTCGGCAGCGGGCGACGTCAGCTCAGAACCCGTAGCCGCCGGCCACGCACAACTGCGTGCCGGTGATGTACTCCGACGCCGGATCGGCGAAGAAAACGACGACGCGGCCGATCTCGTCGGGGCGGCCGAAGCGGCCGAGCGGCATCAGTTTGAGCCAGTCGGTCTGGTCGTCGTCGAAATGGCCGTTGTCGATGACGCCGGGCGCGACCGCGTTGACCGTGATGCCGTTGCCGATTTCCTCCGCCGCGTAGGTCCGCGTCAGCGACAGGGCCGCCGCCTTGGCGGCGGTGTAGGCCCCCATGACGCGCGCGGCGGGGCGGGTGTCGAGGACAGAGAAGGTGACGTTGATGATCCGCCCGAAGCGGGCGGCGCGCATGTCCGGCAGGACCGCCTGCGTGCACAGGAACACCGGGTCGACGTTGGAGCGGAACATCTGCTGGAAGTCGTCGCCGGTCGTCTGCTCGAGCGTCTTCTCGATGTACTCGCCGACGTTGTTGACCAGGACCGCGACCGGCCCCAGCTCACGCCGCACCCGCGCCATCAGGTCGGCGGCATCCTCCGCCCGCGTCACGTCCGCCTGGAACGCCTTCGCCGTGCCGCCGGCCGCCTCGATGCGGCGCACCGTCTCGGCCGCCTCGGGCGCGCTCTTCCGGTAGTTGACCGCCACCTTCGCCCCTGCTGCCGCCAGGGCGATGGCGCAGCCCCGGCCGATGCCGTGGGAGCTGCCGGTGACCAGCGCCACCCTGCCGGCGAGAGGTCCAGCGGCGCCGGTCATCGTTGTGGACCCGCACCGCTGCCGCGGACGCTCTCTGGACCCGCACCGCTGCCGCGGACGCTCTCTGGACCCGCGCCGCTGCCGCGGACGCTCTGTTCCCCAGCGCCGCGGTGAAGGGCTTCGTGAAGCGAAGCAGGGTCGTCCAGCAGCATCCACTCGACGATCGACAGCGGCAGGCTGCCGTTTTTCAGGAGAGCGTCGTGGAAGGCGCCCAGGCGGAACTCCTTCCCGGCGCGCTCGCGGTACAGGCCCAGGAGCCGCATGATCTGCCACTTGCCGACCATGTAGGTGATCTTCTGCGTCGGATCGGCGGCCGCCCCGGCCGCTTCCCCTTCGGCGGCCTCGCGGTCGAGCCCGCCCGCCTCCATGAAATATTTCACGGCCTCCTCGAAGGTCCAGCGGCCGGTGTGCAGATTGACGTCGACGCCGATGCGGGCGGCGCGGTAGCGCGACAGCCGCAGCACCTGCCCCTGCGCCGCCGAGCCGTCGGGGTACAGCCCGGTGCGCATCAGCATCTCCTCGGTGTACAGCGCCCATCCCTCGATGAAGACACCGTCGCCGTGCTGCCGTCGGATCTCGTCGGGAAGATGATTGGCGATGGAGATCTGCAGGAAGTGGCCGGGGATCCCCTCGTGCGCCAGGATCGGGCGCGGGTCCTCGATGGCGGCGCGGATGTAGAAGTTGCGGCTCTTCGGATCGTAGGTCGGGATGAAATAGAAGCCGCTCGGGTCGGTGTCGTACAGACCGGGCGGGTTCATGAAGCCGCCGGGGCTGGTCGGCTTGAACGCCTCCGGCAGCTGCCGGATGGCGAAGTGCCCGAGGGACGGCGGCAGCGTCACAAGATTCCGGTCGCGCAGGAAGCGGACGATCTCGTCCTGGCGGCCTTCATACGCCGTCAGGAAGGCGGCTTGATCCTTCGGGATGACGCGGCTGCGCGCCGGGTCGGGGTCGGCCAGCGCCGGATCCGGCAGCAGCGCCTCCAGCGCCCGGTAGCGGGCCAGCTCGGCCCGGCCGAGCATCTCGACCTGCCGGGCGTCAATCGGCAGCAGATATTCCCGGCGCAGCAGCTCGTTGTAGTTCTCCTCCCCCATCGGGCTCCACGGCGCCATTCCCGGCAGGCGCGCCTCCAGCCAGTCGGCGAAACCGTGCACCGCGGCGAGCGCCGCATCGCGCGCCGTCGTCAGATCTTCGCGCTCGCCATCCTTGAGCCCGGCGGCCAGGGTCATCAGGCTATCGTTGAGCAGGGAATCAATGGCGCGGGCGGAGTCGATCGCCAGCCGGGCGTACAGGCCGACCGGCCGGGCCAGGTTGGCCTTGCCGCGCTCGAGCATCGCCGGCATCGCCCGCAGCCGCGCCGTCGCCGCCAGCGCTCGCGTGCGGGCCGGGGCGTATTCGGTCTTCAGCAGCGAGAAGATCGCATTGGTGCATTCGTTGACGTAGGTCTGCGGGTCGGTCGCGGTCGGATTCATGACCCGGTCGAGGAACTCCACGGTCTCGAGCTGGGAGCGGAACAGCAGCCAGTCGATCCGGTCATCTTTCTCCCACGCGTCGGCCGGCATGGTCCGGATCCGCGTCAGTAGATCTACGACGTGCGCCCGGCGCGCCTCGACCGCCTGCGCGGCATAGTCGGTCAGCCGGTCGTCCCAGGTGTGCAACCCTTGAAGACTGCTGGCCACCGGGTAATTCTGATCGCGCCAGCGGTAATACTCGGAGGCGATCGCCTTCAGTAGATCGGGCGGCTTCGGAACGGCGGTCCCGGCACCCAGGATCAGGGAGGCCCCGACCAGCAGCAGTCCCGTGCCGCAGAGCGCCATCAACCGCAGCAGCATCACTCGACCCCCACGCGTGCCGGCCATTCTGACCGACGGGCGGCCGCCGCGCAAGCGCTCGCCCACCGGCCATTGACCTGGGCGCTGCCCCCCGTCCGGTCCGGCTGCGTCTGAAGGAAGTCCCGACGGATGCTGGCCGGCGGGGAAGGTTGGAGGCCCGCGTTCGTGGTGCGGTCTCGTCGAGGTTGACAGACTGGTCCATACCGGACCTAAGATTTGAGCTCGAACTTCCTTACGCCCAGACTCGGATGCGCGGGTGAGCGTGGCGGATCGTGCTGCACCATGAGCTGGGATTCACCAGGATCCTCCGAATGAACGCCGACGCCGGGCTTCCTGCCGACTGCTACCTTTCTCCGTCTTCAGGGGATGGACGCCCGCCGCTGTCGGAGATCTTCTCGGCCTTCGACCCGCTTCTCCTGGCCGGATGGCGGGCGATCGAAGTCGCGACGCAGCCGGCGCCTTCCGGCGGCACGCTCCCGATCCGGGCGTACCTCAACCGGGAACCGGTCGACGCCATCCTCATCGGCGGCATCCACGGCCGGGAGCCGGCCGGGGCGCTGGCCCTGGCGCGCTGCGTTCCACGACTCGTGGGGCGCGGCGGCACGCTGGGTCTGCTGCTGATGCCGCTGCTCAACCCCTGGGGCTACCTCCATCACATCCGTTACGGGCCGTCCGGCCAGAGCGTGTCGGACAGCGACCACCTGCTCGGGCGCCAGCCGGGGCCGGCCTGTCCCGAAGCGGCGGCGATCACCGGCTTCGTGATGGACGGCGTCCGGATCCGGCCGGGCGCGGCGGTGCTGGATCTCCACGAGGATCCGGTCTACGAGGCGCCGGAGTATCAGTTCGAGGGCTCGGGGTCCTACATCTACGTGACCGGGGCGGGCGCCATGACGCATCCGGCCAGCCGCCGCGTCCGGGACTGCCTGGAAGGCTCGCGCCTGCCGCTCGTCCGCGACGGCGTGACCCGATTCGGCGAACGCCTCACCGACGGGATCATCGTGGACACCGCGGACGGATCGATCGACGAATTGCTGGCGCGGCGCGTCGGTTGCAGCCCGGTCATCACCGTCGAGAACCTGCTTCACGCTCCCGACTCTCCGCCGCTGGCGCAGCGCGTGGAGGTCTATCTCGACGTCCTGGAGGCCTTCTTCGGGGCCCCCGGCGAGGAGTTCCCGTGTGCACGACCCTCGTCGTAGGACGGAACCGCAGCGCCACCGGGCACGTCCTGCTGGCCCACAGCGAGGAACTGGGCAGGAACGCGGCGCACAGGGTCGCCGTGATTCCCGGCCGCGATGTCCCGCCGGGCGAGCGCTTCCCGCTGCACTCGGGCGGCTCGCTCGAAGAGCCCGGACACACCGCGCGTTACCTTGCGACCCGGATCTTCGACAAGCGGCACTACCCCGGCGACCACACGTCCGGCATCAACGGGCACGGCGTGGCCGTGGCCAACAACATGGCGATGATGCGCGGCGTCCCCGAAGCGCGGATGTACGAGGTGATTCCCGGCGGCATCATCTGGACCGAGTTCATGCAGCTCGTGCTGGAGCGCGCCACGACCGCCCGCCAGGGCGCCGAGCTGGTGGAGGAGTTCAGCGGCCGCCACGGCCTGTCCTGCGATTCGGGCACGATGATCGTCATCGCCGATCCGGACGAGGCCTTTTGGGTGGAGCTCGCGCGGGACGGCCTGTGGGCCGCCGAGCGGGTCGGCGACGACGAGGTGTCGGTGCGGGCCAATTGCTACCGGATCGGGGCGCGCCAGGGAGGCGGTGCCGGATCAGCGATGGTCTCCCCGGGCTTCGCCGACACGGTCGGCGACCCGGCCAACCAGTCCGACCGCTACAACCTGGACCGGCACGCGGTGCTCGAGGGAATGCTGCGCGGGCGGGAGAAGGTCGGCGCGCCGGATCTCATGGAGTTGCTCCGCGAGGTGTTCGAGGGCACGCCGCTCCATCGAACCAGACCCGACGGTTCCCCTTTCCGCACCGAGGTCCGCACGGTGGCGCGGATGAACACGGAGGCGTGCACCATTCTCGAGCCGCGGCGCGGCATGCGGCCGGAGGTGGCCCACCGGATGTGGTGCTGCATGTCGACGTCGCTCAGCGGCACGTTCGTCCCTTTTCACCTGGGGATCACGAACGTCGAGCCCCACTATGCGACGGCCGGCGGCCGTTACGATCCCGCGTCGGCGTACTGGCTCTTCACCGAACTGGCGAAGCTTGTCGACTACAAGTACCGCGCCTGCTCCGACGTCGTCCGGAGCCGGTGGTCGTCCTTCGAGACAGAGACGTCGGCGGCCCTGGCCGCGGTCGAGGATCGCCTCGCCGGTGCCGATCTGCCGGAGGCGGTCGAGGCGGTCACCGCGTTCGACGGACGGCGGGCGGCCGAGGCGATCCAGGTTCTCCAAGAGCTTCTGGTCGAGGTCAAGACACGGGCCTTCTTCGAGGATTTCTAGCGGCCACCCCGGCGCTCAGGCGAGCTCACCGATGCCCACACTCCGTCAACGTCTGGTCACCGCGATGGGGAACATCAGCCCCCTGGTGATCCTCTTCTTCGTGTGCGTCCTGTGCGCCCTGCTGACCTTCGTGATCCCCGGTGGGGCGTTTGACCGCAGGACGATCGAGGTCATGGGGCATGTCCGGACGATCGTGGTGCCGGGCTCGTTTCACCACGTGCCCAGCGTGCCGCAGGGATTTCTGGAGCTCTGGACCGTGTTCATGCGGGGCGCCGTCGAAGCGGCTGACCGCTCGTTCGTGATCCTGCTGTCGGCGGGCGCCATGACTGCGGTCATCGCCACCGGCGCCATCGATGCCGCGATCCACGCGATCGTGCGGCGGACGGGCCGCTTCGGCCTCGCCTTCATCCCGGTCATCGTGTTCGCGCTCGGCGCGAGCGGGGCCACCTTCGGGATGTACGAGGAGGCGATCCCGTTCATCCTCGTCATCACGCCGCTGATGCTCACCATGGGGTTCGACTCGATGTCGGCGGTCTTCGTCATGTACTGGAGCATCGCCGTCGGCTTCGCGTGCGGCATCACCAACCCCTACACGGTCACCATCGGCCAGGCCCTGGCGGGGGTCCCGCTCTACTCCGGCACCGGCTATCGCGTCGTCTGCTTCCTCGTGATGATGACCATCACCAGCATCGTCATCATGCGCTATGCCTCCCGCGTGCACCGGGACCCCTCGCAGTCGCTCTCGGCGGAGGAGGATGTCGGGAACCGCGTGCGGCTGCGCGCCTCGCCCGAGGCGTCGACCGCGGCCGCGATGACGCCCCGCCGCGTGCTCGGCCTCGTGTGCCTCTCGGCCGCGTTCGTGATTCTGATGATCGGACTGCTGCGTTACCAGTGGGGTTTCACGGAGATCGGGGCACTGTTCTTCTGGATCGGCATCGTGGTGCCCGTGGCGGGCGGCCTGTCGGTCAAGGAGATGATCGAGAAGAACATCGAGGGCATGAAAAGCGTGATGATCGCGGTGATCATGATGAGCGCCGCGCAGATCCTCTATTTCATCCTCAACGACGCGCGCATCCTGGACACCATCCTGAACTTCTGCGCCGGCTACCTGACGCGCGTGCCGCAGTTCGTCGTGGCCTACGTGATGTTCGCGACGAGCGCGCTGATGGCGGCGCTTCTCGGCAGCGCCTCCGGCACCGCCGCGACCGTCATGCCCGTCCTGGCGCCGCTGGCCGACGTGCTTCACTTCTCGAAACAGATCGTCGTGCTGGCCTTCCAGATGGCCAGCGGCGCCTTCAACTTCTGGATGCCCTGGGACGGCATCGCCTTCACCATCTGCTCGATGGCCGGCGTGAACTTCTTCAAGTACGTCAAGGCCTCGGCGAAGTTTGCGGTCTTCGTCTACGTCCCCGCCGCGCTCGTACTGCTCGCGCTGGCGGTGCAGCTCGGCTACCAGTAGGCGCAGGTGGTCGTCCGGCGGTGAGGACCGTTCAGCGAACGGCCGGTCAGGCGGCCGAGGCGAGGGTGTGGGACAGGACGGCGGCCAAATCGGCGGCCGACTGGAAGCGCTTGTCGCGGTCGGAGTGGAGGGCGCGCAGGATCGCCTCGGAGAGCGGCCGCGGCAGGCTCGGGTCGACCTCGTGCGGCGGCTGCGGCCGGGCGTTGAGGTGCTTCATCATGATCTCCTGCAGGTCCTTGCCGGCGAACGGTTCGATGCCGGTGAACAGGAAGTAGAGGACCGCGCCCAGCGAGTAGATGTCGGTGCGGCGATCGACCCCCAGCGCCTGGATCTGTTCGGGTGACATGTACATCGGCGAGCCGACCACGGTGCCGGTGGCGGTCATCGTGTGGCCGGAGCTCTCCGGCCGGGCGATCCCGAAGTCGAGGATCTTCGCGTCGCCAATCTGGGTGACCAGGACGTTGTCCGGCTTGATGTCGCGATGGATGATGCCGATGGCGTGCGCCGCCTCCACCGCCGTGGCGAGCTGCACCGCCAGGCGCAGCAGATCGGCGCGGGTCGGGGCCGGCGAGCGCGTCCGCCACTTCGGCAGCGGCACGCCGTCGATGTACTCCATGACCAGGAAGCGGTGCTCGCGCCACTTCTCCAGGGTGAACACCCGCACCACGTGCGGGTGATTGACCTTGCGCGCCGTCTTGATCTCCTGCACGAAGCGGGCGATCAGGTCGTTGCTCATCTCGCCCGCCAGGAACTTCAAAGCCACCGTCTCATCGAGCTCGACGTCGCGGGCCCGGAAGATCGTCCCCATGCCGCCGCGGCCGACCTCGGCAAGCACCTCGTAGCGATCGGCGAGCACCATGCCCGGCACGACTTCCTTGAGCTCGAGGTCGGCCAGCACCGACTTCGCATCCGGGTAGCGTTTGTCCTTGTCTTTCTCCAGGCAGCGCAGGATCACCTTCTGGAGAAACGCCGGGATCGGCCGCTCCCCGGGCCCCGGCAGCGGCACCGGCTCGTGCGCCTGCTTCTGACCGATGTCGGTCCCCTCGAACGGCACGTGGCCGACCGCCATCTCGTACATGATGACCCCGAACGAATAGAGATCGGTCCGCTGGTCGATCTTGTCCTTCAGGAGCATCTCCGGCGGCGTGTACTGGATCATCCGGCCGGTCGACAGCTCCTGGGTGGTGAGGTCGGTCAGGCGCACGGACAGCCCGAAGTCCGACACGCTGACCCGGTCATCCTCGGCCACGAAGACATTCTCGGGACGCAGGTTGCGGTGCAGGACGCCGCGGCCGTGGCCGTGATCGAGGGCCTCGAGGATCTGCCGGCCGATGGCGACGATCCGGTTGACCTCGAAGCGCACCTTGTCGTCGAGCATCCGCCGCAGCGTCTTCCCCGGGGCAAGGGCGCTGACGATGAACTTGCCGTGCTCGTCGGCGCCGGTGTCGAAGATCGACACGATGTTCGGATGGCTCAACTGCGCGGCCGAGGCCGCCTCCTTCAGAAAGCGCTCGACCTTGCCCGCCTCCGCCGGGGTCTCGGTCAGTCGCCGCAGCGCCACCGGCCGGGCCAGCGCCGTGTCGACCCCCTTGAACACTTCGCCGAGCTTGCCGGCACCGAGCGACGCCTCGAAGCGATAGCGCCCCGGCTCGGCCCAGCCGCTCTCCGGCGCCGCCGATTTGTTGCCGCCGCGCGTCCCGAGGCGGACCAGCGGCATCTCCTCGATCGCCTTCATGCGCGCCAGGGCGTCCTTGTAGGCGTAGTCGAAGGCGACGATCTTCTGGTACGCTGCCTGGGCCTCGCGCGGGCGCATGTTGGCCTCGTGCGCCAGGGCCAGCGAGTAATAGATCAGGACGGTGTCGTCGTTGACGTCCTCGTCGTCGAGGGCGGCGGCGAACTTGTCGGCCGCCAGCGTGGGCAGCCCCTGCTCGGCGAAGATCTTCCCCAGCAGGAACGACGCCTTGCGATAATCCTTGTCGTCCTGGTGGACGAGTTGCAGTGCCTTGATGCAGGCGTCGAAGTTCTTGCGCTCGTAGTGCAGCCGCGCCGCCGCCACCGGATCGCCGGCCTTCAGATAGACGCGCGCCGCCTCGTCGATCTTGCCGGACTTGCGATACAGGTCGGCGGCGTTCTTGTAGTCGCGCGCCCCCTCGAAAATCCGCGCCGCATCGTCGAGGCGGCCGGCGCGCGCGTACAGGTCGGCCGCCTGGTCGAGTTCCCCCTCCTTCTCGAACAGCGCCGCCGCCTTGCTGATCTCCCCCGCTTCGCGCCACGCCTCGGCGGCCCGGAACAGGCTGCCGGCCTTCTCGAAGATCTCCGCCGCCTCGCGATACTTGCCTTGCCGCAGGAGCACTTCGGCCTGTACGGCGGGGGCCAGCGACGACATGTCCCGGCCGGCTTCACGCAGGACGCGGGCCGCCTCCTCCGGCTTCTGCAGCCGCAGCAGGATGTCGGCTGCCCTCTCGGCCTGGCCGGCCCGCCTCCAGGCCTCGGCCGCCGCCTCCGGCATCAGGGCCGCCTCGAGGTGCGGTGCCGCCCGGTCCGCGTCGCCGGTCTTCATGTACAGCTCGCCGCAGAAGCGATGGAAGCGGAGGACCTGGGCCCGATCCGACTCCGACTTGAAGGTGCCGTCGTCCTGCTTGCCGAGCTCCTGGATGAGCGTCTCGAACAGGTTGGCGGCCACCAGGTGCTTCTCGGCCTTGACGTAGAGGAAGGCGGCCTTCTCGGGGTACCCGCCCCGCTGGTACTGCGCCGCCGCCTCCTCGAACTTGCCGAGGCCGTCGAGGATCTCGGCGGCGCGGGTGTGTTCGCCGGCGCGGCTGAACATCCAGGCCGCCTTCTCGTGGTTCTCCAGGCGCAGCTCGATCGCGCCCGCCGCCTTCAGATCGCCCGCCTTGAGGTAGCCGAGCGAGGCGGCCGGCAGGTCGCCCATCTCCTCCGCCAGCCGGGCCGCCAGGTCGAAATGCCCCCCCTTGAGGTACATTTCGTTGGCCCGCTGCCAGTCGCCGGCGAGGCGATAGAAGTCGCCGGCCTGGTCGAAGCAGCCGTTCTTGGCCGCCTGCTTGGCCCGTTTGACGTATTCAGCGGGAGTCGGTATCGGCGTCCCCCTCGAAGCGTGGGGGCGTCCACCAGGACGCAAGTCCCCGGCGGGACAATTTAGGGCCCCGCCGGACGGCGTGCCACCCGGGGCGACGTTCTGGAGCGACGGTGCCGGGCTAGGAGCCTGTTCGAGTATTGGGCCGGGCCGCGGCAGCGGTGTCGCTGCGGCGTCGCCGGACCGCTCCCCGGGGCTACTTGCCCTTGAGCGCCTGCTCGACGAGCGGCTTCAGCTCGCCGTTCTGGTACATCTCGGCGATGATGTCGGCGCCGCCGACGAACTTGCCGCCGATGAACACCTGCGGCGTGGTCGGCCAGTTGCTGTAGGCCGACAGGACCTGGCGGATGCGCGGGTCGGGCAGGATGTCGACGGTCTTGAACGGCACGCCCATCTCCTTGAAGACGGCGATGGCGCGGGCCGAGAAGCCGCACATCGGCATCTCCGCCGTGCCCTTGGTGAACAGGACGATCGTGTTGCCTTCGATTTCCTTCTTGATCATGTCGAGGATCGGATCGGACATCGGCGTCGGGCTCCGTGGCTGATTGAGGTTAAGCGTCACGCCGGCCGCTGGCGGCCGGCGTTGCGGTCTTGATCGACAGCGCGTGGATTTCCTGGCGCGCCATCTCGTCGCGGAATAATGCGTAGATCATCTGGTGCTGCTCGATGCGGCTTTTCCCCTCGAAGGCCGGCGATACCACCTCGGCGGCGAAATGCGCCTCGCCGCCACTGACCTCGGCGCGCGCGCCGGGGATCCCCTGTTCGATCTTGTCCTTGATGTCGCGTGCGTCCACGCCGCGTCCCTCGTGCCTTCGGGTTGTTTCAGAAGCCGCTATTGTAGCAGACCGCGCGTCTGCACCCGACCTGGGTCCTGCGCCGGCTCCTAGGTCCCCGCGACCACGTCGATCAGCGTGTCGAGGTCGCAGGTCGCGTCGATGGTGCCGTCGAGGTCGCGGTCGAACTCGATCGAGTCGCAGGTGGCCTCCAGCGTCCGCGTGTCGGTCCTGTAGGTGCCGAGGCACTGCATGAAAGCCGTGTCGTCCATCTCCCAGATGCGGAACAGCCCGAGACACGAGTCGGCCTCGACGCTGCCGGCCAGCTCCCCGGCGACGCCGGCATCGGCACCGCCGTCGCTGCGGTCGCCGATCACCTGGAAGCTCGAGCTCTGCTCGCTGCCGAATACCGAGATGGGCGAATACGTCGCGAGGGCGACCCCCACGTCGACGATATCGCCGTTGTAGTCGGAAGCGACGCAGCCCGACTGCTCGCAGACGCAGCTGCTGACCGTCGAGGTCAGCGCCGTGATGTACTGCACCCCCCAGGCCCCGGTCAGGTCGCTGCGGATCAGGCCGCAATCGGTCCCGGTGTTGACGACTTGCGTGGTTTCGTCGCCGCAGGCCGCCGCCGCGAGGCAGGCGACGATGGACAGGGTAACGAGGAGGCTTTTCGACATGGGCGGTCTCCTTCGGAGCGGTCCGCTTCCGGCCGGACGCCGGACGCGGCACCGGGCATTCTAGTCGATCTCGGGATGACGACCGGGCCTCGAAGCGGGTGCCGGGCTATTGCGCCCGGCAGGCCAGCCCGTCGAGCGCGCCATCGCCCGTGCCGAAGCCGCCGTCGCCGCAGGAGTTCTCGGAGCGGATCAGATAGAAGAACCCATCGCCCGGGGGCGGCGCGGCTCGGTCGTCGGTCCAGGCAGGCGAAGGGAGATCGCCGGCCAGGCATGAGGTCGCGGCCTGCAGGCCCGAGGCGCGCAGCGCCGCGAGCGATCCGCCGGCGACGTCGTAGTCGACGCCGGGCCCGGTCTGCGGCGCCTGGTCGTCCCAGGTGAGCGCCGTCGGGCCGCCGCCGTCGAGCCCGAGCCGCGTCACCTCGCCGGGCAACGCGAAGGCGCCGGCATCGGCAGCGTTGCAGTCACCGCCGTCGAGATGGAGATCTTCATCGCGGTCGACGCCGAGCCGCCGCCCCGAGCCGAGCGTGGCGCACAGGAAGGTCACCGGTCCGGAAGCGTTCTGCCGCAGCGCCGCGGTGCTGACTTGCGGTTCGCCCTCCACGTCGGTCGTCCACAGCCCGCCGGCGCCGATCCCCCCGTCCAGGACATAGCCGCGCACCCGGCCGCCGGCGGGCGCGGCGGCGGTCAGCTCGCAGTGACGGGCCTGATCGGCCAGGTTGCCGACCCGCACGAGCGTCGACAGGAGGCTCTCCAGCGCCGGCGGCGCGGTCGGCGGCACGCCCGGCGGGACGGTCAGGTTCTGGCCGACCGACGGGCGGATGTTGGTCGGAAACAGGTTCATGAACACGGTCAGGTCGGCCGCCTGCTGCGGCGTCAGGGTGAAGACGCCGGCCGACAGGAAGGTTCCAAGGTCGGGGATCGATCCGTCATGGACGAACCCGAAGCCGGTCTTGCGGTCGGCCGGGCTGGCGAAGGTCCCGAACACCGGGCCGAGCTTGGTGTACATGTTGCGCGTGTGCGGCACCTTGAGGTCGCTGTGCGGCGAGCCGTCGAGATTGCCGTTGAAGAGCCCCGCCAGCGCCGTGCGCGGATCGCCCGGGTTGATGCCGCCCAGCTTGCCGCCGGCGGTGCCGAACGGCAGGGCGTGGCAGGCGGCGCACGGCTGTCCCGCGTCGGTCTGCCCGGTCAGGAACAACCGCTGCCCGGCCGCCGGATTGCCCGGGAACGGATTGGTCGGCACGGTGATGACCGCGTCCGGGATGGTGTCGTCGGGGGCGCGGAACGGGTTCGGCGGCAGGTTCATGTTGAGCGCGAATTGCCGGTAAGTCTCCATGTCCGCCGCCGTCAGGCCGGCCGGCTCGCCGTTGATCGGCCCGATGTCCTGCGTCCCCATCAGGCCGACGAACGCCTTGTTGAAGGCGTTCATCGTGCCGCGGTCGCCGCGCCAGTGCAGCGGCTCGACCATTCCCCGCAGCGTCTGGGTGGTCATCGGCCCCTTCTGCGGATCGAACCCCCTGTGCGAGCCGCAGATCGCCGGGTCGCACTCGAACGGCTGGCCGTTGATCGGGGCGATGAACCGGACGTTGTCCCCCGGCGTGCCGTAGCGGGCGAACGAACCCTCCGGGTCGCCGAGGTCCCAGGCGAGGCCGTCCCTGTCGCCGGAGATGTGGCAGGAGGAGCAGGCGGCATCGCCGTGCCCCGAGGTGTCGATGCCGTCGTACAGGAAGCGCCGGCCGTTCCGGGTGTTCACCGGCGTCGGGTCGTGCAGCGCGATGTCGCCGAGCTTCGTCAAGGAGGGGGCATCGACCGTGGCGATCGAGTTGGAGAAGCGGTCGAGCACGTACAGCCGGCCGAGTCCCTCGTGCAGCGCCACGCCGGTCGGCCCCTGGCCGACCTCGACGGCGGCTGGCAGCGCCCGGCTCGGCCCGAAGATGCAGGCGCCCGACAGGCAGCCGCCGTCGACCCGGAACAGCTTGCGCGAGCCGAGCGCGGTCAGGTAGCCGGTCGTGCCGGCAGCGTTCCAGACCAGCATGCCGGGCTGCGAGGCGCTCGCCTGCCGCTCGGCGAGATTGGTCGCCGGGTCGCTGCGCCGATCGATGTGGGTGTTCAGATCGACCAGGGTGACCCGGTTCGCCTGCGCCGGGTCGATGACCGACAGCCGGTTGTCGACCATGTGCCCCTGGACCCCGAGCGGATGCTCGAAGCGGACGAAGTTGCGGGCGTCGGTGTTCGGCACGTAGATCCGGCCGTTCGCCGGGTTGATCGACACCTCGAACAGCGTTGTGCCGAGGTGATCGATCTGCTCCACCACTCCCGGCGTGCCGGTGGCGTTGATCGCGAACAGGTCGTGATCGGGCAGCCGGAACGGCAGGCAGTCGGTCCAGTCGCTCCCCGCCTCGTCTCTCCATCTGCCGCTCGCCTGGTCCCACTTCACGATGAGCCCGACCTTCGGGATGCCGTCGGGCGGATCGGTCAGCTGCGGATTGCGGGCGATGCCGGCCGGCAGGGGCGGATAGGCCGGCGGCGCGGTGCGGCAGGTCATCGGGTTCAGGCCGAGCGCCTGCAGGCGCTGGGCGTTCAGCCCGGCGTTGTTGCCGAAGGCGATGTTGGCGTTGACCACCGTCGTCTGGTTGCCGGAGTTCTGCACCACCGCGTAGACCAGGCTGCCGTCTTTCGAGGCCGCCAGCGCCCGCGGGTACGCGCCGAACAGATCGAGGCGCGCCGGCGGCTGATCGAGCCGCGCCAGGTCGAAGACCCGCACCGCGTCCTCCGCGCCGACGGCGACGAACGCCCTGCCGCCGGCGAAGACGACATCGTTCGGTTCGTCGCCGGCCGGCAGGGTGCGCAGCACCGCACCGGCGGCCAGATCGACCACGCTGACCGTGTCGGACAGATGGTTGACGACCCACGCCGTGCCGTCGTCGAGCGGGCGGACCGAGACCGGTTCCAGCCCGACGCGGATCGATCGCTCCGGGGTCAGGACCCCGCCCGGCCCGACGGTGAAGACCTCGAGGAGCGCGTCCGGGGTGTTGACGGCGAGCAGCCGCCCGCCATTCGGCGTGAGGGCGATCGGGTGGACCTGCGACGATTCGAAGTTGACGAGCGCCGCCGCCGCGGGTGAGACCCCGACGAGGCAGACCAGGGCGACCACCGAGCCGATCGCCCCGGGCGCGCCTGCACGGCAGCATCGCATCGCCGAAATCTACGACGCTTCCCGGCACGACGCAAGGGCGAGGTGTCCCGGAACGCCGCCGGATGTCCGCGCGTCCGGAGTGTCCGCCGGCGGACGCGCCGACCGGTATCCGGAACCCCGCGCACTGGCGGGTCCGGGCAGATCGCTCGGTCGAACTCCTTCTCGCCACGCAGGTTAGGGTCCCGGTCCCGATCGCTTTTCACCACTGCCGACCGCTGGCACCGGCCTTGCCGTTCAGGCCCGGCAATTCGGGAGCGCGGCGAGCGCGGAAAGGTTGACGACATGACAGGACTCCGGCGGTGCGTGATCTGGGGGGAGAGATCGGGAGGCGGAAGGCGCTTGGGGACGGGCGCAAGACCGGCCCCGGTCTCTCCCCGACCCGCGGCAGATCGGCGGCCGCGGTTCGCAACGGACCGGGTGACGAAGGGTCTGGCGGTTGCGGCGGCGCTGGCGCTGGCCGCCGGCCTGGCTCTCGCCGACGAGGCGAGCAATCCGGCGCGCGACGGTTTCGGCCCGCTCCCCGGCGCCCCCGTGGTCGATCCGTCCACCGGCGTCGCCTCGGTGCTGTTCCCGATCGAAGTGCCGCCGGGTCGGCACGGTCTGCAGCCGGCGCTGGCGCTCCGCTACAGCAGCGCAAGCCGCGGCGGGAACGCCGGCTTCCACTTTCAATTCGAGATCGGCGCCATCGAGCGGTCGACCCGCTTCGGCCCGCCCCGCTTCGATGACAGCGACACGTTCGTGCTGAGGCTCGACGGCCAGGAACACGATCTCGTGCCGGTCGACGGGAGCGGCACGCAGTTCCGCACCGCGGTGGAAAGCGGCTTCCTGGTGGCGCGCCTGTCGCCGGGGCCGTTCGGACCCGGCTCCACCTACTGGGTGGCGCGCGGTCGCGACGGCCGCTTCTACCGCTTCGGTTTCAACAACGACGCGGCCGGCGGCAACGTCTCGCAGGTCGACAACTTCAAGTGGGGCCTCGACCGCATCGAGGACACCGCCGGCAACGTCATGGAGTTCCGCACCTGGACCGCAGGCAAGACGCTGTTCGTGACGCGCATCGAGTACGCGGCGCATCCGGCCACCGGCCTGCCGCCGACCAATCGCGTCGAATTCTGCTGGGAGCGACGCGGCGACATGAGGACCAGCACGTCAGGCGAGATCGTCTCCTACCGCCTGGCGTCGATCAGGACCGTCGTGCGGGATGTCACCGCGCGCACCTACCGGTTCGGGTACCAGGTCCGCGGCGGGTACGGCATCGGCGATTGCACCGCGCCGGCGCCGCTGCCGGCCGAGCCGACCCCGGTCGGCAACGAACCGCCGTCGCCGCAACCGCCGAAGTCGGGGCCCGGTGGCCCGCGCCAGATTGAATCGGCTTCGAGTCTCCAGACCACCGCCTCGACACCGCTTCCGGACGACCAGTTGTCGAAGATCAATTCCCTGTTGACGACGATCGAGCGCGGCGACGGGGCCGGCCTGACGCTGCCGCCGGTCCGCTACACCTACACCGCGACGACCGGCAATGTGGCCTGGTCCGAACCGATGCCGGACCCGCCGCCGCTGCCGTTCGTCGCCAACTCCGACGTCGACCAGGACCCCGGGGTGCGGATGGTGGACCTGAACCGCGACGGGTTGCCGGACATGCTGCAGTTCAGGGGCAACTGTGGTCTGGTCTGCAACACCGTGAAGAGCGTCTATCTCAATGTCGGCGGGCGCTTCGTTTACGACGCCGCCTGGACCGCCGGCCTGATGAATCTGGTCAACCCCGCCGATACGACCCGCAGCGCCTGGTTCGTCCTGAAGCGCGGCACGAATGACTCGGTCGACAACGGGGTGCGCTTCCTCGACATCAATGATGACGGCCTCCCGGACGTCGTGCGCCTGGCCCAGTACTTCGACGGCGGCATCCGCAAGGGCGTCCACCTGAACACCGGCTCCGGGTTCACGACCGACGTCAGCGGGGCGTGGCCGCTGCCGAACGAGCCGTTCGTGGCGCTGGAAGAGAACCCGTCGCGCGACGTCAGCGAAGACCTCGGCGTCCGGATCGCGGACGTCAACGCCGACGGGCGGATGGATCTGCTGGTGTCGCGCGGCCAATGGGGCGGACCGCTGACCCGCCGGGTCTACGTCCATGACCATGGACAGTACCGGCTCGACAGCCGCTACGCGCTGCCGGACGAGGCCTTTGTCCGTCACATCAGCCATGGCCGCTGGATCGACATGGGAGTGCGGATCATGGATCTCAACGTCGACGGCTGGCCCGACCTGTTCGTCGCCGCCAACGTCAACGGCGTCATCCGCAACTCCGCCTACCTGTACACGAAGGGATCGGGCGGCTCGCCGGTCACCTGGGCGCCGCAGACCGGCTGGATGCTCGAGCCGACGGGGGGCGAAGCGTTCGTCGACGTGTCGAACTCCGGGGACGGAAGCTCGCTCGACCGCGGACTGCGGGTCGTGAACGCGACCACCATCATGATGGCCCGCTCGTGGAACGGCCGCCCGATCGAAAAGAAGATCTGGTCGGTCTACGCGGGCGGCGGCTGGGCCGGAGGCGCATTCGACTACTTCCCGGCCCTGTTCGTGGTCAAGCGGACCGACCGGCTCCCGCGCGACCAGGGGGTCCGCCTCGCCGACGTGGACGGCGACGGGGGCGTCGACCTGGTGATCTCCCCCGAGGTCGGCACGCGCGAGTGGCGGCGCAGCCTCGGCTGGAGCAATGCGCTCCTGCTGGCCTCCTGGTCGAACGGTCTCGGCGGCCTCACGACGCTGGCTTACGCGCCGGCCCCGCACGGCGGGACGGTGCAAGGGGGCGCCCGCGCGGCGCTGCCGTTCGCCCTGCCGGTGGTGGCCCGCAAGGATGTCTCCGACGCGATGGGTCACACCTACACCACGGCCTATCAGTACGAAGGGGCCTACTACCACCACGCGGCCCGGGAGTTCCGGGGGTTCCGCACTGTGCGCGTCCTTGAGCCGGGCGGTGAGCGGATGACCGAAACCCTCCACCACCAGCAGACGGCGCTGTTCACCGCCCCGCTGAGGGGCGCACCCGAGCGGATCATCACCCGTCGCGGCGTCGACGGGGCGATCTTCAGTCGCACCAGCTGGACCTACGACACGACCGACGTCACCCCGCCGCTCGCCCACCCGGTGACGCGGGTCGAGACCGCCCTCTTCGAATGGACGGTGACCGACCCGGAGAGCGTAGCCGCCGTGCGCCGCAGCGCCACCACCACGAGTTACGAGTTCGACGATTCGACGCACCCGCCCGACAGGATCCTGCGGCGGCGCACCGAGCGGCTGCTCGGCGACCCTGACGATCCGGGTGATGACCGCACCGTCGTCGAGGAGTATGCCGCCGCGATCGAGGACGCGGCGACCGGCGGGCCGGGGCGCGGCCGCTGGTTTCTCGATCTGCCGGCGCATCGCTACGTGGCCGGGTCCGACGGCCTGGTCGCCTCCGAAAGCTGGACGTTTTACGACGGCCGGGGTTTCGGCGACGTCGGGGCGCTCGGCCTGCCGACGCTTGAGGCGCGCCGCGGCGGACCGCCGGGCCCGGCCGGAGCGCGCGGGCCGGACGATCGCGACAACCCGAAGGTGACGCGCACCTACGATCGCTACGGCAACCTCGAGACGGAGACCGACCCGCTCGGACGGCAGGGCCGTTTCGGGCATGGTTCGACCGACCCGACCTTCACCTTCCCCGAAAGCGAGACCGATCCCCTCGGCCGGGTGACGATCAGGACCTTCGATGCACGCACCGGCCTGCTGACCGCCCTGGCCGATCCGAACGGCGACGAAGTGCACACGCTGTATGACGGGTTCGGCCGGAAGGTGGCCGACTACGGGCCGTACGACGCCGCCGACCGGCCGACGGTCGCCTATGCCTACGATGCCGGCGTCGTGCCGGCGCGCGCCTTCCGCTACGCCCGCGAGGTCAGCGGTCAGGGCGAGCGGGCCGGCACGGACGGTTGCATCGAGTCGATCACCTACGTCGATGGCCTGGGCCGTCCCCTCCAAACCCGCACCGAATCGACCAGCGGCCAGACCATCATCACCGGAGCGGTCACCTTCGACGCGGCCGGCCGCGTGGCGACCGAGGCGGAGCCGTTCGCGGTCCCCGCCGGAGTCGACTACGTCGCGCCAGGACCGGAGATCCTCGTCACCCGCTTCGACTACGACGCCGCCGGTCGCCGCATCGCCGTGACCGACGCGGCCGGCAACGTCAGCCGCGAGGAGCCGTTCGCCGGGGACAGCCGGGTCATCGACCCGGGCGGGCACCGGCGCGATCTGCGCCGGGACGCCTTCGGCAATGTCCTGCGGGTGGACGAATACGAAGGAGGCCCCGGCGACTGGCGGCCGGCCTCCTCGGCGACCTACGCCTACGACGCCGTCGGCCGCCAGATTCGCATCGTCGATCCATCGGGCGCCGCCGCGACGCTCGGCTACGACACGCTCGGCCGGCGCACGGCGCTCGATGACCCGCACACCGGTTCGTGGCGCTACGAGCACGACCTGAAGGGCAACCTTCTCGTCCAGGTCGATCCCTCGGGCCGCCGCACGACAATGACCTATGACCCGCTCGACCGACTGATCGACCGGCTCGCTCCCGACGGCCGGCGCGACCGGTGGAGCTACGACGAGGGGGGCGCCGCCGGCCTGGCGCTCGGGCGCCTGACGTCGATCGTCGACCCGACCGGCACGCAGCGCTTCGCCTACGACCGGCTCGGCAGGGTGGTCGAGGCGTCGCGCACCCTCGACGGGACGACCTACACCATCGGTACGGCCTACGATGCCATGGCGCGGGTCACGAGCCTGTCGCTCCCCGGCGGGCGAACCCTGAGCTATCACTACGATCAGGGCGGCAATCTCGACAGCCTCGCGCCATACGCCCGGGGGCTCAGCTACGACAATCGCGGGGCGCTCCTCGCGATGACACTCGGCAATGACACCATCGTGACGCGGCAGTACGACGATGCCACGGGACTGCCGGCGCAGTTTCAAGTCGACCGCGGCGGCAGCCATCTCCTCGACCTGGCGTTTCGTTACGATCCGGACGGCCTGGTCGCCGCCATCGAAGACCGGACCGTCCCCGGCATTCCGCGGTCGCAGTCGTTCGCCTACGACGGCCGGCACCGCCTCGTGCGTGCCGCCGGCGGCGACTTCGATCTGTCATACGTCTACGACGGCGCCGGCAACATTACCGCCAAGGAGGGGCGCGCCTTCACTTACGCGATCCCGGCGCGTTCGCAGTGGCTCAGCGGCACCTCCACCGGCGAGACCTTCCTGTACGACAACACCGGCAACGTGATCGTCCGGAGGTCGGCCGCGGCCGACTGGACCTATACGTACGACGCGGCCGGGCGGATGACCGGGATCGCCGAATCGCTGAGCGGCCTCGCCGTCAGCAACGATTTCGACGCCAGCGGACGGCGCGTGCGCGAGGTGACCAGCCGCGGCGCCGATCGCTCGGTCCTCCTGACGCCGATGCCGCAGATTGAAGTCCGCGACGGCGCGCTCAGCGTGCACATCTTCGCCGGCGACCTGCGCGTCGCCATCCTCGAGTCGTCGGGACGCACTCTGTATCCGATCACCGACTTCCTCGGCAGCACGCGGCTCGTCCTCGACGAAGCCGGCACGGTCGTGTCCCGCCACGACTACCGGCCGTACGGCGCGGCAGCCCCCGGCTCGGACCCGGCTCCCGTCACCCGCACCTATGCCGGGGGCGAGGCGAATCCGGCGACCGGGCTCCTGCTGATGGGGCATCGGTTCCTCGATCCGTCGCTCGGGCGCTTCCTGCAGCCGGACGGGCTGGTCGCCGAACGGTTCGATCCACAGGCGCTCAACCGTTATGCCTACGCCCGCAACAATCCGGTGAACATGACCGACCCCGAGGGGCGCAATCCGATCGCGGCAATCCTGTTTGTGGGCGCCATCGCGCTCCTCGACCGGCAGACGCGCGCCGATGTCGGCACCTCCGTGGGGCTGACGGCGGCGACCATCCTCCTGACCGGCGCCCTCGGACCGGGAGCTTCGGCCGGATTACACGCCCTGCTCGCCTCGTCGCCGGCGCTGTACGCCTCCGCCGTGACGGCGGTGATCCTGCACACCCCCCTCGGCCAGGGGATGGTGCAGGCCAACATCGAGGTGCTGCGCGAGCTCGGGGTGGCGCCGCGCACCGCCACCATCGCCGCCTCCGTGTTCACCACCATGTTCCTCAACTCGTCCCTGCAGCGCGGCTTCGCCACCGCGCTCGCCGAGCAGGGCGAGGTGGTCTCCGGGCCCGACATCGGCGCCCGCAACGACTACGTCGCGTATCTTGCGGCAGAGGGAAAGGGGGAGGGGACCATCGGTCCTCCTTCCAAGGACGTGTACGGGACGCCGATCCAGGGTGGGCCGAACAGGCGGGGAGTCTGGAAGGATATCGAGCATCATTACGAGCTGCGAAGCGGCTCCGGCACGGCAGTGGGAGTGTACGGGACTCGCGACCTGGGGCTCGGATTCCAACACGGCGCGGTGGGCGAATTCGCCACGGTGCAGCAAGTCACCCGGCCGCACTACGGCTATCTGGTCGGCGGCATCTCGACGCAACAGTTCGCGCGCGAGCTGTTCGACCAGGGGTACAGCGGCACGTTGTTCACTTTGACGGGACGCGCCTCCGACTTTTTGATAGAGTTCATCTACGGTCCGTACGGCGGCGGTCTCGCGGTGGGGGTGCACAACGGTCGCGTGGCCGGCCATGACCCGTACGGCGGCTCTCCCTGATGGTGAAGACGTTGCAAGCGTCCCTGACGAGATGGCGCCCTGTCGCGGCGCCGCGGCCGCCCCGGGCCTCCTCCCGACGGGCGGCCGCTTCCCTGTTCTGCCTGCTCCTGCTCGCGGCCCCGCGGACGACGGCCCGGGCCGGCAGCGTCACCGTGCTCGAAGAAAACGGACGGCCGTTCTGCACCGGGCGCCCCGGGTTTCGCGCCATCCGGGCCGCCCTGCCGGACGGTGCCGGTGGCCAACTGCTGGTGACCGAGGACACGCCGCCCAATTTCCCGCCCAGCGAGAAGGAGGACATCTTCGTCATTCACCTCGATGCCGATCTCACACCGCTGCCGGTCGGCGACGGGCTGTTCTCGTCGGATCCATGCGGCGCTCTGATCGCCGGCGGTCCGAGATGGCAGCTGCCGTCGTCCGTGCAGGCGCGCGGGAACGGCGCGTTCCTGGTCGCCATCACCGACGACCGCGACGGTCCCGACCGCGCCTTCGTCGCCCTGCAGGAGTTCGACCAGCAGGGTCGCCCGCTCCTCGCGCCGGAGCCGGTCGTCCTGTCGAACCGGGAGTTCGAATCACGCCATGCCCGCCTGACGCCCGACGGCATGGGCGGTCACTTCATCGCCTGGGCCGAGCTCTATCCTCCGCAGCCGACGTTTACCGGCAGTCTGCTGTTGCAACGGTTGGACGCCGGCGGACGCCCGCTCTGGGCGGCCCCGACGCAGGTGTCGTTCGGGATCGGTCTCAACCCCTTCAACACCGTTGTCGCCGCCGACGGCGGCGGCGGGGCGTACGTCGCCTGGGACGAGGACCGTCCCGATCTCGTCCCACTCGACGGCAGTATCTGGGTCCAGCACGTCGATGGTGACGGGAGGCCGCTGTGGCCGGCCGGCGGGCTCCGGCCGTGGGACGGCAGGGACGAGTACAACGGGCTTGACCTGCTGGCGGTTGACGACGGAGCGGTGCTGGTCTTCTCGTCGGTGCAGATCCGAGCGCAGAAATATTCGCCCGGCGGCGCGCGGCTGTGGGGCGCACAGGCGCGCGTCATCTCCGACCGTCTCGACTTCGTAGCTTACCAGGCCGACCGCCCGCGCCTGCGTCCCGCCCCCGGAGGAGACTTCTTCGCAGTCTGGCAGGAGTACCACGAGCACGGCGACTCGGTCCTCGCGGCCCGCCGTCTTGGCCGCGACGGCACGCTCCCCTGGCCGGTGCCGGTCGAAGTACGCCGGTACAGCGACCGGTTCTTCGGGGTCGCCGCATCGGTGTTGCGCGACGGATCGCTGGCGGTCGCCTGGGAGGAGAGCCGCCCGATCGGCGATTGGTCGAATCTGTTCATGCAGAACATCGACGCGCGGGGGCGCGTCAAGGGTCCCCTGAACGGGCTGCCGGTCGCGCTCGCGCCGGGGGGGCAGTCGCTGCCGATCTTCCTTCAGCCGGCGGACGGGGCGCCGGCCTCCGAGGCGACCGTCGCCTGGTCCGACCAGCGCCTTCCGTCGCTGACCGGGGACTCCTACGGCCTGTTCGTCCAGAAGATCCGGTTCTTCTCCTCGCCCCGGTTGGACGCAGCGCCCGCGACGGCGCTCCGGCAGGGTGAAGAAGCCGTACTGACCCTGCATGGCGACGATCTGCAACCTGGCGCCTCGATGCAGGCCGGCGGCGGCGTGACGGCGGAACTGATCGACGTGACCCCCGATGCGCCCGACCGGCCGGGGGACCGGCTTCTCCTGAAGGTGCGGGCCGACCCCGAGGCGCGCGCCGGCGCGCGCGACCTCACTCTGGTGAATCCCGATGGCGGCGCGGTGACGCTCGCCGCCGTCCTGTCGATCGGGCTGCGCCCCGGCCGCGCCGACGTCGATCGCAGCGGGCGGGTCGACGGGTACGACCTCGCGCTCCTGGCCGACGCATTCGGTCGCCGCGAGGGGGAGCCGCGCTTCGCGCCGGCCTCCGATATCAATTCGGACGGCGTCGTCGACGGTCTCGACCTGGCGCCGCTGGCGGCGCGCTTCGGCGGCCCGCCGGAGACGGCGCCGTGAGGCGGAGAGGGCGCCCCGCTCTTCTCCCGGCCGGGGCAACGCACCTACAATGCGCAGCATGTCGATCGGCCTGGACATCGGCTCGTCCTCCGTCAAGGCGGTGCGCGCCGCGGCGGGGCCGCGCGGCGGTAAGGTCGCCGGGCGGCCGCGGCCGCTGGTCACCCGCCGAGGGCGCGGCGGCCGGGTCGAGCAGGATCCGCAGGCGATCCTGGCAGCCTCCCTGGCGGCGCTGCGGGACGCCGCGGCGGGCCTCCCCGCCGGCCGCCCGGCGGCGCTCGGCATCGCCACGCAGCGCTCGACCATCCTGTTCTGGGACCGCGACACCGGCCGGCCGCTGACGCCGGCGCTCTCCTGGCAGGACGTCCGCGGCGAGGATCTCTGCGAGTCGGTCATGCGACGGCGCGCCGCGACGACGCCGGCGCCGCCCGGCGACAGTCCCGCGGCCGCCATCGCGGCGCGCACCGGCCTGCGGCTCAGCCCGCATTACTCCGCCTCCAAGCTCGCTTGGGCGCTGCGGCACGTGCGCGGCCTGCGGCACCGGCTGCTCGACGGTCGCGCCCTGTGGGGCACGCTCGGCACCTGGGTCGTCTGGCACCTGAGCGGCGGCGCGCTGTACGCCATCGATCACGCCAACGCCCAGCGCACCTTGTTGTTCGACATCGACGCCCTCGCCTGGGATCCAGTCCTGTTCGCCGCCTTCGGCCTCGAGCCGCTGATCGAGGCGCGCGCCGTGCCGGCGCTCGTGCCGACGGTGCTGGCGGGCGCGGGCGGCGGGTTGCCGCTCGTCTCCGGTCCGCCGTTCCGCCTCGCCGCCATGACCGGCGATCAGCAGGCCGCGCTAATCGGTCTCGGCTGTCGCGCCGAGGGGGACGTGGCGATCAACTATGGTTCGGGCGCCTTCGTCCTGATCAACACCGGGGCGCGGCGGGCGCGCGCCCCCGGCCTGCTCACCACCCTCGTCGCGTCATGGCGAGACGGGCGCGACGCGCGCGATGAGCGCGGCACGTCGGCGCGCTTCGCGATCGAGGGGACGGTGAACGCCGCCGCCACCGCCATCGACTGGGCCGAGCGGCGCCTGCGGGTGCGCGTCAGGACGCGCCAGCTCGACCTGTTCCTGGGCCGCGACGACGGACGGCGGCGGGTGCATTTCCTGCCGGCGGTCGCCGGCATCGGCGCGCCGCACTGGGACCCGGAGGCGCGGCCGCGGTTCACCGGGGACATCGCCGGGTCGTCACCCGCGCAGCTGATGCGGGCGGTGGTCGAGTCGATCGCCCTGCGCTGCACCGAGATCGTCCGCGCCGCCGGCGCCGGCGCCGGGCGGCGCGACCGGCCGATCCTCGCGGCCGGCGGATTGACCCGCTGCCGGGCGCTCTTGCAGGCGCAGGCCGACCTGCTGCAGCGACCGATCGCCGTGCGCGATTTCCCCGACGCGACCGGTCGCGGCACCGCCCTGCTGGCCGCGGTCTCCCCGGCGCGGCTGTTCGGCGCCCGGACAGCGACACGCTCGGGTGACACCATCTTCCGGCCACGGATCTCCGCCGATGAGGCGGAGTCACGTTTTCGATCCTGGGAGCGGGCGGTCTACGAACGGCGCTGAGCCCCCGTCGCCGGCGGCGCGGGGGCGCCCGGGCCGGGCAGAGCCGGCTTGGCCGCGGGCGGCGAGGCAAGTCGCGGCTTGACCGCCCTCTCGAAGGCGGCGCCGGGGAACGCCCCCCAGAACACCTCGGCGACCTTGCCGGCGCGATCGATCAGGAACGAGGTCGGCTGCACCGGCGGCGAGCCGAAGTCCTTCCAGGTCTTCATGTCGACGCTGAGGATCGGATAGGGCACCTTGAACGTCCTGAGGAACCCGTCCAGATAGCCGCGCTGCTCCGGCGGGAACACCAGCTCGTCCATATTGAACCCGAGCACCACCAGGCCGCGCTCCCGGTAGAGCCCGTACAGCTGGATCAACGCCGGCGTCTCCTGCCGGCACGGCATGCAGGTGGAGAACCAGAAGTTGACGAGGATCAGCTTGCCGCGGAAGTCGGCCAGCCTGACGGTGCGTCCCTGCAGATCCTTGAGCGCGAACTCCGGCGCCGCCCGGTCGAGCCAGCCGGCGCGGAACGACTCCTTCTCCATTGGGCGCTGCGCGTGCCGCTCGCTGCCGGGCATGTTGGCCGACGCGGCGACAGAAACGGCCAGCAGGACAACGGCCAGCGGGAACGCCCGGCGCGCGCGCGAGCGGCTCATGCCGAGGCGGCCTCCTTGAGACGCCCCACCACGAATTCCCGGTCGAGAAACGCCAGGAACCAGCCGGCGCGCGGCCCTTTCGCCTGCGCCAGGAAGACCTTGTAGATCGCCTCGAAGGCGGCGGTCGTCACCTCGAGGCCGGCCTCCTTGGCCAGGTCGTAGATCAGCGCGTGGATCGCCTCGCCGCTCATTCCCGGCTTCAGCGCCCCGGCCAGCAGCCCGAGAAACCGGCGCTGCGCCGGGTCGAGCGTCGCCGCCTCCGCCGGCATGGCGCGCTGCACCGAGAACTTGACCTCGGCGGGCGCGAACTCCTTCAGCCAGCGGATGGCGTAGCCGGCCCGCTCCTTGAGCGCCCCGGGATCCTCCACCGGGTAGTTGTTGCGCTTCAGGATCACCACCGCCTGGTCGAGATCGAAGTCGGCCATCTGCACGACGTTGACCAGGTGCCGGAACGGCACGCCGATCGGCTTGAACTGGTGCGCCGCCGACAGCTCGATGGCGCGCGGATCGCGGGTCGACGAGGCGGCGTCGTCGAATTCATCGATGAGCGACAGCATCGGCAGCCCCGGGTCGAAACCGATCGAGCGCATCGGCCGGGTCTTGACCACCAGGTAGCGCAGCACCTCCGGCGGCAGCACCTCCAGCATCCGGTGCACCGACAGGTTGATCCCCTTGCTCTTCTTGAGCTCCCCCTTCCCCTTGAAGGAGATCCACTCGTAGGTCACCGGGAACGGCGGCGGCGCGTTGTAGACCTCCCGGCAGATGCGCGCCCCGGTGTCGTACGAGCCGCCCCGGGTGGCGTGATCCTTCCCGAACGGCTC
>JAGYID010000118.1 GCA_018606725.1 Acidobacteriota bacterium
TTCCGAGCAGCTCCCGCGCAGCCTTCAGCGTCTCCACTTCGGAGGAGGCCGGCGTCTGGTGTGCGAGGTCGTCCGCGAGACCCGTGGCGAGCCATTCAAGGACGTTGACCCGTTTGCGCGCCCCGGAGGGAAGGAGCGGATGCATCTCCTTCCAGTAACGCTGCGCACCTTCGTGCAGAAATTCGAGCCCTGCGACCAGTCCCGCGCAGCCGTCGCGGTGATACAGGGCGCGCACCACGTAGCACGCGAGCGCCCAGTCCTTGCTCCGTCCCGCCAGGAGCCGGCTGCTCCGTTCGAGGATCCCGGCCCAGTCCACCGGCCCGCTGGCGAAGGCGCCGGTCTTTTCGATCTCGTCCTGGATCTTGAGAAAGTCCTCGTCGACGTCGATGTCGAGCAGCGCGCCGCACGGGCTGGAGCCGGGGATCGGCTCCAGGAGACTCGTGACCAATTCGGACGCAACGGGGCTCACTGCGAAGGCCCTCAAGCGTGACCGCCGAAACCTTCACCGGCGGATAGCACCGAACCACGGATCGCCCTCAACCGTCCAGCGAAAGCGGCGAGAGCGCTCCCTCACATTGAATCCTCTGAAACTCTCGTTGACAGTGGCCGAAATCTACCCCGTCCCTCGGAAACTTGTCAAGCCGGGTCGCTTCGAGATGGTGCCTCGCCTGCCCGGGGTTTACCTTCCGGCCACCTGGCGCACCTGCGCCAGGGTCCTCGCCTCCAGAATCGCCTGCTCCATCAGCTCCGCCGCATCGTCCGATCCCGGCGCTCCGGCTTGGCTCGCCAACCCGCTTGCGACGCGCGCCCCCGAGGGATGCGCGCTCTCGAGCGCCGCCAGCTCCTCTTTCGAAGGCGCGGCCAGCGGGTCGCGCCCCGTCTCGCGGCGGGGTGAAGAAACGGGCACGAGCCGTTCGACTACTTCCAGGGACTCGGTCACGGAGACCGCCCCTTCTCCCGCGAGGCGCATCTTGAGATCAGCCAGCGCGGCGAACAAGGCATCTTTCTGCGGCCCCGGTTCCTGCTCCACCCAGACGCGCCAGGCGCAGGCAATCGCCGCCACCACGCGGCCCTCCAAGGTGCCCATCTCGTGCGCCGCCAGCAGGCTCTCGATCTTGGCGGCCCCCGCCAGCCACCGGGCCGGGCCGCGCAGACTCTCCAAGGAAGTCTCCGACGCGGGCACGAGTTCGGTTCTCGGCAGGCCGCGATGCTCGGCCGCCGCCAGCGCCGCCTCGAGCCGTCGCCGGGCCTGTTCCCGACGGTCGTCGAGGATCTGCTGCAGCTGTTGCAGGGCATCGGCCGGTTTCGCGTGCGTTCCGGTCGCGCCGGCGGGTTCGCTTTCCGGCAACAGGAGCCCTTCCACGAGCAGCCTCTCCTCCGTGCGCAGATCGCCCTCGATTAGTCGATCGATGGCCTGGGTTCTGACCTTCTCCTCCGACTCGAGAAGTTCGGTCTGATGCTTCAGGAGCACCGCCTCGATCTCGGTGGCTGCCGCCGCCAGCGACTCCGCCGCCTCCGCCAGGGCACGGGTCGGCGCGGCGGCGCCCGCCGCTCCGGCTGCCCTGAGCGCCTCCCTCCAGGCCGGAGCGGAGGGCAGATGGCTCGCCTCGATTTGCTCCAGGAGGCTCTCGACCGTCCCGATCCAGGCGGGGAGCATGTCCGGGCCGGTGGAACGCACCGGCGCGGCCGCGACCGAGCGCGACTCGAGTTCGCTTCTGCATCGCTGCAGCTCCTTGAGGCTCGTTTCCCCCGCCGGAGCGGCAAGGACCGCAAGGGCGTCGTGGCGGGCCCGCCGCAGCGCAGCGGCCAGCGCCGGGCTCGAACCGGCCTGCTGGCTCCAGGTCCGCACCAGGAGCCCGCACAGCCGTTCGCGCGTCTCGGCATCGAGCACCGCCCGCGCCCCGCGGGCGCTCTCGATCGCCTGGGCGAGATCGCCCGCCATCGCGGCGATCCGATCCGGCGTCGCGCCGATGGCGTCGCGCTGGATCCGTTCGACCAGCCCCGCGACGTCGTGGGCGGTTCCTTCGAGATCGGCGAACTCGCCGTCCTTGAGCGCCGCCTTCGCTTCATCGAGGAGCGTCCGGAGCGAGTCGATGGCGTTCTGGCTCATGGCGCCAACCGGAGCAGCCGATCCCAGCGACACGCGAACAGATCCGCGACGCTCCTGGCGTTCCCGGCGGCTTCACCCGCGGCGGCACGCAGCGCCTCCGCGGGTAATGGCGCGCCGCCGTCGAAGCGGTGGATCTTCTGATCGTCGCCGAGCCCCGCGAGCACCAGCGCGTAGTCGGCAGGCTCCGGCTCGCGCAGGAAGAGGACCAGCCGCCGGCCCCCGGGAGACGGCCGCAGGAAGATGCTCGGCTCGCCCGCGAGCTTGCCGAGGCCGGATTCGCAGAAATGCAGCCAGAAGGCCGCCTGGTAGGCGGCGGTCTTCAACCCCTCCGAAACGGGAAGCTCGAACGCCAGGGCCGGCGGCCCCAGCCGCCCGTCGCGGAAGGGCGCGATCGCCCCCGCCATCCGCGCGATCAGATCGACCGCCGCGCCGTCCCCATCCGGATGCAGCGTGGCCAGAAAGTCCGCCGAGCCGACGGTGGCCACGTCCCGCCGGAAGCGCCGCCACGCGCCCCACCCCGCCGCCGGGATCGACACCGCCACTCCGTCCAGGACCCGCTGCACCTCCGTGCCGTCGTCGTGGGCCAGGCATTTCTGCTGGGCCACGCGCATCTCCTCCCAGGCGTGCGCCGCGTACGCCGGGAGCAGGGCGTAGGCCCTGCGGTAGCGTCGGCGGGCCAGGGGGACGTAGATCGTCAGCGGGAAGCGGCGCGCCGGCTCGCCGCCGTCGCGGCTCGGCCCGATCACCCCGCAGTAGGTCAGCTTGTCGTGTCGCAGTGACAGCAGATACAGACAGCCGCTGAGCTCGTCTCCGGCCGGCGCGAGCTTGTGCAGGAAGTCCCGCCCGCTCTTGACCCAATCGCGCAGGGGCTGCGCCGCGGCCGGATTCTCGAACTGCGGCATGAAATCGCGCCAGGCCGGATGCTTTCCGAACCAGGCGACCCTGGTGTCATGCGAGCTCATCGGCTACCTGTCCGGGGTCTCGGTCGGTTCCAGGCCGAAGTCCGTCTCCATGAGCCGCTTGACCCCGGCGTCACCGTCGAACGAAACCAATAGATACGCCCCGCCGAGTCCGTAGGGGACCTTCCACGACAGCCGGATCCCGCCCGTCTCCGGGATCGGCTGCCTGTCCGCGGCGGCGAGCAGGGCGAGGGGGCTCCACTCTCCCCCCTTCTCGAGGCGCGCCGGCCGCACGTCGGCCTTTTTCTTCTGGGGGACGAAGGAAATCTCCACGAACGAGTTCATCGGGCTCGAAGACGGCAGCGGCACGGTCAGTGCCTTCGGAACCGGCTGATCCATGATGTAGTCGAGACGCTCCCCCGCGAGGGCCATCTGGACCTGCTTCACCTTCACGCCGTATTTCGCCTCGGCGTCAGGATCGGCGAACTGCACGTCGCGGAATTTGAACGTCAGCTTCTGGACCGGCTGCCCCTTGTCGGCGGCCTCGAAGATCAGATCGGAGAAGCTCTTGGCGCGGCGCAGAAAGCCCGTCGTGTACGGACCCAGGTTGGTCTTCACTCGCAGGTCGCATGGCGGACCTCCCGCCCCTCCCGGCGCGGCCGGCGCGAGCTGGTAGTAGAGCTGCACGAGCCGGCCGGCCTTCGGATCGAGCCAGGTCTGCGCGATCTGCAACGACGCGTGCGTCTCGCCCGCGGGGTTGAACGGGTACCGCTTGGTGAGCTCAAGGATGCCCATGGTCTTCTGCTGCCATTCCGTCTTCAGCCGCGCCGCCATCCCGCCCACGACCTTGCCGTTCCAGTCCTGCACGACCGGGCCGCGCAACAGTGGGGCCAAGTCGGGCTGGCCGAGGGAATCGACGTACGTGCAGAACTCCGCGATCGCGCCCTCCCCCTGCATCGTCTGGTTGACGATGTCCGCTCGCTGGCCCGCCTTCAGCATCTGGTCGATCCAGTCCTCCGCCTTCGTCAGCGCCGCCTGGTAGGCATCCGCGTTGCCCGCCAGGTCGGCGGCCGCCTTGTTCAGGGCGTCGCAGGCGCGCTCCATGACCGGTTCGCCGGGGCACTTGAGCCCCTGCAGCTCGGCGAGCACTTTCTGGGCGGCGGCCCGGACGGCGTCCGCGCCGGTGCCGGCGCCCGCCTCCGGCCGCGTCAGCTGTCGGCGCCAGTAGCGCTCGAACTCGCCGGCGTACTGCCTCGCCTGGGTGTCGACCGCGGCGACCCCCCGCGTCTGGACATCGGGCCGGGCGCCCCCGAGGACAAGCGCCTGCTTGGCGGTGGTCAATCGCTCGCAGGTGGAGGTCCACTCCCCCTTCGTGAACGACCTGCGCCCGCCATCGGCGCCCGCCAGCGAGGACAGCCCCTGCACGAAGCCGTCGGCGATCCGGATCGGCGAATCGGCACGCAGGACGACCTCGTCCGCGGCGCACGCCGCGTTGAGAAGCTCCACGTTCGTCTTCAGCGACTGTCCGATCTCCGCCAGCTTTCCCGTCCACTCCGCCAGAACGAGTTGGGGTTGTCCGGCGGATCCCATGCTCCGCTGCCGTTCCAGGAGGTCGTGCGAGGTCCTGGCCGACTTGACGAGCTCCTTCAGGTCGGGCGCGAGCGCCCGGAAATATGTCGCGACGCAATCGCGGCCGGTCTCCGCCGCCTGCGCCCCGCCCGGTGAGAGCCGATCGACCAGCCCGCTCCCCCGCCCCCTGCCGGTCGCCTTCTTGATGTCGTCCAGGACTTCCTTGACGACGGTGATCGTCTCCTCGTCCACGCCTCTCTTGTCGAGCTGCCGCTTCAACTCGTCGAAGTTCCTGGCACGGCTCTCGAACACATCCTTCGAGAGGTCGGCGATTTTTTTCAGTCTGTCGAAGCAGGCCGCCGAAGGAGTCGGCCAGCAGTCGTTCTGGAGGGACTGCATGTACTGGACCGGGTTCGCCTCCTCGCGGCAGGCCTCCGCCACGACACGAGCGGCTCCGGCGACTTCGTCCTGTCTCCCTTCGTCCGGCTTGTTCTCCCAGAAGATGGCCCAGGCTTTCGCCAGGTTCTCCTGCTCCGTGACCTCGCTCTTCTGGGCCGTCACGGTGTCGAGCACTCGCTTCACCGCCTGCGCGGGCGGACGCTCGCCCGGTTTCGCCCCCACCAGACCCAGGTAGCCGAGGAGAAGATTCGTCCGGCCCTCGCAGGACAGCGTGACCTTCTGGTTCTCCTCGAGACCGGAGGTGAGCAGGGGGCTGAAACCGGCCCAGAAATACTCCTGGAAATGCTCGCGGTACGTCTCCAGGGCGTCGGCTCGCAGGCGGCCTCTCTTGTTGAGACCCCAGTTGTCCAGGATCGGGTGGCGGTAGAGCTCGTCCACCGTGTCGGCGGCCTCGCCGAGCGACCCGAGGATGTCTCCGATGCTCGAGTCTCTGGACTCGCCGGCGTCGCGGACGCTTTCGAGCTTCGTCGCGAGCCGCTCGCCGTAGGTGTCGAGATAAGCGCCGTTCCGCAGGAAGGAGATCGTCGACAGGATCCCGAAGATCACGGCCGCGGTCACCGCGGAGATCCCGATGATCAGGCGGCGGCGCGCATCCCGCTCGCTGTCCACCGGCACCGTCAGGCCGACGGCGGGCGCGATGATCTTCCAGAACAGATCGAGAACGAAGTACGGCCGGCGCTCGACCTCTTCACCGAAGGTCCGGCCCAGCGCCTCGGACGGGAGGCCGAGCTGCTCGCCGACGCGGCGGAAGTAGCGGGACACGGTCGTCCCTTCCTGCGTCCCGCTGGTGAGGTAGAAGCCGGCCAGCATCGGGGAGCGGGAGTACATGTCGCCCCTGAAGAGACCGTCCAGGAAGCCGGCCAGCGGATCGCCCAGATTCTCGAACTCCTCCGGGAACGGGAACATCAGCCGGCGCGTCTCGCGCGAGTTGGCCGCCTCCAGGAAGGCGGGGCGCAGGGCGCTGAGCCGGCCGGCGATCGCGCGGTAAGCCTCCTGCACCTGCTCGGTCCCTTCGTAGACCAGCGTCTCGTTGGTCCAGCCGAGGATCTGTCCGAGGGCGCTCTCCGGAAGCGTGTCGAAGAACTCCTTGAACCCCTCGACCAGGTCGCACTTGGTGACCGCCACGAAGATCGGCATGCGCAGGCGCAGGGACTTGGTGGTCTCGTCGATGCGCTCCCGCATCTGCCGGGCGTAGGCCTGGATCTCGCGCTCGGTCTTGCCCAGCAGGAAGTTGGCCTCGACGGTGATGATGATGCCGTCGACCGGCCGCTTGCGCCGGAAGCGGCGCAGCAGTTTGAGGAGCTGCTCCCACTCCTTCCGGTCGGCGGCGCCCGCCTGCTGGACCGAGAGACGGCCGGCCGTGTCGAAGAAGATGCCCTGGTTGGTGAACCACCAGTCGCAGTGGAGCGTGCCCCCCTCCTTCAGCGGGGTGTCGTTGACGCAGAACTTGAACCCCGTTCCCTTGAGAAGGACGCTCTTCCCCGACGACGGGGCGCCGATGATCATGTACCAGGGCAGGTAGTAGATCGCCGGGATGCCGTTCTTCTTCTTGAGCGAGCGAAGGTAGGCGATGTTCTTTCTGAAATCCTCGATGACGGGCCGCAGGTCGGACTGTTCGTGCGGGCTGGCGGTGGCGAGGTTGCGCTCCTGGCGCTTGACCAGCTCTTCCGAGAGACTCCGCGCCTGCTGCCGGCGCATGATCCACCACGCGAGGAGAAACAGCAGGACCAGCACGACGACGCCGATGATCAGGAAGAGAACCCAGTCCCACGACAGGATCCCCAGGCTGCCGCCCAGCAGGCCGATGCCGCCCGTCGCGGACACGGTCATGGTGGGGATCAAGACCTGAGGCCGGAAGAGTCTGGACAGCATGTCTCACCCTCCTCTCAGGTGGGAGGCGCTCTCGCCCGCTTTCATCAGAAGGATCAGCCAGTAGACGAAGTACCCGACCACGGCCGCGAGGCCGCTGGCTCCTCCGAGGAACAGCCAGAACCGCCCCATGACGCGCTGGGCGCGCTCGCTCGAACGCAACGGCTTGTAGGCCTCGTCGAAAATCGGACGATCCCAGCTCGGGACCGGCACGCCGAGACGGCGGCGCAACGCCTCGACGCGCGCCCCCAGCTCGCGCCGCTTCTCCGGCTCGTCCCCCCGATAGCCTCCTTCGAACCCGAGCATCAGGCAGACGTAATAGGTCTCGAGCACCTGCTTCTGCGAGTCCCGCAGGGCGTCGATGTTCTCGAAGAATTTCTGTCCCGCCAGGCTCGACTTGAAGCGCTCCTGCTCCAGGGATTGCGCCTCCCATTGATCCCGTCCGGACCAGTTGGAGGCCGAGACCATTTCGTCGGCGAACGACACCAGGGCATAGAGCGCCGATTGGACCTCCTCGTCGAGGATGCCCATCCGACGGGCCTGGAGGCGGAACTCTTCCAGGGCGTTGTTCACCGTCCTGCGAAACTCGGAATGGGTCGGATCGAACCCCTGCGCCGCGCGGTTCATGAGGAGGACCGCCTCCAGCACGGGGCGCGCCGCGTCGATCAGGCTGCCCCCCGAGCTCTCCTGCGGCGTCGGGACGCGCGCGCGCTCGCGTCCCTGGGGTTTGGCGCGCGGCGCGGCCGGTGCCGGTGTCTCGTCAAACAGATCGTCACGGCCTCTCATTTCGGCACCACCGGTCGGATGAGGATGAGGCTGGCGGAGCCGGCCGGATCGCCGAACGGCATGTAGGCCGCGAGGCTTGCCTCCGACTCGATGGCGCGCCACTCATCCCCGGACGGCGCCAGCCGGAAGAAGACCTGGCCCGTTTCTGCCGGATATTCCCCGGGCGCGGGACACGCCTCCGCAGGGACGCCGGCCAGCCGCTTCTTCCACAGATCCTGGATGCGGTTGCGCGATCCGACCTTCATCACCGGCCGCAGATCGGTGACCACGTGCTCGGCGACCCGGGTCGTCCGCACCATGATGAACAGCCTGGCTCCCTTTTCGAGGAACGCCGGCGCGATCTGGGCGCTGAAGAACTCCCCGTCCCTCTCGAGCTCGACGATCTGGTACTCGGCGGGGTACAGGCGACCGAGGAGATCCACCACCAGCTCGCACAGCGGCCCGAACGACTGGGCCGGCTGGGCGTGATCGTATTTCGGCTGCTTGAGCGGATCGCAGTCCTCCCAGCCGGCGCTCAGCGCCCCGCCCAGCGACGCGATCATCTCGAACGCTGCTCTCGGGTGGCATCGTCCGTCGTCCAGATTGGCGGCCAGGACGGGGTAGTACGCGTGCAGCGTCTGCGAGCGCAACGCCTCCCACAGCGTCCGCGTCGTGCCGGTCTCGGCGCCGAGGGTCCTGGGCTTGTCGCGCTGGATGCTGGCCAGGGTGCGATGGACGTGCTGCAGGACGCCGTTCGTCAGCTTCTTGAGGACCCGGCTGGCGCCCACGCGCAGGCTCGGGGGCGCGTAGTCCTCCGACAACTCGTACGGCCTCGCCTGCTGCGTGCCGCGCTTGATCTCCGCCACCTTGATCGTGTCGAAGCCCTGCGTGTCGTCGCCATCGAAGAGGATGCGCAGATCGTATTCCAGGAACTCGAGGGGCTGGGTGTTGGCGCCCGTGTTGAGATCGGTGACCCCTTCCGGGTCCCGGTAGATCACGTAGCGGGTCGGCGCGCCACCGGCCGGATCCCCCGGCTCGGCGACGTTCGGCGCGTCGCGGTTCATGCGACGGATCCCGAGGTGCACCCCCAGGCGGGCACCGGCCCCTTGCAGCCGCCCGCGGAACTCGCGCGACGCGGGCGTGGCCTTGCCGGCGTTTCCGGGATAGCTCACGACCGAGCCGTCCCGGAAGACGAGAAGGGCCTGATCGATCTCGAAGCGCTCTTCCTGCAGGGCGCCGTCGTTGACCGCGAGGTTCCCGACCCCCCAGGAGTCCGGCTCGACCTGCTCGATGAACTGCTTCAGCTTTTCGGCGAGGTGCAGGTCCCACTGCTGGAAATGGTGGCTGCGGACGAACATCCCCTCGCGCCAGTGCAGCGAACGATGCTGAGTCATGTCACTTCACCGTGGCCGGACGCATTCCCTTCGGCCCCAGGACGATCTCCACCGTGTTGCGCTTGCTGTCGATATCCATGACCTGCCTCCAGGCGGTGTCGCCTTCCGGCTGCGCGTATCCCGCCAGGACGGCGATGAACTTCCCTTCCTCCGCTCCCTTCTTCGGCTTCAGGCTCAGCTTCTTCTCCGACGAGGAGGTCACGACGTCCTCCTGCATGTCGAGGACCGCCGCGTCCTTGTCGAGCTTGCGCTGTCCCCAGAGGTCCTCGTACGAGAGGGCGCGGAAGCCGGTCGCGTCTTTCAGGAGGTAGGCCCGCACGTGCAGCGACCCCAGCGAGGTCCCGTCGCTCTTGACGTTCAGCTCCTGCCCCGCGACGAGCTTGACGCTCGGCTCGCCACCGGGGATCACCTTCTTCATCGTCGTGCAACTCCCCGTCGCCATCGCCGTCGCCATGACGACGGCGACGAGAGCCATCCGCCATCCGCCCGAGTGACTCAGCATGCGTCCTCCGCTCAACCGCCGGTCCGATCGTTGATTTCCTTCTTGTACGCCTCGCTGAAGTATTTGTCGCAGAGAACCTCCAGCGGCAGCGCCTCGATCATCTCGTACGTCCTCTCGAACTCTTCCCAGGCCCGTTTGCTGATGCCCCGGCCCGGCTCGGCG
>JAGYID010000209.1 GCA_018606725.1 Acidobacteriota bacterium
TCGTTCTTCCCCGGCTTCAAGTACGACGGGCACGCCTGGGGCCTGGCGATCGACCTGTCGGTCTGCACCGGCTGCAACGCCTGCGTCGTCGCCTGCCAGGCCGAGAACAACATCCCGGTGGTCGGCAAGGACCAGGTCGGTCGCGGCCGCGAGATGCACTGGCTGCGCATCGATCGCTACTACGAGGGGAGCCTGGACGACCCGGCGATCCACCACCAGCCGGTGATGTGTATGCACTGCGAGCAGGCGCCGTGCGAGGTCGTCTGCCCGGTCGGCGCGACGGTGCACAGCAGCGAAGGGCTCAACGACATGGTGTACAACCGCTGCGTCGGCACCCGCTACTGCTCGAACAACTGCCCGTACAAGGTGCGACGCTTCAACTTTCTGCAGTACAGCGACGAGAAGACCCCGGTGCTGAAGCTGCAGCGCAACCCGAACGTCACGGTGCGGTCGCGCGGCGTCATGGAGAAGTGCACCTACTGCGTGCAGCGGATCAATGCGGCGCGCATCGACGCCGAGAAGGCGGACCGCGACATCCGCGACGGCGACATCCAGACCGCCTGCCAGCAGACCTGCCCGACCCAGGCGATCGTCTTCGGCGACATCAACGACAAGGGCTCGAAGGTCGCTGCCTGGAAAGCGGCGCCGACAGGCTATGGCGTTCTGGAAGAGCTCAACACCCGGCCGCGCACCACCTACCTGGCGAAGATCACCAACCCGAATCCCGACGCGGAGCGCTCGTGACCGACCCGCACGCGACCCCGGAGCGCCCGGCGCTGATTTCCCCCGGCTACACCTCCGGGACGGTCACCGACAAGATCAGCGAAGTCGTGCTGAAGAAGACGCCGCGCTGGTGGTACGCCGGCTTCGCGGTGGCCTTCCTGCTGGTGATGATGCTGCTGTACGCCATCGCCTATCTGTTCGCCAAGGGCGTCGGCATCTGGGGCGTCAACATCCCGGTCGGCTGGGGCTGGGACATCACCAACTTCGTCTGGTGGATCGGGATCGGCCACGCCGGCACTTTGATCTCCGCCATCCTGCTGCTGCTGCGGCAGCACTGGCGCAACTCGATCAACCGCTTCGCCGAGGCGATGACGCTGTTCGCCGTCGGCTGCGCCGGGCTTTACCCGCTGCTGCACCTCGGCCGGCCGTGGGTGTTCTACTGGCTGTTCCCGTACCCGAGCACCATGGGGGTGTGGCCGCAGTTCCGCAGCCCCCTGGTGTGGGACGTGTTCGCGGTGTCGACCTACGCCACCATCTCGTTCCTGTTCTGGTTCGTCGGGCTGATCCCCGACCTGGCGACGCTGCGCGACCGGACGAAGAACCCCGCCGCCAGGATCATCTACGGGATGCTGGCGATGGGCTGGCGCGGCTCGGCGCGGCACTGGCACAACTACGACTCGGCCTACCTGATGCTGGCGGGGCTGGCCACGCCGCTGGTCGTGTCGGTGCACAGCGTCGTGTCGTTCGACTTCGCCTCGGGCGTCCTGCCCGGCTGGCACTCGACGGTGTTCCCGCCGTACTTCGTCGCGGGAGCGATCTACTCGGGCTTCGCGATGGTCCTGACGCTGGCGATCCCGCTGCGGGCCCTGTTCGGGCTCCAGGACTTCATCACCGCGCGCCATCTGCAGAACATGGCGAAGGTCATGCTGGCGACCGGGCTGATCGTCGCCTACGGCTACATGATCGAGTTCTTCCTGGCGTGGTACGGCGACGACCCGTACGAGGTCTACATGGTCGCCAACCGCGCCCTGGGGCCGTACGCCTTCCAGTTCTGGGCGCTGATCGCCTGCAACATCCTGGCGCCGCAGTTCCTGTGGATCAAGAGGGCGCGCAGCTCGCCGGCCTTCCTGTTCGTCATCGCCATCATCGTCAACATCGGCATGTGGCTGGAGCGCTTCGTCATCATCGTCACCAGCCTGCACCGCGACTTCCTGCCGTCGTCATGGGGCATGTACCACGGCACCATCTGGGACGTCGCGACCTTCGTCGGCACCCTCGGGCTGTTCGCGGCGCTCATGTTCCTGTTCATCCGCTTCCTGCCGATGATCTCGATCTTCGAGATGCGCACCATGCTGCCCGAGGCGAAGGTGGAGGAGGAGCCGAAGTGAGCCGGGCGCCCCGCGTCTACGGCCTGATGGCCGAGTTCCGCTCGCCCCAGGAGCTGGTCGATGCGACCGAGAAGGCGCACGCCGCCGGCTACCGGCGTATGGATGCCTACGCGCCGTTCCCGATCGAGGCGGCCTGGGAGGCGCTCGGGCATCACAAGTCGCGCGTGCCGCTCCTGGTCCTGATCGGCGGCATCATCGGGGCGCTCGCCGGCTACGGCCTGCAGTACTGGGTGGCGGCGGTGGCCTATCCGCTGAACATCGGCGGCCGGCCGTACAACTCGTGGCCGGCGTTCATCCCGGTGACCTTCGAGATGACCGTCCTGGTCGCCGGCGCCTTCGCGGTGCTCGGCATGCTGGCGCTCAACGGCCTGCCGATGCCGCACCACCCGGTGTTCAACGTCGAGCGCTTCGCCCTGGCGTCGCGCGACCGCTACTTCCTGTGCATCGAGGCGCGCGACCGGAAGTTCGACCCGGTGGTGACACGCAACTTCCTGAAGAGCCTCGGCCCGACGGAAATCTCGGAGGTCGAGTCGTGAGGCGCGCGGGCGCGCTTCTGGTCTGCGCCGTGGCGCTGGCGGCCGCCGGCTGCCGGCAGGACATGTTCAATCAGCCGAAGATCAAGCCGCTGGCGTCGAGCGATTTCTTCGAGGACGGCCAGGGGGCGCGGCCGCCGGTCGCCGGCACGGTGGCGCGCGGCCAGCTGCGCGACGACCGGAAGTTCCAGACCGGCATCGACGCCGGCGGGCGGTTCGTGAGCGCGCTTCCGATGGAGCTGAGCCGGACGCTGCTGCTGCGCGGCCGGGAGCGGTTCGACATTTTCTGCTCGCCGTGCCACAGCCGGGTCGGCGACGGGCGCGGCATGATCGTGCAGCGCGGCTTCAAGGCGCCGCCGAGCTTCCACATCGACCGGCTGCGGCGCCAGCCGGTCGGCTACCTGTTCGACGTCATGACCAACGGCTTCGGGCAGATGTCGAGCTACGCGGCGCAG
>JAGYID010000119.1 GCA_018606725.1 Acidobacteriota bacterium
GTGGCGTTGCCTCGCGAGAACGCCTCGGGCAGCTCGCGCAGCGGGAACCCCTTGCCATAAATGTCCACATCGTAGGGAGGATGGTTGGACGCGGTGAGGATCAGGTTGAAGCTCGGCCGGTCGTCGCGTACCGTCTCGAGGACGAACCGGTAGAGGTACTCGTCGTCGACCCCCCATTCATTGCCCTGCGCCCAGCCGCCGATGTCCCCGCCGCAATAGACCTCCTCGAACCCCTGATCCGCGGCGAACGGGCCGATGCGCTCCCGCGAGGCGAAGCCGCTGTAGAAGAACCGGGTCCTATACCCCAGCCGGCTGAAGATCGCCGCGAGCGAGGACGGGTACGGCTGACGGGCGGTCGGCTGGTAATTGGTCATCAGCCCCGCGTCGGCCAGCCCGGTGATGATGGTCGAGAACGATTTCATGGTGCCGTCGGAATCCGGGAGGAAATTCCGGATCCAGATCCCGTCGCCGGCCATGGTCTTGAGATTCTCGACCAGTCCCAGCGACGCGTAGCGTTCCATCATCGGCCAGCTGTCGAGGCTCTCCATGAGCACCAGGAACAGATGGCGGGGGACGGCGCCCTTCGGGCCGGCGGCATCGCGCGCCAGCGCATCGTCGAGATCCGCCAGGGGGCCTGCCGTCACCGCGACGCGGCGGGCGGCGGCGGCGATGTCCTCGTCCGGGAGGAACGACTCGAGACCGCGCGACCCCGACAGCCTCCGGTGGGTGATCCAGGCGTACCGCAGCGCCGTGTATGGATCGAGCATCACCTTGTTGAGAAAGGAGTCGCTGGAGATGGCGGCATCCTTCTTCTCGACCGGTCTTCGTCCGACCGAACCGCGCGCCGCGACCGTGCAGGAGAAGACGACAATGGCTACCAGGAGCAACTTGGCCGCGGAGGAGCGGGCGACGAGGGACAGCGGACCGGGACGCCGGAACGGCGATCGGAGCCACCACGCGACGAGAGCGCCCCCCGCGACCATCCACGCGGCGCCGACCAGCGCCTCCCGGACCAGGGAGTACTCCTTCGAGATGGTCGTGAGGATGGCGCTCCGGTCGTCGAACAGTACGGCGAGCACGAAGGAGTTGAATTGGTCGTGAAACTCCCTGAAGTAGCCGATGTCGATGCGACCCAGGGCGCTGGTGAGCGCGAAGAAGCCGACGCCGACGGCGACCCGCACCCGGTCCGCCACCCGTTCGAGGTCGAAGCGCAGGCAGGCGAAGCTCAGGAGCACGAGCGGAATCACCGCGATGCCGGCCGTGTGCGAATCGAAGCGGGCGCCGTTCGCCAGGGCGACGAGGACCTCCGCCGGGCGCGTCCCCTCCTCCAGCTGGTCGCGAAACAGCAGGATCAGGCAGAGCCGGAAGAAGCCGAGAATCCCGACGCAGGCGAGCCAGAGCTTCAGGTCCTTCTGGACCTGCCCCGCGAACCGCGTCCAGTTCAAGGAGCGTCTCATGCGGAGCCGGTGATCAAGTCCAGCACCATGATGGTGATGATGATGGCGATGACGCCGTCGCTGAACGCCTCCAATCGTCCCTTGCCCATCGCTGACCTCCCGACCGGGCGGGATCTTACAGGAACTGCCGACGCCGGTGCGGGGGGACTAAGGCGCCTGGCCGGAGGGGTAGCCGTAAGCCGCGGGCATGTTCCGTCGTCCCTCGTTGGCCTGCCAGGCGAGCGTCGCGCACAGAGCGACCATGGCGACGGCGGCGACGATGGCGTGACGGATGCCGGAGAAGAAGTAACGACGCACCTCCGGCTCCTGGCGGTCTCCGAGGAAGAACACGTCGTAGAACCGGAAGCTGCCGGCGGCACCCGGTCGCGGGCCGATGACCTTCCCGCCGGCGCGCCCGTCGTCGACCGCGACGGTGCCGATGACGTAGACCTCGTCCCCCGGAAGGAGCACCGCCTCCGGGAGACCCGCGGACGTCGGCCTGATCCGCCGGCTCAGAAGGATTTCGCGGAGGCGCGCGCCGAAGATGCGCCTCGGGAGGACGCCCTCTCGATGCGCGGCGTCGAGCTGGACCGAAAAGGCGCCGCCGCGGGGATCGACCAGGATGCGGCCGGTCGCGTCCTCGAGAAAGAACGGCCGCTTCTCCTCCTTGATCGCCACCGAATCGCCCTGACGCTCCCGGGCATAGCGCAGCAGCGGCGCGCCCGGGTCGGCGTCCGGCTCGACGGGCCGCGCCACGCCGCGCAGCTCGGCCAGCCCGAGGGCGACCGACCGGATGCGCGCCGTCGGCAGGCTTTCGATCTGGCGCACCGTCAGCAGGCGCCAGGCGCCATCGAGGATGCTGAAGCCGAGGATGACGACGAGACCGCCGATCGCCCAGGCGAGGTCGAGCCGCGGCACGAAGCCGGACCCGAAGGCGCGCACGCCCGGCTCCAGGAAGCCATCGAGCCTCTCGAGAATCGGCGGGACGTGGCGGTAGACGAGCACCATCATGGCGCGGAACGGTGCCGTCATGCCGATCACGACCACGAGCATTGCGCCGATCTGGCGCAGCGCGGAAAGCTTGGGCGTCCCGTCTTTCATCGTCCTTCCCGGGTACACGATCACCACCGCGGTCAGAAACAGCATCACCGGAACGATGAGCCCCAGGACGACATAGACGAACAGGGGTGAGAGCAGGGCGCAGATCGCGGCCCCCAGCACGATCCCGGCGGTCAACGTCACGGGTCGCATCGATCCGTAAACATGAGCCCGGTCCGGTGCGCCGACAAGGGCGGCCACCGCGCGCGGCGCGGAAGCGACGACCGGGGCGCGCCCGCTTGACCGCGCGGTTCCGCCGCCCTACGTTCCGCAGCCGGGGCGGTGTCGCGGACGCCGCAGGCGCTCCCGACCCGAGGACCCCGGGGAGGAACGACGATGACGAGTGTGACGCTCCAACCGGTCGGCGCGTGGGTGAGCGACAGCTTCTCCCGCCTGAAGGACCGCGTCCTGACGCTGTCCCTGCTGTTCATCTTCGGCTGGGCCCTGATCGCGATCGGCGTCGTCCTGGTCTACGCGCTGGCGGTCGTGTGCCTCGGGTTCCTGCAGGGATGGGAGGCCTTCGGCCGGGTGATGCTCGACCCGCGCAAGCTCGGCTATCTCTGGGACGCATCGCAGGGTGCCCTGACGCTGTTCAACGTGCTTGCCGCGTTCGTGGCGTTGCGAATCTACTGCTGGGTCCTGCTCGCGGCGATCCATGCGTCTGTCGATCCCGCGCCGCGTTTCGGCGCGTCGCTGCGGAAGGGGAAGGACCGCGGCTACGCGTTCGTCGCGCTGTTCGTCGTGCAGCAGGCGCTGCTTCAAGTTGGAATGCTGCTGCTCGTGCTGCCCGGCCTGATCCTCGGCGTCTGGCTCGGATTTGCCGCATGGGCCTTCGCGCGCGAGCGCACGGGGGCGTTCGCTTCGCTCGCCGCGAGCGCCAGGGCGGTCAAGGGACAGTTCTTCGGCGTGCTCGGCCGGATGCTGCTCCTCGGCCTGATCGGCCTCTCCATCATGGTTGTGCCGGTGCTCGGCTGGCTGGTCGGCGGGGCGTGGATGCTGGTGGCGTGGGGGGCGCTCTACGAGCAACTGCGCGCCCCGGCGCCGCAACCGGGCCGGTCACCGGTCCGGACTCAGCCGACGCGCCCCGTCGGCGTGCGCCCTGCGACCCTGCCGCAGGGCTGAGCCGGCGTCCCGCCGGGATCGATCAACCGGAATCTTCCGGCGTATAGTAGCGGGCCGTGAACGACCTCCGCGTCTACGACAAGATCTCCGAAGCGGTCGGCTGGACGCCGCTGGTCCGCCTCGGCCGGGCGCTCGACGGCTATGCCGGCGAGGCCTTCGCGAAGATCGAGTTCATGAACCCGATGGGGAGCGTCAAGGACCGCATCGCCCGCTTCATGATCGACAAGGCGCGCGGCGAGGGCCGGCTCGCCCCAGGCGATGTCGTCGTCGAGAACTCCTCGGGGAACACCGCCATGGGGCTGGCGATGATGGCGGTCCTCGAGGGGCTGCGCTGCCGCATGGTGGTGCGCCGCCAGACCAGCAAGGAGAAGCTGGATTGCCTCCGGGCCATGGGTGTCGATCTGATCCTGGTCGACGGCGACCTGCCACCCGATCACCCGGAGAGCTACAACCGCAAGGCCATTCAGATATCGCGGGACACGCCCGGGGCCTTCTTCACCGACCAGCACAACAACCGGGAGAACAGCGAGGCCCACTATCGCACCACCGGCCCGGAGATCTGGCAGCAGATGCAGGGGCGCATCGACTACCTGGTGGCCGGGATGGGCACCGGCGGCACGCTGTGCGGCACCGCCCGCTACCTCAAGGAACAGGATCCGCGCATCCGGATCGTCGGCGTCGACCCGGTCGGCTCGGTCTTCTTCAACTACTTCAAGACGCGCCAGGCGGGTGAGAGCCGGCGCTGGCTCGTCGAGGGGCTCGGCGACGAGGAAGTGATCGGCTGCCCCGAGTTCGAGCTGCTCGACGACATGATCCAGGTCACCGATCGGGATGCGTTCCTGGCCGCCCGGGAGCTGGCGCGCCGCGAAGCGATCCTGGCCGGCGGATCGAGCGGGGCGGCCCTGTGGGGCGTCCGCGAGCTGGTCCGACGGATCGATCGGCCGGCGCGCATCGTCACCATCTTCCCCGACTCCGGCAGCCGCTACCTCAGCACCATCTATAACGACGACTGGATGCGGCGTCAGGGACTCCTCGACGAGAACGGGTGACTTCATGATGCAAGCCATGACCTCCGGCACGATCGTCGCGCTGCTCATCGCCGGCATGCTCGCCGGCATGCTGGTGCTGCTCGAGGCCGGCCGGCGCATGGCGTTGCGCCACAAGATCCAGCACCCCGAGGACAAGGGCGCGGGACTGGGAGCGATTGAGGGCGCGTTGTTCGCCCTCCTGGGGCTGCTGATCGCGTTCACCTTTTCGGGGGCGGCGGAGCGCTTCGAGGCCCGTCGGAGATTGATCGTCGAGGAGGCGAACGCCATCGGCACCGCGTACCTGAGAGTCGACCTGCTCCCGGCCGCCGCGCAGCCCGGACTGCGGGACGGCTTCCGCCGGTACGTCGACTCGCGCCTGGCGGTTTACAGGGCGATTCCCGACTTCGCAGCGGTGAAGGCGGAGCTGGCCCGCTCCGCGCGGCTGCAGAACGAGATCTGGACCGCGGCCGGGGCCGCCTGCGGCGCGGCGTCCGGTCCGCAGGCGTGCATGCTGCTCCTGCCGGCGCTCAACCAGATGATCGACATCACCACAACGCGCACAGTCGCGGCCCAGACCCACCCGCCGGGGCTGGTCTTCGCAATGCTGGCCGTGCTCGCCCTGACCTGCGCGCTCCTGGCGGGTTACGGCATGGGCGCAGGACGGACCCGCAGCTGGATCCACATCGTCGGTTTCGCGGCGATCATAACGCTCACCATCTACGTCATCATCGACTACGAGTTCCCGCGCATCGGATTGATCCGCATCAACGCCGTCGACCAGGTGCTGATCGACGTGCGGCAGGGGATGAATTAGGATCCGGCGACGGCAGAGGCGCTTCACGTCAACCACGTAAGGAGGCACCCGATGGGGGGTCGATTCTGGATCTCGGTGGTCGTGATGTTCGTCGTCTCGATGGGGCTGGGGTTCGTCGTGCACGGCATGCTGCTCCACGGCGATTACGCGCAGCTGCCGAACTTGATGCGGACGGAAGCCGATGCGCAGCAGTACTTCGCCTGGATGCTGCTGGCCCATCTGTTCATCGCCTTCGGGTTTACCTGGATCTACCTGAAGGGACGCGAGCCGTCGAAACCGCCGGTGGCGCAGGGCGTGCGCTTCGGGCTCGCCGTGGCTGCGATGATGACCGTCCCCATGTACCTCATCTATTACGCGGTGCAGCCCTGGCCGGGGACGGTGGTCGTGAAACAGATCGTCTATGACGCCATCGGCGTCGTCATCATGGGCGTCGTCGTCGCCCTGCTCAACCGGGGGCCACGGACGGCCTGACCGGCGCGCCGGCCGCGAAATTTGCGGGGTGGCGGCCCGGGTAGGCCTTCGGGCGCAACCTCGACTATGATCCGGACTCCGAACCGCCAGCGCTCTCGGGGCAATCCGTCCAAGTAGTTGCTGGCACAGGATTTGCCATTATTCTCGCGTTCGAGTTCGTGGCCGGGGCGCCCGCCCCAACAGGGAGGCTGTGAAAATGCATCCGTACGTGACGTCCCTCATGAAGGACGTGAAAGCCAAGAATCCCGCCGAGCCGGAATTCCACCAGGCCGTCGAGGAAGTCGCCGAGTCGCTGGCTCCGGTGCTCGACAAGCACCCGGAGTACAAGAGCGCCCGGGTCCTCGAGCGGATCGTCGAGCCGGAGCGCGTCATCATGTTCCGCGTTCCCTGGGTCAACGATCGCGGCGAGGTCCAGATCAACCGGGGTTTCCGCATCGAGATGAACAGCGCCATCGGTCCCTACAAGGGGGGGCTGCGCTTCCATCCCTCGGTCAACCTCGGCATCCTCAAGTTCCTGGCCTTCGAACAGGTGTTCAAGAACTCGCTGACGTCGCTGCCGATGGGTGGCGGCAAGGGCGGATCGGATTTCGATCCGAAGGGGAAGAGCGACAACGAGGTCATGAGCTTCTGTCAAAGCTTCATGACCGAGTTGTTCCGCCACATCGGGCCGAACACCGACGTGCCGGCCGGCGACATCGGCGTCGGCGGTCGTGAGATCGGCTTCCTGTTCGGCCAGTACAAGCGCCTGGCCAACGAGTTCACCGGTGTGTTGACCGGCAAGGGACTCAACTGGGGCGGCTCGCTGATCCGTCCCGAGGCCACCGGCTACGGCTCCGTCTACTTCGCCTCCGAGATGCTGGCGACCCGCAAGGAGACGCTCAAGGGGAAGCAGTGCCTGGTGTCGGGCAGCGGCAACGTGGCGCAGTACACCGTCGAGAAACTCCAGCAGATGGGCGCGCGGGCGCTGACCCTGTCCGATTCGAGCGGTTACATCTTCGACGAGCAGGGCATCGACAAGGAGAAGCTGGCGTTCGTGATCAATCTCAAGAACGTCCGGCGCGGCCGCATCAAGGAGTACGCCGAAAAGTACAAGGGCGCGGTCTTCACCCCGGCGAATCCGTCGCTCGATCACAATCCGCTGTGGAAGCACAAGGCCGAGTGCGCCTTCCCAAGCGCCACCCAGAACGAGATCAACGCGAAGGACGCCCAGCAGCTGGTGAAGAACGGCGTCTACCTGGTGTCCGAAGGCGCCAATATGCCGACGACGCTCGACGGCGTCGCCGTCTTCCTGGAATCGCGCATCCTTTACGGTCCGGGGAAGGCGGCCAACGCCGGCGGGGTCGCGGTGTCGGGCCTGGAGATGGCGCAGAACAGCATGCGTTACGGCTGGACCCGCGAGGAAGTGGACAACCGCCTGCAGATGATCATGAAGAGCATCCACAAGTCCTGCATCGAGGCGGCCGAGCGGTTCGGCACGCCCGGCAACTACGTGAACGGCGCCAACATCGCCGGCTTCCTCAAGGTGGCCGACGCGATGATGGACCAGGGGATCGTCTAGGAGCCGGTCCGCGGATTCGGACCGGCTCTGAAAGCCCCACCGCGATGACGACAGCCGGAAGCCAGCCGGGCGCGACCAGGTTCCGTGGTCGCGCCCGCATTTTTCAGGACCTGATGCGCCACCGGGTGCGTCACATCCTGCTGGTCAGCAGTCTGTACGACTCCTTCATCCTCACCGAGGACGGCCACCTCAACGAGGCGCTGGTGCGTCAATTCGCGGACCTGCGCCTCAACGAAAACCCCGACCTGATTCGCGTCAGCGGCGGCGAAGAGGCGCTGGCGATGGCGCGGGACGAGGGCGGCTACGACATGATCATCACCAGCATCCAGCTCGGCGACATGAACGCCGCCGAGCTGGCCAGGCGGGTGAAGGAGGCCGGTCTCGGGATCCCGGTCGTGCTGCTCGCCTACAACCATCGCGAGATGGTCGAGTTCCTGCGCCACCACCGGCGCGGCGACATCGATCGGGTGTTCCTCTGGCAGGGGGACGTCCGCATCCTGCTGGCGATGGTGAAGGACCAGGAGGATCGAATCAACCTGCGCCGGGACACCGGCCGGATGGGGGTCCCGGCGATCCTGGTGGTGGAAGACAGCATCCGCTACTACTCGTCGTTTCTCCCGGTCATCTATTCCGAGCTGATGGAGCACTCGCAGCGGCTCATCTCCGAGGGGCTCAACCTGTCCCAGAAGATGCTGCGCATGCGGGCCCGTCCGAAGATCCTGTTGTGCGAGAACTTCGAGGCGGCCTGGAGCTATTTCGAGACCTACGAGGAGAACATCCTCGGCATCCTGTCCGACTTCGAATTCCCGCGCGAAGGCCGCCTCGATCGGCGCGCCGGCGTCGAGCTGGTGTCGCGGATCCACGCCATCCGGCCCGACATCCCGATCGTCATGCAGTCGAGCATCCCGGAGAACGAGGCGGTCGCCGCCGGCCTGAACGCCTCGTTCCTGTTGAAGGGCTCGCCGCTGCTGCTGCACCGCCTGCGCGAGGTGCTGCTGAAGCAGTTCGGCTTCGGGGATTTCGTCTTCCGGATGCCGGACGGGACGGAGATCGACCGGGCCGCCGATCTCAAGACCCTGCTGGAGAAGCTCAGGACCGTGCCGGCCGAGTGCCTGGCCTACCACGCCGGGCGCAACCATTTCTCGATGTGGCTCAAGGCGCGCACCGAGTACACCCTGGCCGGCCGGCTGCGGCCGCGCAAGCTCGCGGACTACCCGACGGTCGAGGACCTGCGCCAGGACCTGGTGCAGGCGATCAGCGCCTACCGCCTGGCCCGCGATCGCGCCGTGGTGGCCGATTTCCGGCGGGCGGGGGACGACCCGTCGATCAGCATGGTGCGGATCGGCGCCGGCTCCCTGGGAGGCAAGGCGCGCGGCCTGGCGTTCGTCAACCGCCTCCTGCTGGAGACCGATGTCGCCTCGCACTTCCCCGACATCCAGATCCAGGTGCCGCCGTCGGTCGTGCTGGGGACCGACATCTTCGATCAGTTCCTGGAGGAGAACCGGCTGTACGACTTCGCCCTCGGCGCCGCCTCCGAAAAGGAGATCGGCGGCCGGTTCGCGGCCGGCCGCTTCCCGCGGGAGGCGCTCCGCGACCTCCGATCGTTCCTGGAACGCGCGACGTATCCACTCGCGGTCCGGTCCTCGGGGCTCCTGGAGGACTCGCCGAGCCAGGCGCTGGCGGGCATTTACCGGACCGTCATGGTCCCCAACCGCGGCCCGCTGAAGCGGCGGCTCGACGATCTGCTGGCCGCCATCAAGAGCGTCTACGCCTCCACCTTCTCGCAGCAGGCGAAGATTTTCCTGAGGATGACGCCGTTCCGCCTCGAGCAGGAGAAGATGGCGGTCATCATCCAGAAGATGGTCGGCGCGCCGCACGGCGACCGCTTCTACCCGGATTTCTCCGGCGTGGCCCGGTCGCACAACGTCTACCCTTCCGCGCCGATGAAGGTCGAGGACGGGATCGCCGCCGTGGCGCTGGGGCTCGGCAGGACGGTCGTCGAAGGGGATGCCTGCCTGCGCTTCAGCCCGAGGCATCCCAGAAACGTGCTGGCGCTCTCCTCGCCCGAAGCCTTCCTGTCGAATTCGCAGCGGGAGTTCTTCGCGCTCGATCTTTCCCGCAAGGGGCCGCCGGGCGGACCGGACGGGGCCGAGCTGACGCGCTTCGGATTCGCTTCGGGACCGGGACCGAGGTGGAGATCGAGTTTGCCGTCAACCTGTCGGTACCGGCCGGCGCGCCGGCCGAATTCGGCTTTCTGCAGATGCGCCCCCTGACCCTGTCGGGCGAGTCGGCGGGGACGGAGATCACCGAGGCGCCCGAGGGGAGCATCCTGTGTCGGAGCGATTCGGTGCTCGGCCACGGCACCCTCGGCGACCTGCGCGACCTGGTGGTGGTGGACAGCGAGCGCTTCGACCGGCTGCGCAGCGTCGAGGTCGCCGAGCAGGTGGCCCGCATCAACTCGAAGCTTCAGGAGGGGGGGATCCCCTACCTGCTCGTCGGCGTCGGGCGCTGGGGCTCGATGGACCGTCACCTCGGCATCCCGGTGATGTGGTACCAGATCGCCGGAGCGCGGGTGATCGTCGAATCGGGGTTCAAGGATCTGCGCGTCACCCCGTCGCAGGGGACCCACTTCTTCCAGAACCTCACGTCCCTCAATGTCGGCTACTTCACCATCAACCCGCAGGACGGCGACGGGTTCATCGACTGGGACTGGCTGGCGGGCCAGCCGGCGATGGAGGATACCGGGTTCGTCCGTCACATCCGGCTGGACGCGCCGGTCCGGGTGGCGATGAACGGCAAGACCGGCAAGGGGGTCATCGTCAAGCCGCGGACGTGACGCTGCCGGGGCCGCCGCCCGCTTCCAACTTATAATCGCCGCGTGACCATTCCCCCCGCAACGTCGCCCGAACGTCTGCTCCGCGCCCTGCACGACCGGTTCGGGTTCGACCGCTTCCGGCCGGGACAGCAGGAGGCGGCCGCCGCGGTCCTGGAGGGGCGGGACCTGGTGGCGGTCATGCCGACCGGGTCGGGCAAGTCGCTTTGTTTCCAGCTGCCGGCCCTGCTGCTCGACGGCACGACCGTGGTGGTGTCGCCGCTCATCGCGCTGATGAAGGACCAGGTCGACGGTCTGCGGTCGCACGGCCACGCGGCGGCCGCGGTGCACTCGGGTCTCGGAGCGGCGGAGCGCGCCGCGGCGGAGGCCGACCTGGCGGCCGGCCGGCTGCGGCTGCTGTACGTCGCGCCGGAGCGCCTCGCCAGCGCCCCGTTCCGCGCCGCCCTGGCCCGGGCCCGCATCGTCCGGCTGGTCGTCGACGAGGCGCACTGCATCAGCCAGTGGGGGCACGATTTCCGGCCGGACTACCGGCGGCTCGGTGACCTCCGGCGGCAGCTCGGGGTCGCGGCCGCCGCCTTCACCGCCACCGCGACTCCGGAAGTCCGCGCCGACATCGCCCGGCAGATCGGACTGTCGGATCCGCTCGAGGTGGTGACCGGGTTCGAGCGCCCCAACCTGACGCTGTCGGTCGAGGCCTGCCGGTCGCGCGCCGACAAGGCCGCCGCCCTCGATCGCCTGCTGCGCGAGGTCGGGCCGCCCGGCATCGTCTACGCCGCGACCCGGAAGAACGTCGATCTCTGGTCGGAGCATCTCGAGGCGCGCGGCCTGCGGGCCGGGCGGTACCACGCCGGGCTGGGCGATGCCGAGCGCATCCGCGTGCAGGATGATTTCTTCGCGGGCCGGCTCGACGCCATCGCCGCCACCAACGCCTTCGGCATGGGGGTCGACAAGAGCGATCTCCGCTTCGTGACCCACGTCGACGTGCCGGGCAGCATCGAGGCCTACTACCAGGAGGTCGGGCGCGCCGGGCGGGACGGCCGGCCGGCGCGCGGGACACTGCTGTTCTCGCCGGCCGATGTACGGACGCAGGAGTTCTTCCTGGCCGGGTCGAATCCATCCCCGGCGATGTTCCGCCGGGTGTGGGCGCTGCTCGGCGACGGCGTGGCGGACGACGGAATCGAGGCGGTCGCGGTCACCGGTCCGGCGGCGGGGGGCGCCGAGGCGATGGCCGCGGCGACCGCGGCCCGCCTGCTGCGCCGCGCGGCCGAGAGCCGGGGCCTGGCGCCCGGGGCGGGCGAGCCGCCGATCGACTTCGATCTCCAGGCCGACAAGGCCCGCCGCGACCGGGCCCGTCTCGACACCATGCTCAGCTACGCGTTCGGCAAGGGGTGCCGGACCCGTTTCATCTATGACTATTTCGCCGGCGCCGGCCGCGGCGGGGCGCTGCCGCGCTGCGGCACCTGCGATGTCTGTCTCGGCTGGCGGAGCGCCGCCGAACGCCCGCTGGACGACCGCGAGTTCGAGCGGGTCCGCATCGCCCTGTCGGCGGTGGCCCGCCTGCCGGCCCGCTTCGGGACGGAGCGCATCGCCCAGGTCCTGGTCGGCAGCCGCGGCCGGCCGATCGTCGAGCGCGGCCTCGACCGGCTTCCAACCCACGGCAGGCTCGGCGACATGACGATCGAGGAGATCAAGGGGCTCCTGGACGCGCTGGTGGACGGGTCGCTCCTGGAGCGTCGCGGCATCGAGGGCGGCCGCCCGGGCGCCTTCGTCCTGGCCCTCAGCGCGGCCGGCGCCGCCGTCATGCGCGCGGAGAGCCGGCCGCTGCTGGCGCTCCCGGGGCCGGCGCTCCCGCGACCGCCGGTGTCGGGGCGCGGGCGTCCCGCGGCGCACCGTTCCGCCGGGCGGGCGGCTGACTCGGCACCCGCCCAGCCGCCCGACGCCGACCTGCTCGGCCGCCTGAAGAGCTGGCGCGCGGCGGAGGCGAAACGCCGCGGCGTCCCCGCCTACGTGATCTTCCACGACTCGACCCTCGAGGCGCTGGCGGCGCGCAAGCCCGGCGACCATGGCAGTCTGCGGACCGTGCGGGGCGTCGGTCCCGCCAAGCTCGAGGCCTACGGGGACGTTCTCCTGAAAGTGCTGGCCGGCCTCCCGCCCCAGGTCTGACCTCTGATAGACTCGAATCACCCCGCGGAGGTCGACCATGAAACGATTCGCCGCCACCGGCGCCCTCTCTTTTGTGCTCGGCGGTGCTGTCGCGGCGCTCCTCCTGGCGATTCATCCGGCCATCGCCGGCACGCCGCGCCTGCAGATCTACTTCGCCTCCGACTTCACCGACGTCGCCTACCAGCAACGGGTCTATCGGAAAGTCGCCGCCGCCTGGAAGTGGCCGCCGCAGGCGCCGAAGCCGGGCGACAAGGCGGTGGTCATCGCGACCATCCGCAAGGACGGCGCGGCCCCCGGTCCGATGCTGCACATGAAGAGCGGCTCGGACGCCTGGGACGCCGCGGCCCTCGCCGCCGTCCGGAGCGCCGCGCCGTTCGATCCCCTGCCGAAGAGCTATCCGCACCCGTCGGTCGAGGTCCACTTCCACTTCGAATTCGGCGAGTAGAGTCCGCCGGGAAGACTCCGCCGGCCGCCGCACGTTTCGCGCTCCCGCCGCTTGAATCGCCCCCCTCCGGAAACTAGCTTTGGGGATTCGGAGGGGTATGAAGATGAACAAGCGCGGGAGAGGTTACAGGATCGTCATCGTCGTCCTGGCCATCTGCGCGGGCGCGTGGCTCGGGACCGCCACCTGGGCGGAAACGGGCAGCCCGAGCGGGTCCGGCTCAGACGCGCCGGCCGTGAAGCCGGCCACCAAGACGCCGGCCGGCGGCGGAAGCACCGGCGGTGCCAAGCCGGCCAGCAACAAGACGCCGACCGCGGCGGAGGAGATGATCCTGTTCCAGGATCTCCCGTCGGTGTTCGGCGCCTCGAAGTACGAGCAGAAGCCGAGCGAAGCGCCGGCCTCGATCAGCGTCATCACCGCCGAGGAGATCGACAAGTACGGCTACCGCACCCTCGGCGAGGCGCTCAGCAGCGTCCGCGGCATCTTCGCGACCTACGATCGCAACTACACCTATCTCGGGGTGCGTGGCTTTGACCGGCCGGGGGACTTCGACACCCGCATCCTGCTCCTGGTCGACGGCCACCGGATCAACGACAACATATACGAGCAGGCGACCGTCGGCTACGACTCGGTCGTCGACATCCACGA
>JAGYID010000034.1 GCA_018606725.1 Acidobacteriota bacterium
TATGTCGAATACGTTTCGGGTCCTCGCCGCTGCGGGTGCCCGTCATGACGGCCATCTGCGCGGTCTCGCGACGAACCCCGGTGAGAAATCCGGGCTAGTACGGCGAACCCGGCTCCTGGTCAACGGGAAAGTGCACCCGCCGGTCGGCTCTATGAAAATGGGGAGCCCCGATCGCGGGTGCGACCGGGGCTCCTTCCTGGTCGGGAGCCGCTACGACCGGGGGGTCGTCTGGCCCGGCGCCATCGGGCAGGGCGGCTCCGCGAAAAGCAGATCGTCACCGGCTGTGGCGCCGTCCGTCGCCGCTGCGCCGTCCAGCGTCGCGCTCCCGGCGGTGGTTCCTTCCGCGGCGGCCCCCGCTCCAGGCGGGCCGCCGGGAACCGTCGGCGGCGCGCCGCCGCCCGGCGGGGCGGGCGGCCGTGCGGTGGGCTTCTCCAGGCCGGCACCACGCGCCGGGAAGCTGTACGAGTAGCCGGCGAGGATCATGTAGTCGGGGAAGGTGGCGTCGCCCGGGTTCCCGGTGTAGGGGTTCGGCCGGCGGTTTTCCAGCAGGCCGATCGGAACGTAGATCGACCAGGTCGAGCGGCCGAAGGTGAACAGGAAGCCGGGCTCGAGGAAGGTTTCGTAGCCGGGGCGACGCCAGCCGTGGCTGTCGCCGATCAGGTCGTAGCGCGGCAACCCCTCGATGCGGAAGCCGAGGTTGAGCGTCAACGGGCTCTTCCCAACCGGGAACGCCGCGCCGGCCCGCGCCATGTATTGATCGGGCACCGAGTTCTCCAGCAGGTCGGCGAACGCCGGGTTCCCGGCGAAGCCGAGCCCCACGATGATCGACGGCGTGCCGTTGGTGTCGCGCGGATTGACCAGATAAGTGCCGGAGCCGTAGAAGGTCACGTGCTTCGTCTGCTTGTACCCCTGCATGTCGAAGATGATCCCCCAGCCGCCGTCACCCGGCTGGATCGACTGGTCGACCGCCTTGTTGGTGTAGTCGGCACCGTCGCCGTCCGGGTCGGGCGTGGGAGGGTTGCCGAGGTCGGGATAGGCGTCCTCGACGTCGTACTTGCCGGTCGGCGCCTTGAAACCGAGGCCGAGCGAGAAGTTGCCGCGCGGGTGCTTCGCCGGACTCAGCATCCAGAAGCGCCCGACGCCGGTGATGTCGCCGAGCCCGCTGGAGTTCTGCTCGCGGCGCGGCCCGATCGGCGGCGACGACGGCTCGGGGATCGACCACGTCGCGTTAACGACCGGAATGCCGCCGGAAAGAGTGAAGCGCTCGGTGAAGGTGTACGACCCCCCGAAGTCGTAGAGCTGCTGGGTGTTGCGGACGTAGTTGTTGTTCGCCTGCCGCGCGTACTGGAACTGGGTGCCGCTGTAGTGGTCGGTGCCCTTGGCGCCGCGGTAGTTGAAGTTCAACTGCCACTCGCCAGGCGTGAACACGAGGTCTTTGGACGCGCCGAACACGGGCGCGTTGTTCCTTATGAGGACTCAGCCCTGCGCCCACGTCGGCCGCGCCGGCAGCAACAGCGCCGCGAGCGCCACGACACCGGCGGCCGCCAGGCGGGCGCCGGTTGCGATCGATTCCCGGGTCATGCGGTCTCCTTATTTGCTTGCTGTCGTGCGGTCGGTCGAACGGTGCGGGACACAGCAAGTTCCGGGCCACGAAGAGATGACGCTTGAAAGGCCCGGGCGCGGCCGAAATCGGCCTTCCCGGCGCCGCTTCCGGGCCGGCACGCATGAACCGTATGGGATTGCGCCGGAATGGCGCGTGAGCTTTATGATGCGCGGGGCCGATGACGAGATCGAAACGGGCGGCGCGTGCCCGGCCCCTATCCTTATTAGTAGGGGCTCGGAAACGCGCCGCCCGCGAACGACCTACCTTCCGCCGCCAGCGCCGCCGGCGCGAACCGCGCGATGCGCCGCGGCGGCCATCTGACCGCCGCCGCGCACGATGACGCAGTCGGCGCCGACGAGCGGCGCGCCGCTCTTGAACATCCCGGTCAGCGCCACCGTCGTCTGTTCACCGCGCACGAAGGGCCCGGGCATCGGCTGCACGTCACGGACCCGGAACTTGAGCACCAGATCCATCCAGCCGTCGGCGACCGTCGTCGACGCGGCACACGTCTCCACGCTTTCGACCGGCGCCCCGGCGTCGGCGAGACTCAGGCTGATCGGAACCGCTCCCGCCAGGCGCAGCGACGCCTGGTCGATGCTCTGCACATCGAGACCGGCGCCGCCGAACACCACCGCCGACACCAGCCCCATCTTGTTCGCGCCGATGGACGTCTGCTTCAGATCGAACGCCACCATGGTCGCGAAGCCGAGCGTGTCCATCTGCTGCCGGGTCAACGGTGAGGCGTACAGCATCTGCGCGCCGTCCCAGTCATCGTCGAGGAACGACCACTGGGTGACCGGCCCCAGCGGCGCCGCCGGGTCGCCGTCGTACTTCAGGAAATCAATCTTGAAGGTCTTGCGATAATCCGCCGGCAGCGGCACCACACCATGGGTCCAGCGCAGGGTCTTGTCGATGTTGTCCCAGCGCGCGAACTGGATCGCGCCGGTGCGGTTGTAGTCGGCGATCGCGGCGTTGGTGCCGCCGGCGGTCGTCGCCTGGTTGTGGCACTGCGAGCAGATCCGCCCCTCGCGGGTGATGGCGTGGGCGTAGTACGGCGCGAAGGCGACAAAGCCCTTCTCGCCGTATGTCATCGAAGCGAATGTCGCCGGGTAGACCTTGCCGTCCTTGTCGCGATTCACCAGCATCACGAAATCGGAGATCCCCTGCAGCGGCCGCTTCACATCCGCCAGCACCTGGCTGTCGAAATGGCAGTTGTAGCAGCTCACGACGCTGGCGGTGTGGCAGGCCGCGCAGTGCAGCTTGCCGCCGTGCGGATCCTTGGCCGCGTGCTCCGCCGGCAGCATCGGGTGACAACCGGCGCAGTCGGTGTCGATGGCGCCCGATTCCAGCAACGAGCTGTAGTCGGTGCCGTCACCGTGGACGTCGCCGAGCCTGTGGCAATCGAAGCAGCGCATGCCCGCCGTCCGATGCACGTCCGGCAGGCCCATCTGCACGGCCTCGAACGATTGCCGGGCATGACACTTCATGCAGGTCGACTGCTGGACGTTGACCCAGTTCCCGGTGTTGTACGTGTGGCAGTCATAGCAGCCGATGCCGGTGTAGTAGTCCGGATACGGATTGCCGTTGGCATCGACGTCGCCGTGGCAGCTCAGGCAGCCGAGCTGCTCGATCGGGATGCCGGTCAGCGTCTCGAACCCGCCGTTCGCCGCCGAGTACCAGTGGATCTTGCCGGCCTTGGTGTAGTGCAGGCTGGTCGGCAGGTACTCGGACTGCGCCAGCAGCGGGGTGGCGCACATCGCCCACGCCAGGAGAGTGGCCGCAACGAGAAGAGTGATGATGACGAGGTGGCGCGAACGCATGCTGCTTCGCCTCCTTCCCGAGGGGACCGTGGTTGGACAAACGAGGACGTCTCTGGGAAGGGCAAGCCCCGTGCCATGGGGATGGGCGCGGCGCGGAAGGAGGAAATGGGCGTCCTGTGCGCCGGTGCCGGGCGCCGGCCGGGGCGGGCGGGTCGGCGGCCGCGACAGACTTTCGGCCGAATCTGAGACCGGCGTAAATTCTTGCCGCGGCCGGCGGCCGGATTGGACCGGCCGCCGGCCGCTTTACATCGCGCGATTACTGGACGAGCTGATTGCAGCGCCCGAGCGCGAACTCGCTGCCGATCGGGTTGCGATTGCCATCGCGGAACAGGACATAGATCAGCGGGTTGCCGCCAACGCCGCCCTGCACCGGCTGCTTCGGGAAGGTGATCGACTCGCCGGCGGGGAGGATGACGATGTCGACCATCGTCGACTCGTCCGCTTGATGCGGACCGCCGACCGGGTTGTCGTTGTTGCGGAAAATCAGCCGGGCGTTCAGGCCGGTCAGCGCCAGTGCGCCGCTGAGGGTGATCGACGGGCCGCGGTTGGAGCAATCACCCACGGTGATATCGGCGGTCGCCGTCGACAGGAGCGTGAAGTCGGCCTGCAGGTTGAACAGCCCCTGGACGCAACGTCCCAGATAAATCTCGCTGCTGAGCGGATTGCCGGATCCGTCGAGGAGCTGGATCCAGATGAAGGGGTTGCCGCCGACGCCGCCGTCGACCGGCTGCTTCGGGATCGACACGCTCTGGCCATTCGGCAGGACGATGACCCTGGCGACCGTCTGTTCGACCCGCGTGTGCGTCCCCTTCTCGTTGTTGCGGAAGATCAGATCGACGCCCAGACCGCCGAGCGTCAGTCCGCCGTTCAGAGTGATCTGCGGTCCCGGCGAGTTTTCGCAGCCTGTCGCTTCGACCGCCGCCAGCAGCCTCACGGGCATGCCGTACGTCGTGCTCACCTGCTGTGAAGCCCACGCATCGCCCCCGGCGATCCCGAGGCTCACGACCATCGCGAGAAGGGTCAGTCGTTTCATCATGCTGTGCTCCTCCTGAGTGTTGGCGCGTGTACTGCTCCGCCCAGTCGACTTGTCGGTGTTCGGCTCTCCGTCCGCATCACCCCCTTTCGACAAAGCGCACTCGTCGAGCGTTGATGGCAATCGCAAACTGATGGAGGATGAAAGATTCCGGATGAAGTGTCCCGATGAATCGAGGGGCAGGAAACTTAGCACGCGGCATCGGCCGAGGCAAGCCGGGGGCCGATCCCGGAGAGCCGGTCTTACTCCGCGAATTCCCGGTGCTGCGGCAGGCCGTCGTGCGGGTCGAACCAGGGCACCCGGCTGCGGATGAAGATGTGATACTCGGGCTTCAGCGAGAGCGGCGTGTCGAGCGTGCCGGTCGCGACGTAGATTTCGTCGGGTTCGCTCGACACCGTGCAGGTGAGGCTCGAGCCGCAGTGACGGCAGAATTGGCGGCGCGTGCCGGTTTCCGTCGTGAAGCTGCCGAGCTCGCTCCCGCCCTGGAGGAACTCGAGCCGCGAGCGGCGCACGCCGATGTACGAGGCGAACGCCGCGCCATGGGTCTTGCGGCAATCGGTGCAGTGACAGTGGCTGAAGGTGCCGTACGGTCCTCGCATGCGGAACCGCACGCGCCCGCAGCAGCACGACCCTTCGTGGGCTTGCTCCGTGTCATCTGTCGTCGTGGTCATCGCCGGCCTCCGGTATCAGCGTTCGTCTGGGGTGAGGTCGACCTTAGCACAGCCGGCGGGCAGGCGGGAACAGGCCTGAAAATGTGCCGGATACGGGCCAAAACGGTTGACAGCTGAGGCAGTTAGAGGCATTGAACAGGCACAACATTGCCGCATGGGGAGAGGACAATGAACGCTCACAGGTGGTGTCGGATTCCGGTCACGGTTGCCGTGGCGATTGCCTGCCTGGCGCTGCCGCGGGGGGCTGTGGCAGGGTCGCTGTTCCCGAACCCGGCGTACACGGTCGGGTCGAACCCCTACGGGTTCGCGATGGCCGACTTCAACCGGGACGGCTTCCAGGACCTGGTGGCCTCGAACCAGGGGGTCACCGGCTGGGACGGCGGCCCCGGGGACCTGTCGATCCTGTTCGGACGGGGGGACGGAACGTTCGCCCCCGAGGTGCGGGTGCCGACGTCGCACCACCCGGTGGACGTTCTGGCGGCGGACGTCGACAGGAACGGGGTCGGGGATCTGATCGTCGCGTTCGTCACCGGCACCTCCGTTCTGATGAAGGGGTTGGGGGATGGGACGTTCGGCCCCGAGAGCCCGATCACCGACGGCAGCTGGAAGCTCCACCTGGCCGACTTCAACGGTGACGGCATCGTCGACCTCCTGAAGGACGGGGGCGGCTCGGGGACTCCCTCCTTCCAGGCGCTCTTCGGCCGGGGAGACGGAGGTTTCGCCGCGGCGCGCCCCGTCAGTCCCGGGCCTTCGAGAAACCCCATCCCGGCGGATGTAAACGACGACGGTTGGGACGATGTCCTGCTGATCACGGACACCTACCCGCTCCCGACCAACGAGATCGTCATCTACCTGGGGGACGGGGGCGGCCACTTCACGCCGGCGGGGAGCATCGCGACCGGCGATCTCGCCATGTCCGTTGTGACGGCCGATCTGGACGGCGACGGACATGTCGATCTGGGTATCGAAACCGCCCGCTTGGTGGACGGCCGGTTCGTGGTCCCGGGTCCGTTCCTCCTCTACTACGGCGCGGGTGACGCCACCTTCGCGCCAGCGTCCTCGTCGTCGACGGTCGACTTCGGGGGCACGTCGGCGCTGCTCGCCTCCGACCTGAACGGCGACGGGTTTCAGGATTTCCTCCGGGTCGGCTATTCCATCGTGACGCCGTTCCTCGGCGCCGGTGACCGGACCTACACCCGGCTGCCGTCGTTCGAGACCGGCTCGAACCTGATCGGCTCGATCGCCGCAGACTTCAATCGCGACAGACGGCTCGACCTGGCGATCCTGTCGCCCTTCTCGGAGGCGGTCTTCATCTATGCCGGCAACGGTGACGGCACCTTCGGCCCGGCGATCGACCAGACGTTGCTCTACAAGTTCGAGGGAGGCCTGGTGACGGAGGACTTCACCGGCGACGGGATACTCGACATCGCCGCGGCGGTGGAGGGGGATGACCAGGTGGCGGTCCAACCGGGGCACGGCGACGGCACCTTCGGCCGGGCGATCCGCACGCCGGCCGGCGTCGCGCCGATCCTGCTTGCCAGCGCAGACATGAATGGGGACGGGCGCCGGGATCTGGTGGTCGGGATGCGTAACTGGCACTTCCCGCCCCCGGAGGTCCTGCCGCCAGGGAGCCTGCTCGTGCTGCCGGGGAACGGCGACGGCTCGTTCCGGCCGGTGGCGGGCTCGGCAGCGGGCGCGGCGGCGGCGGCGTACGACACCGGCCCCGACCCGCGGGCGCTGCACGTGCGGGACCTCGACGGCGACGGTGTTGCGGACGTCCTGGTCGCCAACGGCACCGACGCCGCCGGGACGGTGACGCCGGACCTGTCGTTCTTCCACGGTCATGGCGACGGCACCCTCGGGCCCGAAGTCCGCCTGCCGGTCGGCGCCGAGCGCGTGGACCCGTACGGCTGGACCCGCCCGCTCGGGCTGGCGAGCGGCGATCTCGACCGCGACGGCCGCCGCGACATCGTGGTGGCGATGAGCGGGGTGCCCCAATCCGGCGTCCCGGGAACGGTCCGCGTCCTCCGCGGCCTGCCGGGCGGGGCGTTCGGCGATCCGCTCACGGTCGGCGCGACCGTCTCCTCATCGGCCGTCAGCGTGGCCGACCTCGACGGCGACCGCGACGAAGACATCGCGGTCGCCGCCTGGTACTTCTCAATCACCCCTGGCGGAGAGCAGGTTTTCGAGCCGGGCGGCCTGCACGTCCTGCTCAACGACGGTCATGGGGCATTCGGGAACTCCGGGCTCCTGCCGGCCGGCATCGGCCCGACCGACGTGCAGGTCGCCGACCTGAACGCCGACGGCGTCCCCGACCTGGTGGCGACCAACATCGCCGGTTACGCCGCGGTCCTGCCGGGGCGCGGCGGCGGGGCGTTCGGGGCGGCGATGAACTTCGGCCTGTTCGGCCAGTCGCTGGCGTTCGTCCGCGGCGATTTCGACCGCGACGGCCTGACCGACCTGTTCGTCATGTCGTATTCGGGCGGCTTCGTCCTGCACAACCAGGTGTTCCCGCGGCTCCGGATCGACGCGCGGATCAGCTTCTCCAGCCGGCTCGGCCGCGGCTCCGGCACCCTGACCTGGACCACCAACGCCGAGGGGAATCTGCGCGGCTTCAACATCATCGAGAGGACGCCGCGCGGCTCCATCCGCCTCAACGAAGCGGTCATCGGGTGCGAGGAGTGCACCACCGGCCTGGGCCACACGTACGCCTACGTCGTGCCGAAGCACCGCAGCGGCAGGAACCTTTACATCGAGGCGGTCCACCTCGACGGCCGTGTCGAGACCTTCGGCCCGGCGGTGAGGAACTAGCGAGCGGGGCGCGGTCCCGGCGCCCGGGTCGCGATACACGACCTTCCCGCCCAGGAGCGTCATCAGGACGCGGGTCTCGGAGATCTGCTCCGTGGGGATCCGGAACAGGTTCTGGCTCAGCACGATCAGGTCGGCGTGCTTGCCGACCTCGATCGATCCCGCGTCGCGATCGTGGTGCATCTGGAAGGCGCTGTTGATGGTGTGCATCTTGATCGCCGCCAGCAGGTCGGGGATGACTTCCGTGGGGCTCAACGCGCCCGGCTGGACGCCGGGCACCGCCTCGCCGGTGTGGTCGATCGCCGTCTCGAGCTGGACGAACGGCAGCAGCGGATCGACCGGGTAATCGCTGCCACCGGCGATGACGGCGCCGGCGCGCCACAGATCGGCGGCGGGGAAGAAGCGTTCGTAGTCGGCGTCATCGACGTACACCTTCGTGCCGGTCACTAGATACGCGTCGCGCCGCGCCCACTGCAGCGACATGCTGGCGATCACGCCGAGTTGCGCGAAGCGCGGCACGTCGGCCAGGTCGATCGCCTCGAGATGGGTGATGGTGTGGCGCGGGTCGCGGGCGCCATTGCGCTCGCGGGCCGCCTGGAAGTTGTCGAGCGCGTCGCGGGTGGCGCGATCGCCGATGGCGTGCACGTGGATCTGCCAGCCCGCCTTGTCGAGCTCGACGAAGCCGGGTCGGGCGTCGGCGCACGACGGCTCCGGCCCGCGCGACGGCCCGGGCCGCCACTCCGGAGCGGCGGGCGTCCCGGCATTGAAATTGACGCGATACGGCTTCAGCATTGCCGCGGTCTGGGCCGGGAATTCCATGACCCCGTCGCAATAGACCTTCACGCTGCTGACGTCGATCATCCCGCGCGCGTACTTCTTGTACTCGTCCAGCGCCTCGATTTTCTTCCGGACGTCGGCGAGGTCGGCGTTGCCGCGCACGAACCCGGCCGACAGCCCGACGTTGAGTCGCAGCGTCAGCGCCCCCTTGTCTTGAAGCTTCGCCCACTGGGCGATCTCCCCCTCGCCGTCGCCGGGAATGAAGACTGAGGTGATCCCCATCCGGTTGGCATCGGCTGCCGTCCGCCGCACGATGTCGAGCCGCGATTCCTCGGTGAGCGGCGGCGCCGGCCCCCAGTCGCCGGGGTCCATGTCCGCGAAGAAGCCGTTCGGCCTGCGGCTCGCGTCGCGGCCGATCTCCCCCTCGCGCGGGTCGGGCGTGTTCTCGTCGATGCGGGCGTTGTCGATCGCCCGGCTGTCCATCCAGAACTTGTGGCCGTCGGCGTTCTCGACCATCACCGGCCGGGTGGTGTCGAGCCGGTCCAGGTCGGCGCGCGTCAGCGCCGTGCCGGGCGGCTCGATCGCCTCTCCGAAGATGTGGTTGGCGAAGAACCGGACATTGGTCCCCTTCAGCGCCGCCTGGTCGGGCCCGTCGAGGCAGGCCTGCAGCCTGGCGAGGACTTGAGGGATCGTGCCGCCGGCGTACCCCATCTCGCAGTCGGTCGGCCGGGTGCCGTGGAAATGCCCGTCGACGATCCCCGGCATCACCATGCGCCCCTCGAGATCGATGACCGTGGTCGCGGGGCCGACGTATTTCTTCGCCTTGCGGCTGGCGCCGATGTAGGCGATCCGGCCGCCGCTGACCGCGAGCGCCTCGGCGAATTGAGGCTTGGCCGCGGCGACGTTCTTCGCGCCGGCGGCCTGCTGCTCGACGCCGTGGAACAGCAGGATGGCGCCGTTCAGCATGACCAGCTCGGCCGGTCGCGGCCCGGCCTGCGCGCCAGGCAGGCCGCAGGCGGCCGCGACGAGCGCGACGATGGCTTGGCGCGAGGCGATGCGCAACGGGGACTTCCTGGCGGACGCGACGTCACGGCGTACGGTCACAGATCCTCCAAATGAGATTCGCGATGATGAAGGCGGGCGGGGCGCGTGTCAACAGGGAGCGTCGCGCGGTGGGAAGCCGCTCTCGGTTGCGCGGGTCAAAGTCCGGCGAGGCCGAGGCTGATCTGAATGCCGCGGTCCACCAGTTTCATCGTGTCAGGTCGCAGCCGGCCAAGGCGCTTCACCAGGCGCCGCCGGTCAATCGAGCGGATTTGATTGAGGAGGACGATCGAGGGGACGCTCAGGCTGCCCTCCGGCGGATCGACGCGGACGTCTGTGGGATAAGCCGGCTCGTCAGGCCGTGAGGAGATGGCTGCGACGATGGTGATCGGGCTCCAGCGGTTGGCAACGTCGTTCTGGAGGATCAGCGCAGGCCTGGTCTTTCTGATCTCGGCGCCGAGCGTCGGGTCGAAGGAGACCAGGTAGACCTCGCCGCGCCGCGGAAACGCTACTCCCGGTCTTCGCGCCATGGCGTCTCGTCCAGACCGGACCATTCCTCGGCGAGCCTCAGGTCGCGTTCGGCATGGCGCAGGGCCCCTTCCTTCAGCAGGCGACGGAGCCGCGCCTTCCCGACGGATGCCACGTAGTGCCTTACGGCCTCGGAGATGAGGAAGCTCCTGTCTCCCTTCTTCGCGACCCGGTCGATCAGGCGGATCGTCTCCTCGGGTAATGTGATGTTGATGCGGCGGTGCAGCGGCATGGACTCTCCCGACAGGTGCCGCGATGCTACACACCAAGGATGTGTATGTCAATCTCAGCCAGGCAGCAGCCTCGGTCGGCCGCCGCGCGGCGCTCGCACCGCGCTACCCGCCCCACCGGGGTAATCGGGCCATTGCGCCCGCCGCGCCCGGTCGTACACTTCAGGCAGCCGGCCGTCCCCTGACCCCTCGGGCTGGCGGCCGCCCCGCTGGAGACCTCGATGAACACTGTGGGCGCGCGATTCCTCGCCGCTGCCGTATTGGCGGCGGTTCTTTCCGGCTGCAACGACAACGGTTCGATCGGGCTCTTACGGAACTCCAACGGCGAATGCCTGATCGCGCAGACGCTTCTGGGTGGAGTCTGGCACCTGGATCTGGGCGCGGCATCGACCTCCGTCCTGGCCGAGTGCCAGGACGCGTCGCTGAACGGGGTGCCAGTGCGGGTCTTGAACCCGACAGTTCCCTGCGCGAGCATCCTGCCGTGCCCGCCGTTCGGCACCGTTTTCGACGCGCGCATCCTGTTCGTGGTCGATCAAGGGGACGGCGCGCTCATCGCCATCCAGGGTACGGGGTATCAGCCCGGCGACCTCATGAACGCCGAGATCCGCACCGCGGACTGCCTGACCAGCTTCGATTTCCAACAGGCGGAGGCCAACGACCCGCTGACGATGGAGATCCGTTGCGGGGGGGACTTCGACGAACGCACGGCGAAGATGAGCGCCGACTGCCAGTCGGTCTACGTGGTGAGCGGCGGCACGACCAGCATCTGCGCGATCGACCCGCCGTTCCACCCGGTCGTCACGCTGCAGCCCGACGCCGTCCTGTTCCCGGTGGCGGCCGGCTCATGAACCATCCTTCGCGCGCCGCTTGAGCCGGCGCTCCTGGCGAAGGCGGCCCTTCTCACGCTTCCGGACGATCTGATCGCGCATCGATTCCCTCTCGCCGGCGGCCCTGGCGGTGCGGGCGCTCGCCCCCGGGGAAGAAGGCACGCCCGCCCCGCCCCCCGGCCGATGGCCAGCCCGGGCCGGCGGTGGGCCTGGCTCGCGGACCCCGAACGCCGGCTCGGTCATGGCGGCCCGGGTCAACATCTCGCGCTCCACGTCAGAGAAGTCCCCTTCGATGCGCTTGTCACCTTCGGCGCGCCTGCCCCCGCCGGAGCGGCGGTCGCCTTCTCCGGCGCTCTTGTCGATGTGCTTCAGCCAGAACGCCTCGACCTCCAGGTGCTGCACCCCGCGCGGCAGGTTCGCCACGAGGGTGTGCACGTCATTGGTGACGACCGCAACCACCAGCCCCCGCTCCAGGCACCGCCCCGCCTCGTCGATGATCCGCCGGTCCGCCGCCCCTGCACCGCCCCGCGCGTAGACCGTCTCGAGCAGCGATCTCCGGGAGGCGTCCGGGCTCGACGGCAGGTCGCTGCCGTCGAACACGACCAGGACCTTCTCGCTCCGCGCCAGCGCGAACCGCTCCAGCCGGTCGGTCAGCCCCGAGCGGGCCTCCTCGCCGCGATGCGACACCTGCAGCTCCCGCAACGGGGGGATCGCGAAAATCATGTTGTGGCCGTCGATGATCCAGATGCGGCCTGCAGGCATCGGAGGACCTCGTGGTCAGTCGCGGATGGCGGCGCGACGTTCAGACCGTCGCGACCTTGACGCAGTGGATCGGCGGGAGCGAGTCGAACAGGCGCTCCCACTTCTCGCCGCCGTCGCGGCCGATCCAGAGCTGGCCGGTGGTGGTGCCGAAGTAGAGCGCCGGCGACTTCTGCGCGTCGATGTCCATCGCGTCGCGCAGGATGGTGAAGTAGCTTTCCTTCTTCGGCAACCCGCGCGCCAGGCGCTTCCACGCCCCGCCGCCGTCCTCGCTGCGCCAGACCGCGGGCGCTCCGTCCGGGCAGGTGCGCGTCATCGGCACCAGCGGCGCGACGTACACCGTGTCGGGGTTGTGCGGGTGCGCGACGATCGGAAAGCCGAAATCGGACGGCAGCCCCTTGGCGATCGACCGCCAGCTGCGGCCGTGGTCGTCGCTGCGCAGGACTCCGATTCCGGGCCGCCGCCCGCCGGGCCCGTCCCATTCGGCCCAGCCGCCGTGGTTCTGCATGTAGAGGCGGCCGGGCGCTTTCGGATGGCCGGTGATTTTGTGGACGCACTGGCCGAACTCGGGGTAGGGGTCGGGCGTGAAGCCGGCGCCGACGCCCTTGTTGGAGGCCTTGAATGTCCTGCCGCCGTCCTCGCTCAGGTAGTGGCCGCCGGTCGAGATGCCGAGATGCACCCGGTCCCCGTCGCGCAGGATGGTGTGCAGGCAGAGCCCGCCGGCCCCGGGCTGCCACTTGCGCGCGTGCTCGTGGCTGCTGATCCCCGGGACCATCTCCCAGGAATCGCCGCCGTCGCCGCTCTTGAACAGCGACGCCGGCTCGACGCCGCACCACAGGTCCTGCTTGCCGTCACCGGGCTCGAGCGACCAGATGTTGGCCAGCGCCCGCCCGTCGTCCTTCGGGAAGGCGGGGGCCGATTTGGTCTCCTTGAACGTCTTGCCGAGATCGGTCGAGCGCAACACCTTCATCCCGAAGAATGGGTTGCAGCTCGAGGCGTACAGGCGCGGCGTGCCGCGCGTGTCGATCAGCGCCGCGTAGACGCCGACCCCTTGTCCGAACGGCCCGCGCAATGCGAACCGCCCCCGGCTCTTCGGCGCCTCGGCGACGAACAGCCCCTTCCTGGTTCCGATGGCGAGAACGACGCGTTCCGGCATGCTCAACCTCCTGAGACGGCTGGGAGTATGGTGAGGACGTCCCCCGGCGCGAGCGCCGTGTCCAGTCCATCGCGGTCGCGCAGGTGATGCTTGTTGACGAACAGGCCAATGTGCCGGCGCACGGCGCCGGTCTCGTCGCAGACGCTGCGGTACAGCTCCGGGTGGCTCCGCTCGAGCTCCTCAAGGGCGGCGCGCACGTTCGGCGCCGACAAGGGAAGCTCCTTCGCGCCCCCGCAACAGGCGCGCAGCGGCGGTGGAACAAAGACCGTGATGCTCATCGCTGCGGCAATCGAGGCGGCAGGCGCCGCCGTCGATTTCGCGCTCCTTCGAAGATGAGACGGGATCCTAACACCGTTGCGGGCGCTCCGGTTACCCGAGCCAGTCGCTCATCAGCCGCTTGATCTGGGTCTGGTACCGCACGCCCTCGAGCCGGCACTTGCCTCGGAAGGCCTCGAGGAGCGGTTCCGAAATCTTGATGCTGATCAGGCGGCTCCGGGCAGGGGAGCGGCCGTGAAGCAGACGGAAGCTCTCCAGGAACTCGAGCACTTCGGCCGGCTTCATCGACCGGCACCGTTCCAGATACTCGTCGGAGAAGAACTGCACGGGGCGCGGCGGGGGCAGATTCCCCCGCGGGGCGCTGGTTCGCGGCGGGGTCTTTTTCACAGCAGCCTCCTGAGGGCCTTGACGTCCTCCCGGTCCTGGGGCCGTCCGGTGCCCTGCTTCATCCGGATGAGATCGGCGATGGAGGCGACCTTCACCACCTGACCCTCGATCGTGAGCTTCTTGATCTCCATGCCGGCGAGGTCCTCGGTGAGGATCACGTCCACGATCTCCGAGGGTCGCGATGGGTTGACGAACGTCCAGGCCACCAGGTTGCGGTTCCGGATGTACTCCTCCCGGAACCGGAAGACTTCCGACGCCGTCACCGGCAGCCGCGACTGCAGCCCCAGGGCGTTCAACGCCTTCTCCGTCTTCCGGAAGTCCGCTTCCCGAAGGCGAATGACGATGTCCACGTCCACGGTGCCCCGCACCGCGCCGTGCAGCGCGACGGCGAACCCGCCGACCAGCGCGTACGGAACGCGGGCCCGATCGAGCGCCTTGGCCACCCGCAGGAGCAACATGGTATATACCAATATATACCAGCCCGAGGTCGCGGCAACCTCCAGGATCGGGCCAAATCCCATCGGTGCCCCCGAGGCGGGTGCGCTAGAATGCCGCCAACGAAGGCACCACGCGCGACAGCGGCGCGCGCGAAAGGCTCAACATGAAACTGACTTCGATCGCGTCCCTGCTCGGCGCCGCCCGGCGGATCTTCCTCAGATTCCCCGCCACGCTCCTGTCGGCCATGCTGGCGGCGGCGGTGGCGATCCACATCTACGACAAGTATCCGGTGCCGGATCGATCGACTCACCTTCTCATGGTCGCCGCCCTGGGGATCCCGCTGTTCACCGCCCTGCGCCTGTTCTGGGAGAAGTCGCCGTGGGGCCGCCCCCTGTCCTACTCCTGGCTTCCGATGGCGGGCGGCGCGGCCGCGCTCTTCCTGTACTGGACACTGCTCAACCACGACCCCGGCTCGGTCAGGTACCTCCGCTACTTCCAGATTTCTCTGGCCGTGCATCTGGCGGTGGCGCTCGCGCCGTTCCTCGGGCGGGGGGAGACGAACGGCTTCTGGCAGTTCAACCGGCGTCTCTTCCTGCGCTCCTTCCTGTCGGCGATCTACGCCGCCGTCTTCTTCGGCGGGCTGGCGCTGGCCTTGCTGGCGGTCGACAACCTGTTCGATGTCAAGGTCAACGAGAAGATCTACCCCCGTCTCTGGATGTTCACGGTCTTCGTGTTCCAGACCTGGCACTTCCTCGGGGGCGTTCCGTCGAATCTCGCCGAGCTGGATCGCGACCGGGAGCACCCGAAGGCGCTGCAGATCTTCAGCCAGTACATGCTCGTCCCCCTGGTCGTGCTCTACGTCGGGATTCTCTACGCCTACATGGGGAAGATCCTGTTGACCCGTCAGTGGCCGCAGGGCTGGGTCGGCTGGCTGGTGTCGTACGCCGCGATCTTCGGCGTGTTGACGCTGCTGCTCCTCCATCCCGGCAGGCAGGAGCGGGAGAACCGCTGGATGGAGGTCTTCGGCCGGGCGTTCTACGTCGCCGTCCTGCCGCTGCTCGGGCTGCTGTTCGCCGCCCTGGGCAAGCGGATCGGCCAGTACGGAATGACGGAGAAGCGCTATTTCCTCGTGGTGCTCGGCGTCTGGCTGGGCGGGATCGCCCTGTACATGCTGTTGAGCGCCGCGAAGGACATCAAGATCATCCCGGCGACGCTCGGGATGACGGCGCTCCTGACCTGCTGCGGCCCCTGGGGCGCCTACGGAGTCTCCCTGCGGAGCCAGAGCCGGAGACTGGAATCGCTTCTGACCAAGCACGGCCTTCTCGCTGACGGCAGGATCGTCGCGTCCGCCAAGCCCGTGGCTGTGCCGCAGGACGACCTGAAGGAGATCAGCGCCGCCGTCGACTACCTGGTCGAGAACCACGGTGCGGTGCGACTGAACCGCTGGGGAAAGAAGGACTGGGCCGAGATGGCGTCGAAAGGCAATCGGTGGGAGCGGACCTCCCTCATCAGCGGGTATTTCCTGGCGGCGATGGGACTCGAGTACCTGCCGCCGTGGGGCCGGACCAGGAGCTACGCTCACTACACCGCCCGGGAAGACGAGATGGACATCGCCGGGTTCGAGCTGCTCGTGCGCCCCGACTTCAATTGCTGCGAAAGCGACCGCAGCGCCCCGGTGGGCGATTCCGAGGGCGTCCCGGCGGGCGATTCCAAGGATGCCTCCGTACGCGAGCCCGGGAAGTATTCGGCGTGCCTCGAGGAAGGCGGGCAGACAGTCAGGATTCTCAAGGAGTCGAAGGTGATCCTGACGCGGTCGCTCGAGCCGATCCTGAGCCGGCTCCCGGAGCAGGGGAGAGTTGGTTCGCGCACCGTCCCGACCTCCCAGATGTGTCTGGCGGCCGAGAGCGCCAGCCTGCGCGCGCGGATCTGCTTCACCAACCTCTCGGTCACGAGCGGGCCGAACGGTGCGCCTTCGGTGCATAACGGCTCCGGCTACATGCTGCTCGACCCGCATCCATGAATCGGGGATAGCTTGAACGCATCGGGGACAGCGTCATGCTGATGGAAGATTCCGTGGACCGGGCCCGGCTGCGGCGCGGCCGGCTGCAGCGGCTGCAGGCCGCGATGCGCGCGCGGGACGTCGAGGCCTGCCTGCTGTTCAACGAGCCGAACGTCCGTTACGCGACCGGCGCTTCGGCGATGCCGATCTGGAGCAACACGACGTTCGTCCGCTGCGCCCTGGTCCCGGCCGAGGGGCGCGCCATCCTGTTCGAGCACCCGAACTCGATGCACCTGTTCCGCGGCATCGAGGCCGACGTCCGGCCGATGCACGCCTGGGAGTTCTACGACGAGACGGCGGCGCACGCCGCGATCTTCGCCAAGGAGACGACCGCCGCGCTGCGCGAGCTCGGCGTCGCCTCCGGCCGGCCCGGCGTCTCCTCGGGCCAGCTCGCCGTCGACCGCCTGGGGACGCCCGGGTTCCTCGCCCTGCAGCGCGAAGGGATCGCGATCGTCGACTCGGCCCCGGTCACCACCGCCGCCCGCGAGATCAAGACTCCCGGGGAAATCGCCCTGCTCGAGTACAACGGCGCCATCCTGATGGAGATGCTGGCGAATTTCGAGCGCGCCGTCACGCCCGGGGTCCGCGAGCGCGAGCTGCTGGCGGTCCTCGCGGACACCCTGCTGCGGCACGGCGGCGAGCACCTGGCCACCAGCACCGTCTGCTCCGGCCCGAACACCAACCCGTGGCGCGCCGAGGCGACCGCGCGCGCCGCCGAGCCCGGCGACCTGGTCTACGTCGACACCGACGCCGTCGGCGTCGAGGGTTACTTCTTCTGCGTGTCGCGCACCTTCCTGTGCGGCGACCGCCCCCCGACCCCCGCGCAGCGCGAAGCGTACGGCACCGCGCACGACTGGCTGCTGGCGATGCGCGAGCTGATGCGGCCCGGCGTCACCTTCCGCGACCTCGCCGCGAAGGCGCCGCGGCTTCCCAGGAAGTTCATGCCGCAGCGGTACGAAGTCATGATCCACGGCATCGGCCTGGAAGAGGAAAGCCCAAGCGTCGCCTACCCCGACGACCCGCAGCCGAACGCCGATCGCGTCCTGCAGGAGAACATGGCCCTCGTCGTGGAGCTCTACTGCGGCGAAGTAGGCGCCCGGGACGGCGTCAAGCTCGGCGACCAGGTGGTGGTGACGTCCAAGGGCCTGAAGGTGCTGGTGCCCTACCCCTGGTGCGAGGCCCTGCTCCGGTAAGCGTCGGTGCAGCGGAACATCCCGCTCAGGCGCTATTGGCGCGAACCACCAGGTCGACCTCGCAATCCAAAACGTGAAGCAGCGACAGCATCTGGTCGATCGACTTGCGGTAGTTGGTCTGGTCGAGCAAGCGGTAGAACTGTGCCGCCGAGGTGCCAAGCCGCCGGATGATCTCGCGCCGGCTCAGGCGGCTCCGGGCAACCCGCTTCTGGGCTTCAAGGGTCAATCGATAGAGGATCTGGTCCCTGCGATACGCCGGGTCCTGGTTGTACTCGAGGACCCGATCGATGTGGACCGTGCCCCCCTTTCCGGAGGCGAGAACATAGGTGAAGCCTTCCCTGCCGAGCTCGGCGTCGGCGACGGCTCGGACGACCGGGTCGGCCGAGGTCGGCCGCACATCGAGCTTGGCATAGGGGAACCAGAGGACCGTTTTCGATGTCCGCACCTCGAAACCCTTCTTGCGGTTGTTGAAGGTGACTCTCCGGATCTTCACAGCGCGCCCTCCGATTGCAACGTCTCGATGAGCTGAAGGACGCGAAGGGAAGCATTGCCTTTCATGGGTTTCCAGTTGTCGAGGTCCCATTTCACGACGAATTGCCCGTCGCGGTATACGTGAACGTGCCTGGGAGGGTGATCGCCCTTCCAAGTGAGAAAGATGAACCCGCCCCGACGGATCTTACCCATCGCGAACGTTACCTCCTACGGTAACATAAGTCAATGGTGCAGGAGATGGACTCAAGAACCCGGCGCAGCTCGCTGATGATATTCCGTCATCGCGTAATGCCTCGATACACGCTGTGTACGGCGATATCCGCCGACGATCACGGACGAGCACAGCGAGATCGGCAAGGCGGATACAGTGCAAGCGCGACGCCAGGGGAAGGTGGGCCGGATGGCAGGGAGGGCGTCTCGATATACAGCACCTTCCGACGCGACTGGAACTGCCGCTCGTGCGCCTGGGACGACGAAGGGGACATCAACGCGGGCCGCGCGGCGCGGGCGCGCCAGAACGAGCGGGCGCGGCGATGCGGGGGTCGCTGACGAACGATCTGTCTGTCAGGCTCTTCAGGAATTCCACCAGGTCCGCCTTGCCGCGGTCGTCCAGGTCGAAGCCGCGGACGAGGTCGCTCTTCCGCTGGCTGTCGCGGCCGTCGCCGGCGTAGGGGCCGCTCGACACCAGGCGGCCGCCTCGGGCGTAATGCTCGATCACCTCCGCCAGCGTCGCGATGCTGCCGTCGTGCATGTAGGGCGCCGTCAGCGCGATGTTGCGGAGAGTGGGGGCCCGGAAGCGGCCCATGTCCTCCGCCCTGCCGGTGATCCCGTACAGGCCCGGGTTGTCCTCGGGATAGCTGCCGTCGCCCCCCAGGTTGTACAGACCGGTGTTGTGGAAGGTGGGCGCGATCGGGCGGGCGCCTTCGAAGGCGACCGGCCCCGAAAACGTGAACCCGACGTGGCAGCGCGAGCAATGCAGCCGCTCGGAGAAGAACAGCCGCATGCCGCGCTTCGCCGACTCGGAGAGTGCGCCCGCATCGTCCTTATAAAGAAGATGGTCGTAGGGGGAATCGCCCGAGATCAGCGTCCTCTCGAAGCACGCAATCGCCCGGACGACGTTCGCCACGCTCACCGGGTCGGGGTCGCCAGGGGGGGCGGCGTCGTCGGAGGAGGCAACGCCCCCGGGGAAGGCGGCGGCGAACATCCCGGGATAGTCGGGGTCGGAGCGCAGGCGGCCAAGGACTTCGTCCTCGCGGCCGAAGAGGCCGAGCTCCACCGGATGCTCGTTGAACATCGGGATGCGGGCCTGGTCCTCGAGCCGGGTGAGGCGCGGGTCGGCCCAGGTCAGCGTCGCGCCGTAGGCGACGTTGGCTAGGCTGGGGGCGCTGCGGGGGTGAAGCTCGCCGGTGGAACCGGCGGCGCGGGCCCGACCGTCGGTGAACGCCAGCTCCTGCCGATGACAGGAGGCGCAGGCGTACGTGCCGTTCCCGGACAGGGCCCGTTCATAGAAGAGGCGCCGGCCGAGATCGACCTTGGCGGTGGTCATCGGGTTGTCGGCGGGGACCCGGGGCACGGGGAAGCCGGGCGGCAGCCGCCACTCGTAGGCCGGCGGAGGCGGATGAGCCGCCGGGACTACCACTGCCGCTGTTGCAGCTCCGACACGCTGGGCGTCTGTCCGGCAAGCTCTTCTCGCTGCGTCACCCAGGAGGAAAACTCCTGCAACGCGTCGGGAGTCAACGACCCCGGCGCGGCCCGGCGCTCCTCGACCCAGCCCTTCATCGCCCGGAGCAGCTCGTCGGCCCGGCCGCGATCGCCCGCGAACAGCACCATGTACGCCTGCTTGGCGTCTTCGACCCGGTCGAGGCCCAGGTACGCCTCCGCCCGGTACTCGACGGCCGGCGTGTAGGCGGGCGCCAGGGAAAGGGCCCGGTCATAAGCCTGCAGGGCCGCGGGGTAATCGCCCGTCTTCCGCAGCGCGAATCCCAAATCGCTGTGAGCCTCGTGGAACATCGCATTCTTCTCGGTCGCCTTCCGGAACTGGGCGATCGCCTTATCGAACTCCTGCTGCGCCTTCTTCTCCAGCTTCGCCCGGTCTTTCTCGTTGCTCGCCTGCGCCGCCTCCTTCTGCAGGGCCAGGGCCTTGTCCCGCAACTTCAGGCCGGCGTTGTAATAATCCACCGCCTGCTCCTCCGGCGTCTTCGGCGGCGCGGCCGGCATGCCCGAGGACGACGAGCCGCCGCTGGGCCGCGGCATCGGCGACCCGCCCGACGCGCGCAGATCGCCGGGCAGGAGCGCAAAGACAACGCCGATCAGAAGCGCGATACGCACGACCTTGGAATGCGCGACCTTCTTCACGGTGACCCTCCATTCCGAAGCACTTCGTCGCCCTCCTGGAAACCCCGTACTGTCCGGGGTGGGCCGATTCGTCGGGAGGACATGGAGCGGATCTTTTACCCCCGGGCGACAGCGAAGTCAAAGGTTGGCGCAGGGATTGAGGCGGTTCCGCCCGCCACGCGCCAGACTTGACGACGTGACCACATGTGACTATGTTGTGGTCATGAAGAAGGTCAAGATCGCCGCCCTCAAGGCCAGGCTGAGCGAGCATCTCCGGCAGGTGCGCCGTGGCGAGACGTACGCCGTGATGGATCGCGAGACGCCGATCGCCCGGCTGGTTCCCTACGGCGCCGAGTCGGAGTCGTTGCGCGTCCGCAAGCCGCTGCGGCGCGTGCCCTCGCTGCAGGACGTGGCGCTCCCGCCGCCGCTCAAGCTCGACATCGACGCCGTCGCGGTGCTCCTCGAGGAACGGCAGGGGGAGCGGTGATCGCCTACCTCGACTCGTCGGTGCTGCTGCGGCTGGTCCTGGGGCAGCGCGACCGGCTGAAAGAGTGGAAACAGATCCAGGATGGAGTGGCCAGCGCCCTGGTCGAAGTCGAGTGCCTGAGGACGCTCGACCGCCTGCGCCTGCGAGGCGTCCTCGACGATCGGGAGCTGGCGCGCCGCCGCGAGGCGATCTACCGGCTGCTGGAGGAAATCGAGATCGTCGAGGCGACCCGCCCCGTCTTGTCGCGCGCCTCGCAGCCGCTGCCGACCCCGCTGGGCACCCTCGACGCCATCCACCTGGCCACCGCGATGCTGTGGCGCGAGTCGACGCCCGCCGACCTGCTGTTCGCGACCCACGACACCGCCCTCGGCACCGCCGCCCGCGCCAGCGGCTTTCGCGTGGCGGGGGTCTGAGCGGCGCCGCGCGAAGGGTCGTCGTACCACGACACCGAACTCGCTGTCGCCTGCTCCGACCGCGCGTCCTTGTACTCCGGTGTGAACCTGCGCAACTCGTACTCCGCCGGCCCCTTGTTAACGGCGGTCACCGCCTGCGTCCACATAGTGTCTGGCGATCTCCGCGTTGGCGTTGGCCTCGGCCATGCGGTTCTCCGCGGTCGGGCGTGGGTGTGCGAGCGCGCCTACTTCAGCTTCAGCTCGAAAGTCACGCCCGTCGCCGTCTGGCCGCCGAGCGAGAGGCTGAACTTCATGTCTTTCTTCGTCCCCTCGATCCTGACCTTCCCGCTATCGTCTTTGACCTCGTAGGTCTTGCCCAGCGCCACGCTGACCTCCTTGGCCAAATCTCGGCACACGTCCCCCCTGTTCATCCCTTTCTGAAGCGTGATGCGAATTTCAGAGGCGGCGCCGCCGGCGGGTGTGAAGACGAGATTGACTGTCCCGTCGTTCTTCACCTTGCCGTCACAGATCACCTGGACCTTTTCCACCATCGGCGAGGCGGGTTGGGCGGCGGGAGCGGGCTTGGCGGGTGCGGGAGCAGGAGCCGGCTGAGCGGGTGCGGGCGCAGGCTGAGCGGGCGTCGGCGCGGGCTGAGCGGGCGGAGGAGCGGGCTGAGCGGGTGCGGGCGCAGGCTGAGCGGGCGTGGGAGCGGGCTGAGCGGGTGTGGGCGCAGGCTGAGCGGGCGCAGGCGTGGCCTGCGACTCTTGCGCCAGAACGGCCGAGCTCATCAAGAGGCTCATCAGGATCAGGGCAGCGAAGATCATCAAGGACCGTCGCATAGCGACCTCCTCATTGGTGGGCGGTGTGAGCGCCCGGGGCATAGTAGATGGAATCCGCACGATTATAGTTCCAATCGGGGCAGGCAGCTGGTGCTGCACCCTTCGCGGCACCAGCGTGTCACGCCAGGCGAAGCAGCGCCTCGGTCACCCGTCCCGAAAGAACAGCGGCCTCAGGTCTGCCTCGGGTGCGAAGCGGCACGCCTGCCTGAAGATGGCGCGCAGTGTGCCGGAGGCGAGCTCGCGGTGCATCGGGAGGGTCAGGGTCTGTCGCTGGCCGTCGGGGGCAATACGCCGGAGCTTCGCGTCGCTGCCGCGCGTGGCCACGACCTCGAACCCCAGCCGGCCCAGCCCCTGGCATAGCTCCCGCGCGGAGAGCCTGCGTAGGCGGGTGGACATCAGCCCGGACTTGCCCTGACCTCGTAGGTCATGGAGATCCTCGGCTCGGCCACGACACCGACACTCGCCGGATCTTCGCCGTCAAGGTGCAGCGCCACTGCCTCACGCAGGTTGACGACCAGCTCGTCGAGGGTGCGTCCCTGGCTTACGACGGCCAGCTCCAGACACTCCGCGACGTACCAGCCCCGGTCTCGTGTGACCACCGCGTGGACGGTGTCGCTGGGCGGAACCGCGGACCGCCGCCCGTAAACCCCAGCGGATTCTGCCACCCGGGATGTCGCTCGACGGGGTGCCAACCCCCGGGCCCGCCTCAGGGCGGGCAGGATCTCGTACAGGCCACGAGCGACGCGCCGGAAGTAGGCCCAGCGGTGCGGGTGGTTCTTGGGAGCATTCACGCAGCAACGGCTGACGATATGGGTGCGGACCGTGCTGGCGTTCAGGTGGGGCAGGGCGCGGACCACCTCGTCCGGCCGGAACGTCCAGCCACCGCGCTCGCGGCACAGCCGGCGAGCCGCATCGAGGACTTCGCTGTGAACAGGCATTGGTCTGCCGGGCTCGGGCGCCAACCTGGGCCCCCGGATTTGTCGCGGAAGCCGGCGATAAAAAGGGGGTTCAATCCTGTATAATCCCCGCACTCTCGCAGCCATCCATATAGGGCTTGCAGCCATCCATCAGGGGGGGGGTTCATGGCGAATCGCAGGGGCATCACCATCTGTCTGTGTCTTATCGGCGCGCTCATTGTGGCCGGCGCGTCGTCGCAGAGCTTCGCGGCATTCATCATCGAGATGACGGCCACCGGCGCTCAGCAGGGGCCGATCCTGGGCGACTCGACCCAGGCCCCCTACTTGAACATGATCGAGGTGTTCGAGTTTCACCACCTGATCGACAACACCGGCGGCCGGGCGACGCACGAGCCGATCGTGTTCACCAAGAAGATCGACCGCGCCTCGCCCCCGTTCTACACAGCCCTCGCGAACGCCGAGAGCCTCTCGATGCTGTTCCGATTCGTCCGGGCCAATCAGAGCGGCACCGAAAACATCTACTACACCGTCCAGCTTCTGGGTGCCAGGATCGTCGCCATCGAGCCGATCACCCGCAACTTCTTCGAAACGGCCAGCGCCAACCTGCCCGACACCGAGAGGGTGCGGGTGACCTACACCTCCATCCAGGTCACCTACACATCGACGGGCGGAACGGCGACGCTGAGCAATCCGTGACGATGCGTGACGCGGCGCGCCCGCCCCAGGCGCGCCAGCACCACGCGCCCCGCGTGCGCCACGCGGTCGCGGCGCTCCGGGTCGGCACGCTCGTCGCGGCGCTGAGCCTCGCCGCCAGCGGCTACCAGACCGACTATGACTACCCGGGGCAAGGGGCCGACTGGTACGGCCGGGGGCCGGGCACCGAGATCAAGTACGACTACCCGCCGTACCTCATCGACTTCCTGCTGAGCGGCGACGACTTCGGCGCCGGCTACGACCCGGCGTTCGACGCCCTCGGCCGCGGCCCGGCGCTCGAGCGCACGCAGCGCAACCGGACGGAATACGCCTTCCGCTTCGGCCCCCGCATCCCCGACTGCGCCAACGGGCTTGACGACGACCACGACGGGCTGGCGGACTACCCCGACGACCCCGGTTGCGTGTCGGCAACGGACACCGACGAGCGCGAGCCTTCCGGGGCGGAGTGCGACGACGGGGCCGACAACGACCTCGACGGCCTGAGCGACTTCCCGGCCGACCCCGGCTGCACGAGCGCCTTCGACAAGGGCGAGCGTGACGCCGCCTCGTTCGCCTGCGACGATGGCCTGGACAACGACGGCGACGGCCTGGTCGATTACCCGGCCGACCCCGGCTGCGCCAGCGCGTTCGACACCGACGAGCGCAACGCGGGCGGGCCGGCCTGCGACGACGGCCTCGACAACGATGGCGACCGGTTGGTGGACTATCCCGAAGATACAGGGTGTCTCAGCCCGTTCGACAACGATGAACGGGACATCCTTGCCCTGTCGATGCAGACCAACCTGATTTTCTGGGATCCCATCAGAGCGGCGACCGCCTACGACGTCGTCATCGGTGATCTAAGGGCACTCAGCCAGTCGGGCGGAGACTTCACGAGGGCGGTGCTCGCGTGCCCCGCCAACGACACCCCGGAGGTCAAGCTGGAGATGGCGGCCATTCCGCATCCAGGCGAGGCCTACTTCTTCGTGGCGCGGCCCGTCTATGCGGGAGCGAACGGCACCTACGATTCGGGCGGCGCCACGCAGGTCGGGTCGCGGGATGAGGAGATCGACGCTTCGCCGAACGCCTGCCCTTAAGGCGGGGTCGGATGACTCGCCGGCATCGCCGGCTTATTGTTCACGCCAGGCGAACCAGCGCCTCGTGCAGCTTGACCAGCGCCTCGGTGTCCGTCGCGCAATACTCCAGGAGGCTCCGCCGCAGGCGTGCGCGCTCGTCCTTCTTCATCTCGTCGCCCTTGAACAGCAGCGTGTACAGCATCTGGCTGGCCTCGCCCCCCTCGGCGATCTCCAGATCGTCGTAACTGAGGCCGGGCACCAGGGCCGGGGCGACGCTCTTCAGGGCGAAGCTGCCCGCGAAGTCGGGATGGTAGACGTGGTCCCGAACGAGGGGGAGAAGGTCGACCAGCCTGTCCTCGATGTCGCGCAGCGGTGCCGCGAGGCGGGGCAGGTGCCCGCGCAGCTCCTGGATGCAGCGCTTCTCGAACGGGGCGTTGTAGGCGAGAACGCTCCCGGCGCCCCGGGTGAATTCAATCAGCCTGCGGGCGATCGATTCGCGTGGGTCTTCGAACCCCTCGGCGAGCCACTCGTGGTGGGCGACCCGCCCCTGCGATTCCTGCCTGTGCACGCTGAGCTGGACGGGCACCTGGTCGTAGGGGCGACAGCCTTCCCAGACGGGGATTGCCAGGCCGACGGTTTCAAAGTCGAGGAAGGCGAGGGGGGCCTTCAATTGCTTGAGGGCGGCGCCGAGCCGACTCTCGACGACGAGGCCCTTCTTCCGCACCGCCCTGCGCTGCCTTTCCTGCAGCGCGGTCAGCTTCTCGTCCGGCGGAGGATCCAGGATTGTCCGGTACCCCCGGCGCTCGTGCCCGTCTTCCCTGAGCTCATGTTCGCATGTTGGACATTCTCTGAACCCTAGGATAGTGTCCACAGAATCGGGGGAAGCCCACACCCCGACAAGCGGCAATGGGGGTTCCGGAAGTGGCTAACGGACACGGAATCCACACTCACACACCAATGATCGGGAATGTGCGGGGCATGTGAACGGCTACGTAGCGATCACCGACTTCGAGTGGTATTCGTTCCTGCGCTCACGACCGCGATGGGAAGAGGTCAATTTCTGGCAGCCGTCCGCGCACGGACTACTAGACCCGCCGACCGGGATGCCGTTCTTCTTCAAGCTGCGAAGCGAGCACGGGTCCCCTATCGTGGGATTCGGTCACTTCTCATGGCGGACGCGACTGCCGGCGTGGATGGCGTGGGAGACTTTCGGCGATGGGAATGGCGCCCCTGACCGGCCATCAATGCTGACGAGGATTGCGCGGCTACGCAAGGATAACCAGATTGACCTGACGGGAAAGTACGAGATTGGCTGCCTCGTCCTCGCCGATCCAGTGTTCTTCCCCGAACCGCTGTGGGTGAAGCCCCCCGCAGATATGTCCCCGAACGTTCAGCGAGGAAAAGGGTATGACATTGCGGTCGGTGAGGGCCGGCGCATCTACCTGGAATGCGCGGCGCGCGCGCTCGAGCTGCGTGGCGGCACAGCCCACACCGGGCAGCCTGACGATTCACTACTGCACGAAGAGCCGGCAGAAAGGTACGGAAAGCCGGTTCTGACACGCCCGAGGCTGGGGCAAGGCGGATTCAGAGTCGCTGTGGCGGATGTCTACGGACGCCAGTGCGCCGTCAGCACCGAGCACTCTCTGCCCGCTCTGGAAGCTGCACACATTCGTCCGTACGCGGAGGGCGGAGGCCACGACATCCCGAACGGCCTGTTCCTCCGGGCGGATATCCACCGCCTCTTCGACCAGGGCTTCGTCACGGTAACTCCCGACTACCAGTTCCGTGTCAGCCGTCGACTCCAGGATGAGTACGAGAACGGGCGCATCTACTACGAGCTCGAGGAGAGGCTCCGAAGGTCGGGCGGAATCCATCTCCCGGAGGATGCGGATAACCGGCCCGCGCTGGAGCTACTGAAATGGCACTCGTCCGAGAGGTTCGTGGCCTGACTGCCGGTCGGAAGCATCCGTACAAATTATTCCGGGTACATGCGTAACAGATGTTTTCGACGGGTTGTTCCGAGGCTTAGCAGCGAGAAGCTGGTCTGGGCATGATGCGATGCGAACCATCGACCCATGCTAGAGGTTCATAGATGCCCGAAGCCATAACCGCCGCCATGCTCTACGACCTCGTTCATTGTCCACATCGCGTGACGATGGACCTGTTCGCTGATCCCGCGATGAGGGATCCGGTGAGCCCGTTCATTCAGCTCCTATGGGAACGGGGCCAGGCGTTTGAGCAGGAGGTCATCGAACACCTACACCTCCCGTTCACGAACCTCCGCCCATATCCTGTTGCGGAAAGAGAGCATCTCACCCGCGAGGCCATGGCGCGTGGCGATGCACTGATTTACGGAGGTCGAATCAGCGCCAGCG
>JAGYID010000210.1 GCA_018606725.1 Acidobacteriota bacterium
CGGCGCCCTGCAGGCCCCCGCCCGCCTCGCCGAGGTCCAGCGCCTGATGGTCGAGGCGGTCCGCGAGCAGCGCGCCTTCTTCGAGGCCTGGCAGCAGGCATTCGACGCCGCCGAGCGCGACGACGACACCCGCCAGGCGCACGCAACGCGTGGCGCTCTCATGCAGTCATCCAGCCGGAAGCTGCACGCCGCCTACAACGAGCTGCGCACCCTCTTCCCCGCTGCCGGCCGCCAGAACCTCGACGCCTTCTACGATCACCTCTGCGTGCTGGACGTCCTCTAAAGCCTGTATCGCCTGACCGCGACGGGGGTCAGGATCGCGTCCCCTTCGACGATCCGGTACGTCTGATCCAGCGCCGGCGCCTTGAACTGCTGGACCGTGCCGCTGGTCGGCCAGGTGACTTCGATACTTTCGATGGCGGTGGCGTCGCCGAGGCCGATTTCCTGCTGGAGGCTGCTGCAGCCGAAGCTGCCGCCGGTGCCGCCGACGGCGTAGATGTCGCGCGGACCGGCCGGTGTCGTCACGGTGATCTTGATCCGCACGCCGACGGCGCGGCGGTTGGTGCGGCGTCCCTCGAGGCGCAGCGTCACCCAGTGGTGGCCATGGCCGGGGTTCTCGTACAGGACGCTGGAACAGGCGGTTCGGGATGATGGTCCGCATGCTCGGCTCGCCGGTGCCGAAGTAGGCGTCCGGCCAGCCGTCGTTGTCGAGGTCGCCGAAGTTGCTCCCCATCGGCAGCGGGATGTGGCTGATGTGCATCTGCGGCGCCACGTCGGTGAACGTGCCATCGTGGTTGTTGCGGTACAGGCAGGAGATCTCCAGGCGGTTCGGCTTGCCCAGGTACAGCTTCGCCACGTCGCCGACGTCGCCGTCGTTGGAGACGACCCGGTAGCCGGCCGCCATGATGTCGAGCCAGCCGTCGTTGTCGAAATCCCAGAACCAGGTCGGGAAGCTGTTCTGGGGATTGGTGACGCCGGCCGCGTCCGCCACGTTGGTGAACCGCCAGCGCGACGCGCCCAGGAGCCCGAACAGCGCCGGCCCGTCGTTGCGGAACAGATAGTTGTCGCCGTGCAGGCGCGACACGTACAGGTCGAGGTCGCCGACGAACAGGTCGATCCAGCCGTCGTTGTCGAAGTCGCCCCAGACGCCGACCTGCGTCGGCCGGAAGGCCAGCACCCCGGCCTCGTCGGTGACGTCGTCGAAGGTGCCGTCGCCGTTGTTGCGCAGCAGCGCGTTCGGGAACCGGCCGCCAGCCTGCGCCCAGCCGCCCCGCAGCACCAGGACGTCGACGTCGCCGTCGTTGTCGTAGTCGGCGTCGGACATGTTGAGCCCGCCGCGCTCGCCGTAGAGCCCGGCCGCCTCGGTGACGTCCCTGAACGTCCCGTTCCCTTCGTTGCGGTACAGGCGCATCTGATCGCGCAGGCCCATCGACGTGATCATGATGTCGAGGAGATCGTCGCCGTCGAAGTCCTCCATGATCCCGCCGCCGGCATGCCCGAAGACCCCCAGCCCGATCCGGATGGCGACGTTGGGGAACAGCCCGATGTCGTAGTTCGAGGCGAACACCGCCGGCGAGATGCGGAAGCGCTCCGGCACGCCGTCCGGCCAGGCGCCGATCTGCATGGCAGCCACGTTCAGGATCCAGACCGAGCCGACGTCGTCGGGCAGGGTCTCGAGGATCTTCAAGGACATGTCCATCGCGCCACGGCCGCCGCGCTTCTCGATGTGCATCCCTTCGCCGGTGACCGGCAGGAGGCAGCGGCTGGGGTTCGGGTGCGCCATGCAGTTCTCGGCGATCCCGAGGCGGTACAGGCAGACAGCCATCAGCGCCCGCACCTGGTCGGCCGGCGGCCAGTCGGGGCCGGCGTCCGGCGGCGGGCTGAGGAGCACTTGTAGAATCGCGATCGCCTGCTCGTTGGAGCCGAGCCGCAGCAGCTCGTGCCCCAGCTCCATGGTCATCTTCGCCCGCGTCGTCACCGGGGCGGTCGTCCGCTCGCGCACGGCGCTGAGGATCTGCACCCGCTCCTTGTTCATGAACCGGTTCAGGGTCGGGTCCATGTTGCGGATGATCTCGTCGATGCGCCCCGCCATCCGGCGGGTCCCCTCGGAGGGCGGGTGCGGGCGGCTGTAGGCCGCGCCGCGACCGAGCCTCCCGCCACGATCAGCAGCATCGCCACCGGCGCCAAGCGGCCGCAGCCGGGCCGAACGGGCCGCGATTTCGTGTCCATGCGTCCTGTCCCCGACATGTCCGAAGCCAGCATGATAGCAGCACGGCGCGGCCCCGATGGCAGTACAACCTGCTTCCGCGGGGCGCGCATTGACGGCCGTCGGCGGGGCTGTCTAGAATCGACGCGGGCTGTTTCCCCTCACTCACCGACACGGTTCGTCGCGGAGCCGGCGCTTGAAGACCTGGATCGCGAGGCTGGTTCTCCCGGTCGCGCTGTCGCTGTGCCCTGAGGATCCCGCCGTGGCGCAGACCCCGACGACGACGCCCGCTCCGCCGGCCGGCGCGCCGGCGGCGGCGATCCCCGGGGCCGAACCGGTCCCCGATCTGGCGGTGCTCCTCGACGGCTACCGCTCGCCGCAGCCGGCCGCCACCGGCGTCCGCGTGCGGGCGCGGAGCGTCACGCTCGGTCACCTCGAAATCCGCTTCGACGACGGAGTCCTCTTTCTGCTGCTCGGCAAGGGCGGTGCGCCCCTCGGGCTGTATTTCGACGGCGGCGGACACTATCTGTATCGCAGCGAGGACCCGGCCGACCGCCAGGTGATGGAGGCCAACATCACCCACCAGGCGAGCAACGCCTTGTATCACGATCACTCCGTCGAGGACGCCTTCACGCGGCTGACGCTGTTCTTCGCCGCGCCGCTGTTCGAGGATTTGTGGGGCGGCGCGGCCACGCCCGGCGGAGCATCCGAGTCGGCGGCGCTGACGGCGCAGCAGCGGGAGGGGTTCGACAAGGTCTGGAAGCGGATCGGCCTGACCTATTTGCCGTATGACCACCTCGCCGCCGAGGCCCGCCTCAACGGCGGCGGAAGACAGTACGTGTACGCCGAGATCGACGGCGCCCGCGAGACGGTCGGGTACTGGTTCGACAGGGCGCGCGAATTCGACGAAGGCTTCTGTCTGTTCCGCAAGCCCCAGGGGGTCGACATCCGCTTCCAGCAGATCGTCAGCGATCAGTCGATCGAGGGCGGCGCGGCGAAGCATCCGGAGGGCCTCGCCCTCATGGACATCCGGATCGATCTGGCGACCCGCGACAACCGCACCGCCACCATCAACAGCGATCTGACGCTGCGCGCCGGAGAGGACGGCGTGCGCGTCGCCCGCTTCCGGCTGCTGAACAGCCGCGACCCCGACAAGTACAACTGGGCGTCGCCGAAGAACCGGCTCGACATCCTGGCCGTCAAGAGCGAGGACGGCGGATCGCTGCCGTTTTCGCACCGCTACGGCGAGGTCCTCGTCCTGCTGCCGCAGCCCACACGGAGCGGCGCCGATCTGAAGCTGCGCTTCGAGACGAGGGGCGACATCCTGACCGACCGCAGCGGCCGGCAGTACGACAACTACTTCGAGCTGATGTCCTCCGCGTGGTTCCCGCGAACCGGCATCTGGCTCGGACAGGGGTACACGTTCGGCCTCAAGGCCCGGGTCCACAAGCCGTTCGTGCCGATCGCCTCCGGCCTCACCGTGGCGGCGCGCCAGGGGGACGGCATCGCGGAGGTGGAGACCAGGAGCGAAAAACCTGTCAGGATGATCGCCCTGATCGGTGGCGTCTATGTCACCGAGCAGCAGACCATCGGCGGCCGGACGATCAGGGCGCACGCGTACGCGGCGGCGCTGAAGGACAGCATCAAGAAGATCCCGCCCATCGCGGCCGCGGACCTGTCGTTCTACGAGCAGCGGCTCGGCCCCTACCCGTTCGGCGATCTCGACGTCGTGGAGATACCGGGCGCGGCGGAATACGGTTTCTTCAGCGGCGCCATCGCCTACGGCATCGCGCCGCCCGGGATGGTCATGATCACCGGCGAGGCGTACAACCCGCGGAAGACTCTCGGCGCCGGGGCCGTCAGCCACGGCGTGAACGCGCGGCTGGCGCATGAGATCGCCCACCAGTGGTTCCCGCACCAGGCCGGCCCGGCTGACCAGCGCGACGACTGGCTGTCGGAGTCGGTCGCCGAGTATCTGTCGGGTCTCCTGATGGGCGCCGCCTCGCCCGACACGCGCACGGCGATGGGGTTCCCGCAGATGCTCGACGCGTGGCGTCAGTACGCGCGGACGGTCTGCCGGGACGCCGGCCCGATCGAGGCGGCCGAGATGCTGTCCGGGCCGGATGCGTATGAGAAGCGCAGCTGCCTGCTGTACGACCGGGGGCCGCTCGTGCTGCACATGCTGCGGGCGATGGCGGGCGACGAGCGCTTCTTCGCCATCCTGCGCCGCGTCCTGGCGGTCGGCGCGCTGCGGCCGGTCAGGACCGCCGATCTCCAGGCCGCCGCCCGGGAAGTCCTCAAGGCTGATCTCGGCTGGTTCTTCGACGACTGGTACGGCAAGGGCGGCATCCCCGAAATCCGCGTCACGTATACGACCAGTCCGCTGCCGGGAGACAAGCCCGAGCTGACCGGCTTCGCGGTGCAGGCGGCGGGCGAGTCGTTCCGGCGCGTCCTCATTCCGCTACTGGTGGAGTACGAGACCGGCGCGCGCGAGGTGCGTCTGGTGTTTCAGGACCAGCCGGTGACGGAGTTCCGCTTCGAGCTGCCGGCCCTGCCGAAGAAGGTCCGCGTCGACCCGTTCCAGAACAACCTGGCGACCTATCGCTGAGCCCCGCCCGGGAGGCGGCGGCCCGTCGGCCTACACCAGGTCGGCGATCGATTCCAGGACGAGGTCGGGCCGCACCGTCGAGCGCCGCAGCGCCTCGCGGTCGGTCCTGCCGGTCAGCACCAGGGCGGTGCGGCAGCCGGCGGCCGCCCCGCCGGCGCAGTCGGTCTCG
>JAGYID010000211.1 GCA_018606725.1 Acidobacteriota bacterium
GGTCGTCGCCCGCGACCCGTGCACCATCTGCGCCCCGATCTCGATGCCGTGCTCCGCCGGCTGGTGCAGCGTCTGGATGCGGCCGCCGACGCGGTCGCGGGCCTCGACGACCATGACGTCCAGGCCGGCGCGCGCCAGATCGGTGGCTGCGGCGAGCCCGGCGATCCCCGCGCCGAGAACCACGACGTCGTGGACCGCGGCCCGCGATGGGCCGCCGCACCCGTACAGCGCGGCGCCGGCTCCCGCGAGTGACGCCGTCTTCAGGAAGTCGCGCCGCGACACGGACGCAGCCGCCGACAGGTTGCGCGATGTGGCGCAGGTCCGGGTCGTCAGCAAATCACTGCTCATCGTCGGGGACCGACCGGGTCAACGGTAGCGACCCGCGGCCGGCATTCTACCCGAGGGCGGGGATCGCACCGACAGATCCCGAATGCACCAGTGCACCGGGGGCGGCGGCGTGCGCCTCGCGGGGCACGCTCCGCGCCGCCCCGTGACCATCCAGCCCTTCGGCACCCGTCACCGCCTCGATCGCGGGATGGCGTGCTGTGAGTTCTCGGGGGTGACGGGCGGCCCGGGGAAGGGGTCGCGGGGTCATCTCGGAGCCGGCCCGAGACGCGCGTACCGCAGCGCGGCCGGGTCGGCGAGAGAGAGCGGCGCGCCGCCTGTGCGGCGTACTGTGCCGCATCCGGGCGGCGCGACCGCGTGCCCCGCGATCCCTTCCCCGGGCCGCCCCCGGCCGCCGAGGATCGATCAAGACGCAATCCCGCGTGCGGGAGGGGCTAGACGACGAACAGGTATTCGAGCACGAGGGACAGCAGGAATCCGAGGACGGCGCCCGCCGCGGCGACGCGCCACGAGAGGCGGTCCGACCCGGCGCGCCGGGCGGCGCGCACGGAGAAGGCGAGCGTGGCGAGCTGGATGAGGGGGGCCCAGAGAGGCACCCAGAAGAGAACGAGCGACAGGACGCCACCGGCGATCAGCCAGGGGCTGCGCCGCATAGCCGCGCGGCCGGCGGTCCCGGCGGACTCAAGCGGGGGAGCGGCGCCGGCCTCAATCACTTTCTTCCCTCATCTTGAGGAGGCTGAGGTTCATGAGGTTGATCGCCCCCTTGACGCCCACATAGCGGAACGGCTCGCCCGGCAGGCCGGCCGTTCGGCGCAGCAGCCAGGCGGGCGGGGCCTCTCCGTCGAGAAGAGCGGCGATGAAGGAGCCCATCTTCGTCCCCATGGCGATGCCGTGGCCCGAGTAGGCGCCGCAATACAGGACATTTCCGTTGCCGGCCCGACCGATGATCGGTTCCTGGTCGATGGTGCACCCCATCGGGCCGCTCCAGCGGTGCTCGAACGGGTAGGGCCGCAGCGCCGGGAACTGCCGGGTCATCCCACGGTGCAGGAGCGGGAAGAAGAACGGGTCGTCACGGTAGTCCAGGCCGTTGTCATAGAAGTATTCGGCGCCCGATCCGACCAGCACCCGCCGTCCGGGGGCCTTCCGCCCCCAGATGTACATCTCGCGCGACGTGTGGACGAAGATCTCGTCGGGGACGGTCGCCAGCACCTCGTCCGGCAGCGGCACCGTGACCGCCGCCATGGTGTGCACCGGGAAGATGCGGGAGGGAGCCACCTCCAGCTTCGGCGTGTAGCCGTTGGCGGCGACGACGACACGGGGGGCGTGCAGCGAAAATCCGTCGCCGGCGAGGAGGACCTGGCGGCCGTGCTCGATCGAGCCGACCCGCGTTCCCTCGTACACCGACGCACCGCGCTCGACCGCGGCCCGCTTCAGGCCGACGGCGTACTTGTACGGATCAATTTGAGGGCTCGGCGCGCGCTCCAGATCGCAATCGATGCCGAGCCGGTCGATGAGCGACAGGGCGTGGGCGACGTTATCGTCGGTTCCCTCGGGCGTGCCGATCTCGGTCCCGTCCCCGAGGATGCCTCCGCTCCGGCCGGTCGCCCCGAAGCCGACGTACTGCGCCTCGAGCAACGCCACATGGAGCCCGGGATGCCGCTCCAGGGCGTGGACGGCGGTCGACAGCCCGGTCACGCCACCGCCGATGATGGCGAGATCGACGGTCGCGTCGCCCCGCAGGGGAGGGCCGACGGGGGCGCGCCCGCGCGACACCCAGAAGGAGTGATTCGGCGTCCAGCGGTCGTCGCGCAACAGCAAGTGGGCGCCGCCGAACCAGGCGACGCCGACCCCGGCGGCGGCGCCGGCCTTCACGAACAGACGGCGGTCGATGCGGCTGGCATCCCCAAGCGTGAGCACGGCACGAGTCTAACGCTGCGGAGGCCTGGAGGTGTCGGCAAAAAAAATGCGGGGGAACCGGCGGACCATCCGCCGACCCCCCCGCCGGCCCACTCGGAATGCTGTCTTACTTCTTGGTGTTCTGCGCGATCTCGCCGCCGTTGGCGTGCTCGAGCATGTGCTCGCCGATGTACTTGGCGAGGATGTCGGCGGGCCACGGCGCCAGGGTCATGGTCACCTGGTGGTCGCGACCGTCGCGCTGAATCGTGTAGGTGACCGTCTGGCCCGGCTTCCAGTCCTTGCGCGCCTTGTCGAGCGCGTCGTAGTTATCCTTGATGATGCGGACGCCGTTGAGGGCGTACAGGATGTCGTTGGGCTGGATGCCGGCCCCCTCGGCGGGGCTGCCCGGGAAGACGCGCTTCACGGTGGCCACGCCAGTGTCCTCGTCCATGTCGAGCTCGACGCCGATCCAGCCCGATCCCTTCATCTTGCCGGCCATCTTGTCGAGACAGTCCTGGGTGCTGAGCTCGCACTTGTGGTGGTCGTGACTCTTGGCGGAGTCGCCGGCGAAGACGGCGACGGTGGCGACGAGGACGACGGCGATCAGGGTCAGCCATTTCAGGCGGAGCATGGGCGAACCTCCTTGCGGGCCGGGCACGAATCGGAGAACGTGGCGTCTGGAGTTGAACCGCCCAGCAGCCGGTATTCGCCGACTGCTGTCAGGTGGGTTTGGGTGGAACTGCTGTTTCGAGGGTTTGAAACCCGGCTGCTGGGGCGGTCCATCCAACGGTCCTCCAGGCGAAGCGTGCGAAGTGTACGGGGC
>JAGYID010000212.1 GCA_018606725.1 Acidobacteriota bacterium
CCAGCAGGTGCCGCTCAAACGATTTGCCCACGCGGATGAGATCGCCGCGGCCGTCCTGTACCTGTCCTCCGCCGAGTCGAAGTTCATCGTCGGGACGGAGCTGGTGATCGACGGCGGCATGATTCAACTGTGAGTTCTCGGGGAGACCGGAGATGACATCACACGACCTTGATTCGGAGTTTCAACTGGGGCCGCTGCGGCTGCCGAACCGGCTGGTGATGGCGCCGATGACCAGGAACCGCGCCGGGGCGGGCAACGTCCCCACCGGGCTCGTGGCGCGCTATTACGCGCAGCGCGCCTCGGCGGGGCTGATCGTCACCGAAGCGACCCAGGTCGCCCCCGAGGGAGTCGGTTATCCCGGCACCCCGGGGATCCACAGCCGCGAGCAGGTCGCAGGCTGGAGACCGGTCACCGACGCGGTGCATGGCGCCGGGGGCCGCATCGTCCTGCAGCTCTGGCACGTCGGCCGCATCTCCCATCCGCTCTTCCAGCCGGGCGGCGTCCTGCCCGTCGCCCCGTCGGCGATCGCGCCTGAGGGACAGCTGTACACCCCCGGGGGGATGAAGCCGTACGTCGCGCCGCGTGCGCTCGAGACGGACGAGATTCCGGGGATCGTCGCGCAGTTCCGGCAGGGGGCGCGAAACGCGCTCGATGCCGGGTTCGACGGTGTGGAGCTGCACGGCGCGAACGGCTATCTCCCCGACCAGTTCCTCCGCGACGGCACGAACCGCCGGACCGACGCGTACGGCGGCACGGTCGAGAACCGGGCGCGGTTCCTGCTCGAGATCGCCACGGCGCTGATCGACGTCTGGGGCGCGGATCGCGTCGGCGTGCGCCTGTCCCCCAGCGGGACCTTCAACGACATGAAGGACTCCGACCCGCTGCAGACTTTTGAATATGCGGTGCGCGCGCTCGACTGCCAGGGCGTCGTCTACGTGCATCTGGTGGAGGGCGGTGAGGCCGAGATCCGCCACGGCGGGACGATCGTACCGACGGAGCGATTGCGACCGCTGTTCCGCCGCGCCCTCATCGTGAACGGCGGCTACGACCGGCAGCGGGCCGAAGAGGTGGTCGGCGGGGGGAAGGCAGACATGGTCTCGTTCGGCAGGCTGTTCCTCGCCAACCCCGACCTGCCGCGGCGGCTGAGGACCGGTGCCCCGTTGAACGCTCCGGACCCTGACACGTTTTACGGCGGAGACGCGAAAGGCTACACCGACTACCCGGCCCTCTCCGCGTGAGCGGGCGCCATCTCCAGGACGGCGCGGAAGCGCACCGTCCCTTTCATCATCGCCTCGACCGCGCGGGAGGCGTCGGAGAGCGGGAACTTTTCGATGATCGGGCGGACGCCGTGCCGGACCGCGAACGCCATGGCGTCGGCGGAGTCGGTCGCCGTGCCGGACGACCAGCCCTGGATCCGGGCGTCGCGGGAGAGCAGGTCGAGCACGCCGACCGCGATCGGCTCGAACGGCGCCGCGACGATCAGCAGGCACCCCTCGAGGCCCAGCCCGGGGACCAGCGCGGCGATCGACCCGGCATGCGGGGCGGTGGCGAGAATCACCCGGGCCCCGCCAAGCTTCGCCATGCTGGCGGCGAAGTCCTGCCGCGTCGAGTCAACGTAATGATGGGCGCCCAGCTTCCGGGCGAACTCCTCCTTGTCGGTGCCGCGGGAGATCGCCACGACCTCGAAGCCCATGGAGCGGGCGTACTGCAGGCCGAGGTGGCCGAGTCCACCCAGGCCGTGAATCGCCACGAGGTCGCCCGATCGGGCCCCCGAGTTGCGCAGCGCGTTGAACGTCGTCACCCCGGCGCACAGGAGGGGTGCGGCCTCGGCGAAGTCCAGCCCGTCGGGCATGCGCGCGACGGCGATCGCCGGCGCGACCAGGTATTCCTGGTACCCCCCGTCGAAGGAAATGCCGGTGACCTGCGCGTTGCGGCAGTGAATGAACCGTCCGGTGAGGCAGACGTCGCACGTGCCATCGTGGCCGCCGTGCCATCCGATCCCGACCCGGTCGCCGACCCGGAACCGATCGACCCCTTCTCCCAGCGCGTCGATCACGCCGGCCACTTCGTGGCCGGGGACCCGCGGCAGCTGGAGACCCGGCCACAGGCCGTCGGTCACGAAGTGATCGCTGTGGCAGACACCGCAGGCGCGGACCTTGATCCGGACCTGACCGCGCGCCGGCTCCGGCAGGCGGCGCTCCTCGAGAGACAGCGGCGCGCGCGGCGAACGAACGACGATCGATTTCATCTTCTCCACCTTTCTCGGCCTCGGAGGCGACGACCCGGGCTCACGGGCGGGCGCGTATTATGCCCGATGATCTTCGCGGCAGCGAATTGACGTCGCCGGCCGAATCAAGGCGATGTACTAAGGACGGCGTCCTCGAGGTGGTCCTGCCGAAGGCCGAGGAGTGGAAGCCCAAGAAGATCAAGGTGCTGAGCGCGGGCGAGGAGCCGGAGACCCGGACGGAGCCGAAGCAGATCAAAGCCCCGTCCTGATCCCGCGTTCACCGGCGGCCGGGAGTCCTCGGCACCGGCGTGAAGGCGTTCCGGAACACGTAGTCGGCGACGCGCCGCCCCTGGGCGATCCCCTCGGTCTTGTCGAACGACCAGTGGATGCCGAGATAGATGCGGCTCTGGCCGTTCTCCTCCTCCGCCTGGGAAAGCGACGAGAAACTGCGGGGGACGAGCGGCCGCACGTTGCCATTTGTGTCCCGGGTCACCCCGTTGAACTCGTCCGACACGAAGGTGAAGGGGATGGCGTCGGTCCCGAAGACGTTCCGCAGGGTCTGGAACAGCGCGCCCCCGAAACCGGCGTGCCCCGACGGATAGGCGGGGAAGGGAGGAGTGAAGTTCACCGCGCTGAGGTTGTTGCTGGCCGGCGCGCCGAGCGGGGAGAACGCCGGGTCGCCGACCGTGTCGGGATTGCCGTCGCCGGCGCCGGTGGGGCCGGTGCCCGGATCGGACTCGCGGATGCCGGTGACCGGCCGCCAGAACTCGTAGTGATACTTCGACTCCCAGATGGCGATGCCGGCGTCGGCCATCGCCACGTTGACCAGC
>JAGYID010000213.1 GCA_018606725.1 Acidobacteriota bacterium
TGATCCTGACCGGCCGGACGCTGCCCGGTCTCGGCGAGGCCGGCGCGACCCGGGGCCTGGCGGCCGAGACCGCCTCGGCCGCCCTCACCAGCGCCCTCAGCGGCGAGCTGAGCAGCCTCCTTCCCGAGCGGACCGGGCTCGATCTGGTGAGCATCGATCCGATGCAGGTGAATGCCCGCGGCGACCCGACGACGCGCGTGACGCTCGGCAAGCAGGTCACCCAGGACCTGTTCGTGACCTACTCGGCGCCGCTGGGCGGCACCAGCGGGGCGGTCTATCAGCTCGACTACTCGATGGCGCGCGACGTCCACTTCACCACCGTGCGCGACGGCGACGGCTCGGTCGGCGGAGACTTCCGGCTGGTGTTCCGGCAGCCGCCGCCGGCGTCGCCGGCGGGAGGCGGCGGGTCGGCTCCGAAGCCGCCGGTCATCGAGGCGGTGCATCTGGAGGGCCAGCTTCACTTCAAGGAGAAGCGGGTCCTTCGACTGTTGCGACTGCGGGAGGGACGGCGCCGGAGCCGGGCGGACATCAACGATGGGGTCGATCGGCTGCTGCAGCGCTACCGGATGCGCGGCTACCTGATGGCCGACGTCGACGACGAGCTGGCGCCGGCGGGAGAGGACGGCGTCGAGGTGACGGTGCGCGTCCGGCCCGGTCCGCGCATCAACGTCGACGTCAAGGGAGGGCGGTTCCTCGGGGGGCTCCGTCAGCTGGCGGACGAAGCCTGGACGCGCGGCATCTTCATCGAGGATACCGGCGAGTCGGCGCGCGCCGTAATCCGCGCGGCGGTCTTCGATCAGGGCTATCGCGCCGCCGGCTCCAGGATGATGTCGAGGTGTTGCGGGCCGTGTACCGGGAGCAGGGATTCGCGGACGCCCGGGTCGATCCGCCCCAGGTGTCGGTCGAGGAGAAGACCGGGACGGCGCGCGTCGTCTTCAAGGTCAGCGAAGGGGCCCGCTCGATCATCGACGGCGTGCGCTACGAGGGAAACCGGGCGCTCGACACCGCGTTGCTGGCCCACAAGGCTGCGCTGCCGCCGCCCGGCGCGCCCCCCGACATTCCGGACAACCCCGAGGCCGTCACCGGGGCCGCCGGCCGGATTCGCCGGGCCTACGACGACCGCGGCTATCCCGACATCCGGGTCACGGTGCGGCGCGAGGCGGCGGGCGGCGACGACTCGACCCGGCGCGAAACCATCGTCTTCGTCATCGATGAGGGGCGCCGCCAGGAAGTGGGCCGCATCGACGTCGCCGGCAACGTCTTCACGCGCGACAAGGTGATCCGCAAGGCGCTGACCGTCAAGCCGGGCGACCCGCTGAGCCGGGCCGATCTGCTGGCGAGCCAGACGCGACTTTACGGCCGCGGCGTGTTCCAGTCGGTGTCGGTCGAGGAGCGGGCGGCGCCGACGTCCCCGACCCTCAACGACTCCGGCCCGCCGCCGGCGGGGCCGGCCGGCAGCGCGCCGGCGTCGGCGCCGGAGGAGAGCGAGCCGGACCAGCCCGAGCGGCGGGACGTGCACGTGCAGGTGCGCGACGCCGGCCGGTTCCTCCAGAGCGTCGGGCTCGGCTACGACACCGAAGAGAAGCTCCGCGGGCAGTACGCGATCTACGACCGCAACCTGTTCGGCACCGGGCGCTATCTCGGGCTGCAGCTGCGGGGGAGCGGTCTCGAGCAGCGCGCCGAGATCGTGTTCCGCGAAAAGGGGATCTTCGGCGGCGCCTACGACGGCCTGGCCTCGACCTTCATCGAGGACGAGACCAGCCCGGGGTTCGACGGCCGCACGATCGGCGCCGCCATCCAGGTCAGCCGCGAATTCACCCGCGCCACGCGGCTGCTGTACCGCTACTCGCTGCGCGACATCGATCTGCGCCAGGCGACGACCATCCCCGATGTCGAGACGGTGCGGCTGTCCGGCCTGGGCGCCTCGGTCATCCACGACACGCGCGACGCCCTGTTCAACCCGATGCGCGGGCACTATCTGAGCGCCGCCGCCCAGTACAACGGCAAGACCATCGGCTCGGAGGCCGACTTCGACAAGTTCTACGCGCAGGCGTATTTCTTCAAGGAGATTCTGCCGAAGACGATCTGGGCGCAGGCGATCCGCGCCGGCGTCGCCGTGACCTTCGGCCGCTCCAAGGCCGATCCGGCCTCCACCGGCGACTCCGTTTCGGGCCTGCCCCCCTCCGAGCGGTTCTATGCCGGCGGCGACACCACCGTGCGCGGCTTCCGCCGCGATCGGCTCGGCCCGCTCGATCCGCCGGACGATCCGAACGGCGACCCGATTGGCGGCGAGGGAGTGTTCGTCCTCAACGAGGAGCTGCGCTTCCCGGTCTACCGCATGCTGCAGGGCGTGGTGTTCTACGACGGCGGCAACGTCTACCGCATCCTGAGCGACTTCGACCCCACCGAGATCCGCCACGTCCTCGGCGCGGGGCTGCGGATCGCCACGCCGATCGGGCCCTTCCGCTTCGAGTACGGCGCCATCCTCAATCGCAAGCCGTACGAGGACCGCGGGCAGTTCTTCTTCTCCATCGGCCAGGCGTTCTAATCGGTCGTCGCGCGCCGAAGAACCCGCATCGCGATCGGGGGCGGCGCGCTGCGCCCCGCGGGGCACGCGGTCGTTGCGCCCGGCTACGGCTGGAAAACGCCGTACAGGCGCAACGCCGCTCTCTCTCCCGCGCCCGACCGCCAGAGAACGGCGGTTTGCGGGCGCGGTCCGAGATGGCCCCGCGAGGCGCAGCGCGCCGCCCCGTCACCATCCAGCCCTTCGCCACCCGTCACCGCGGAGACCGAGAAGAAGAGCACAGTTCAACCTTGCGACCTGTCCGGGATCAATCTCTGTTCTGGGGGTGTTGCACGGAGAGATCTCGGGGGTGACGGGCGGCCCGGAGTGGGGGTGGCGGGGCGATCGCGGACCGCGCCCGCAAGCCGCCGCTGTTCGGCGGCCGGGCGCGGGAGCGACGAGCGGCGCCGCGCCTGTCGGCGTTCTTCAGCCGATCCGGGCGCGGCGACCGCGTCCCCGCCAACCCCACTCCGGGCCGCCCCTTGCGCAAGTGAATTCTCCGGGCGAAATCCACGGAGAATGGCGCTTGCCGGGTCGGCCGCACGCCTGTACGATCCCCGCCGCCATGGACAGCGCGAAGCCCGAGAGCGGCACCGAGACGCGGCAGCCGGCGGCCGGCACGGTCGAGAAGTCGACCACCTACCGCCTGTTCTGGCGCAAGGTCGATGCGGCGCTGGGGGCCGCCGAGACCTCCCACGATCTCGCGACCACGCTCGACACCATCCTGAAAATTCTCCTGAAGGACTTCCGCAGCGAGCTGCCGTTCGTCGCCGGGCGGCTGTACGAGAAGGTCGACGACAGCCGCTACGTCCTGCGTCGCTGGTACGGCGACCAGCAGCCGGACAAGCTCGGCTATGCCGTGCCGATCACCTACGCGGCGGTGCAGATGCTGCAGGAGCGCGGCATCCTGATCATGCGGGAGAGCGATCCCGGCTTCGATCGGAACATCGAGGACCCGCTCGGCGTGTCGGTGTTCGCCGCCATCACCATCGGCGAGGACAACCGCTTCATCCTGT
>JAGYID010000035.1 GCA_018606725.1 Acidobacteriota bacterium
CGCCTGCGCGAGCGCCCGTTCTCCGGCCCCCCGGTGCGGGAGATCGCCGTCGCCGAATTCTTCGCCGCCTCCGGCGATCCGCGCGGCGCGGGATTCTTCTACCGGCAGGCGCTCGAGCGGCTGCCCGGGAACGCGCCGCTGCTGCATGACTACGCCGCCGTCCTCGAGCGGCAGGGGGATCTCGACGGCGCGCGCGCCGCCCACGAACGCGCGCTCCAGTCCGACCCCGGGTTCCTGCCGTCGCTGTCCGCCCTCGGCGTCGTGCTTCTGGATCAGGGCAGGGCCGACGAGGCGTCGGCGCGTCTCGAGGAGGCCTACCGCCGCGGCGACCGGTCGACGCCACTGCTGATCGCGCGCGCGCGCCTGTCCGAGGGAAGCGGCGATCTGCGCGGCGCGGTCGGCTCCTTCCAGCAGGCGCTCCTGGCCGCGCCCGGCGATGCGCGCCTGCTGCGCGCCGTGGCGCAGTTCTACGAGCGGCACGGCGAGAACGAGGCGGCGGCCCAGATGTACGGCCTGGCGGCGGCCGCCGCACCGGCGGATGCCGCGATCGCACTCGATCGGGCCGGGTTGCTGATCAGGATGGGACGGAGCGACGAGGCGCTTGACGCCTTGCGCGACCCGGCCGGGCGGGCCGCGGCAAGGCTGGCGATCGGGGGCGGGTGGATCGAGGATGCGGCCGACTCCGAGAGGACCGGCAGGATCCTGGCTCTCTATGGGCGACTCAGGGCCACCAGGAAATGAGGATGTCGGGGGATAATGACGGCTCTCCGGCGCGGGTTCCTCCGGAACGCCCGGGGCACAAAGAATGCCCATGAGGACGAGGTTGAATCGATGCGCGGGCGGCGGCCGGCCGCCCCTCCGATCGGCCGTGCCGCTGCTGTCCGGATTCACGGTGGTCATCGGTCTGGCGAGTTCCTGCTCCCAGTCTTCGCCCGTCCCCGAAGCGACGAAGCCCGGCTGGGTCGACCGTGCCGGGGGCGACCCGTTGGGGGGAGACGCGATGCGGGGCGCGCGCGACGCGATCGCGAGGATGGCCGGCCCGGCATCCGGCGCCCCGATCACGATTGCTCCGGATCCGGCCGGGCCGCCGCCCGGCGCCGCCTCGGCGGCCGACCGGGTCGCTCCCGGGACGCGGCGTATGGCGGCCCGCCTCGAGGAGATCATCCGGAACCTAGACCCGCTCCAGAACCGCTTCGCCAACACCGGCCGGGTCGAAGTGCTCCAGCGGGCCCTGGAGCGAAGGCCGGAGATGAAGGACCGGGTGATCCTCCTGCCGCGCCTGGCCGACGAGCTGCTGGGTGCCGGCCGGGCGGACGAGGCCCTGGAGGTCGCCCGCCGACTCCTCCAGGCGCGCCGGGACGGCATTCCGGGAGCGCCACCTGATAGGGACACGCATGAGTTCATGGCGCTCTGCTGGCTGCGGATCGGCGAACAGGACAATTGCATCCGGCACCACAACACCGAATCCTGCCTGTTGCCGATCCGCGGCGGCGGCGTGCACCGGGCGCAGCGCGGCGCACGGGGGGCGATCGACGAGTACACCGCGGTCCTGATGGCGACGCCAGGCGACGCCGGATCGCGCTGGCTCCTCAACATCGCGTACCAGACACTCGGCAACTATCCCGAAGCTGTCCCGCCCGAGTTCCTCATTCCTCCGTCGACCTTCGCCCCGGAGCATGACATCGGTCGCTTCGTCGACGTCGCGCCGGCGGCGGGCCTGGCCAAGCGGAGTCACGCCGGGGGCGGCGTCATGGACGACTTCGACGGCGACGGCCTGCTCGACATCATGGTGTCGTCGATGGGGATGCACGATCAGCTGCGGTTCTTCCGGAACGACGGCGACGGGACTTTCACCGACCGCAGCGCCACGGCGGGTCTGCTCGGCGAGGTCGGGGGGCTCAACATCATCCACGCCGACTACGACAACGACGGCGACAACGATGTCGTCGTTCTGCGCGGCGGCTGGATGCAGCGCGGCGGAAAGTTCCCGAAGTCGCTCCTGCGCAACCGCGGCGACGGGTGGTTCGAGGACGTCACCGAGGAGGCCGGCATGCTGTCGTATCACCCGACGCAGACCGGCGCATTCGCCGATTACGACGGCGATGGCTGGCTCGATCTCGCCATCGGCAACGAGGCGATGGCTGATGACCCGCAACCCTGCGAGCTGTTCCACAGCAATCGCGACGGGTCCTTCACCGAGCGGGCCGTCAACCTCGGCAACCCGGTCCTCGGCTACGTCAAAGGGGTGACCTGGGGCGACTTCAACAACGACGGCCGGCCGGACCTGTATGTCTCCGTCCTCGGCGGTCCCAACCGGCTGTTTCGCAACGACGGGCCGCGCCGTGCATCCGGTCCGGGCGACCCGGACTGGGTCTTCACCGACGTGGCGCCGCAGGCCGGCGTGACCGGGCCCCGGTTCTCCTTCCCGACCTGGTTCTGGGACTTCGACAACGATGGCTGGCTCGACATCATGGCCGGCGGCTATCGTGTCACCCCCCTCGACGACACGGTCGCGATGTACCTGGGCCAGCCGAACGCCTCCGAGCTGCCGAAGTTGTACCGCAACCGGGGCGACGGCAACTTCGAGGACGTGACCGCCGCCATGCGCCTCGACCGCGTGGTGCTGCCGATGGGGTCGAACTTCGGCGATCTCGACAACGACGGCTGGCCCGACTGCTACTTCGGCGACGGCTCACCGGACCTCCGCTCGCTGATTCCGAACCGCCTGTTCCGCAATGACGCGGGTCGCGGCTTCCAGGATGTCACCACCTCGACCGGCATGGGGCACATCCAGAAAGGTCACGGCGTCGCCTTCGGCGACATCGACAATGACGGCGACCAGGATGTGTTCGAGGCGATGGGCGGCTGGTTCGAGGGCGACATCGCCTACAACGTCCTCTACAAGAATCCCGGGCACGGGAACCACTGGGTCACGCTGCGCCTCGAAGGGCGGCGCTCCAACCGATCGGCGATCGGGACGCGGATCAAGGTCACCCTCGAGACACCGCGCGGGCCGCGCGACATCCACGCCACCGTCACCTGGGGCGGCTCGTTCGGCGGCTCGAGCCTGCAGCAAGAGATCGGCCTGGGCGACGCCACCGGGATCCGCACCCTCGAGGTTCGCTGGCCGGCCTCCGGCATCGTGCAGACCTTCCGGGACGTGGCGATGGACCGGGTCTGGCTGGTGGTCGAAACGGAGTCGCGCCTCGACCCGGTCGCGGTACGCCGGTTTGACCTGCCATGAGCCCCCTGCCATGACTCCAATGAAGCGCATTCTTCCCTGGGCCCTCGTCGTGGCGGCGATCCTCCTGACCGGGGCGATCCGCCTGCGGCTGCTCGACGTGCCGCTGGAGCGCGACGAGGGCGAGTACGCCTACTCGGGGCAGCTCATGCTGGAGGGCGTCCCGCCTTACAGCGCCGCCTACAACATGAAGTTCCCCGGGACCTATGCGGCGTACGCGCTGATCATGGCGGCCTTCGGGCAGACGATCGGCGGCATCCACCTCGGCCTGCTGCTGATCAACGTCGCGACCGTCCTGCTGCTGTTCGCGCTCGGCCGGCGGCTGCTCGGGGACGTGGCCGGCGCCGTCGCGGCGTCCTCGTTCGCCCTCCTTTCGGTCAGCCAGATGGTGAACGGGGTGTTCGCGCATGCGACGCATTTCGTGATGTTGCCGGTGGTGGCGGGCTGGCTGCTGATCCTGGTGGCCCTGGCGCCCGGCCGTGGGCGGCGCGGCGCGGCGGCGCTCCTGGTCGCGGCGGGGGTCCTGTTCGGCGTCGCCCTGATCATGAAGCAGCACGCGGTCTTCTTCGTGCCGTTCGGGATGGCCCTGCCGTACCTCGCGCGGCGGCGCGACGGTGGAGCGCCCGTCCGGGCGCTGCGGGAGACCGCCTGGTTCACCGCCGGCGCGACCCTGCCGTTCGTCGTCATGTGCGCCCTGCTCGTCCGCGCGGGAGTGTTCGGCGCGTTCCGGTTCTGGACCTTCGACTACGCCCGGCAGTACGTCACCGAAGTGCCGATCGGCGACGGGCTCCTGTTTCTGGCGGAGGTCTTCCCGGGCATCATCGCGCCGTCGCTGCCGATCTGGATCGTCGCCCTCCTTGGAGTGGTCGCGCTGTTCCTGGACGAGCGCGCGGCGCGCCACCGGACGCCGCTGCTGCTGTTCGCCGGCGCCTCGTTCCTGGCGATCTGCCCGGGGTTCTATTTCCGTCCCCACTACTTCGTGCTGCTCCTCCCGGCCGCCGGCCTGCTCGCCGGGGTCGCGGTCGAGACCGGCGCGCGACTGGTCTCCGGAGGGGGGGACGACGCGGCGGGCGACTCGGGCGGGGACGACCGCTTGACGTTGCTCCTGCCCCTGTTGCTGTTCGTCGTCGTGGCGGCGGTGCAGGTGGCGCGCGAACGGGCCTTCTTCTTCCGGATGACGCCGGTGCAGGCGTCGCGCAACACCTACGGGGAGAACCCGTTCCCCGAAGCGGTCGAGATCGCCCGGACGCTCCGCGAGCGCACCTTGCCGACCGACACCATCGCCGTCCTCGGGTCCGAGCCGGAGATCTACTTCTACGCCGGGAGGCGGTCGGCGACCGGCTACATCTACATGTACGGATTGATGGAGGACCAGCCGTTCGCGCTGCGGATGCAGCAGGAGATGATCACCGAGATCGAGAAAGCGGATCCGGCGTACCTGGTGTTCGTGAACATCTTCTACTCGTGGTCGACGCGGCAGGGCTCGCCGGCGCGGGTGTTCGAGTGGTTCGCGGACTACGCGCGCCGGAACTACGAGCCGGCCGGGTTCGTGGAGATCCTCCCGGACGGCACGAGCGCGGCCTACTGGGACGACGCCGCCCGCGACCATGCGCCGCAGTCCCCGAACTACATCACCATCTTCAAGCGCCGGCCCGGGAGTTCATCCGAGTGACGCGCCGGCCTCGCCTTCGCTAGAACTTGACCTTCGGCGCTTCCTGGGCGACCGGCCCGGCCTCGAAGTACTCGCGCGGATTGAAGCCGAAGAACCGCGAGATGAAGTTGGCGGGGAACCGCTTGATCGCCGTGTTGTAGGCGCGCACCGCCTCGTTGTAACGCATCCTCTCGACGGTGATCCGGTTCTCGGTGCCGGCCAGCTCGTCCTGAAGCCGGATGAAGTTCTCGTTGGCTTTCAGGTTCGGATAGTTCTCGGCGATCGCCAGCAGGCGGCCGAGGGCGGAGCTCAGCTCGGCATTGGCGGCCGCCGCCTCGCGCGGACCGGTCGTGCCGGCGAGCTTGCTGCGCGCATCGGCGACGCTCTTGAACACGTCCTTCTCGTGCGTCGCGTATCCCTTGACCGTCTCCACCAGGTTCGGGATCAGGTCGGCGCGCCGCTGCAGGACGTTCTGGATCTGCGCCCAGGCGTTGGTGACCTGCTCGTTCTGGGTCACCAGGTTGTTGTACAGGCCCATCAGCGACAGGCCGGCCACCGCCAGGACGGCCAGCAGCGCGAGGACGGTGATCAGACAGCCTGGCTTGCTCATCGGATGTCGCCTCCTCCCTGAGGCAGGCGATCGACGAACCCGACCGCCCGTTCGAGCTGCTCATAGTACCGCGCGAAGACGCTTTTTGGGTCGGCCTCGGTAAGGGCTTCGTCGCCGCGGCGCAGCCGCGCCGCCGACTCGAACGGCTGCGCCTGGAGCCCCGCCCGGTCGCAGAATGCCCGCACGACCGCGTCGTTCGCCGCCGGTGGTTCGACCCCGAGCAGGTACAGAGCGCCGCGGAACAGCGCCGCGAACGATGCGTACGAGGCGGCGATCAACCGCCGCACGTCCCGCGGGCGGCCCTCGGCCTCCGCGTAACCTTCCCGCAGCCGCATCATCTTTTCCTTCAGCTCGCGCTCGCACTGCAGACGCAGGTGCTCGCGCCCGACCGCGAGACCGGCGAACGGGTCGTCGCCATGCAGGACGACGTGCGCGGCGCGGATGTCGAGAAATTCGATCGGGAAGACGTCGACCGAGCGACCGACGAGCGCCGGCGAGAACAGCCGCGGCATCGGCTGGCCGCCCTTGCGCCAGCCCCGCAGCGGGCCGGCCAGGGCTTCGAGCGTCGAGGGGCCGAGATCCTCCAGAAGGAGAAGCAGGTTGAAGTCGCTCGTCGGCGCGTGGAAGTCGCCGCGCGCCGCCGAGCCGTACAGGACCACGCTCCGGAGGCGCGTCCCGAGAGCGGCCTTCAGGTCGCGCACCATCGCCGCGAGCACCGGATGTTCGGTCACCTGTGTCATGTCGCCTCCCCGCGTCTGGCGGCCGGCACCTCCGCCGTGGCCCACCACCGCATCCTACCGCCCGGCGCCGCCACCGCCGAAGCCGCCGCCGCCGAAACCCCCGAAGCCACCGCCGCCGCCCCCGAAACCGCCGCCCCCGAAACCGCCGCCGCCGAATCCGCCCGCGCCACCCGACCACCCGCCGTACCCGCCGCGTCGGCCGCCCCCGATGATGCCGCCGCCGGCCGCGGCAGCCCACAGGCGGAAGAGCCGCGGCAGCACGACGATTGCGACCAGCACCAGAAGGATCAGCAGCCAGGACGGGATCGCGTCCCGTCGCGGCGAAGCGCCCCGGGCCACGCCTTCGATCGAAACGCCGTAGTGATCGGCGCTGGCCTGCAGGAGGGCGGTGTCGGTCGCCAGCAGTGCGCCGGCGAAATCGCCGTCCCGTCGTCGCGGTACGTAATGCTCGTCGAGGAGGGCGCCGACCCGGCCGTCGGGGAGGAAGCCCTCGACGCCGTAACCGGTGGCGACGAAGACCCGCTTCTCCTCGAGCGCGAAGACGATCACGATGCCGCGGTCCTCGCCCTTCCTCCCGGCGCCCCAGACCGTCCCGACCCGTACCGCGTAGTCCTCGATCGGCTCGCCGTCGAGGGCGGGGACGGTGATCAGGACGAGGGCGACGCCGGTCTTCTCGAACAGCTCCCGGTGACGCTGCTCGATGGCGGGGATCCCGGCCGCCGGCAGGACGCCGGCGAGGTCGTGAACCGAGCGGTCGTCATGCGGCGGGATGGCGACCGCGGCAACGCAGAAGACGCCGGCGGTCAGGCTGAAGGCGCCGGCGAGAACGGCCGGAATGCCCCGGAAGCTCGTTCTTCGCATCGAACCGGGAGGATTGTAGCGCGCTAGCGCAGGTCCTTGAGGATCTCTTTCGCCGCGTTGGCGCCCGAGCCGCCGGTGAGGCCGTTGCCCGGATGGGTCCCCGAGCCGCACAGGTACAGGTTGCGGATCGGCGTGCGGTAGCGCGCCCAGCCGATGAGCGGCCGCATGGTGAACAACTGGTCCAGCGCCAGCTCGCCGTGGAAGATGTGACCGCCGGTCAGGCCGTAGGTGGTCTCGAGATCGGCGGGGGTCAGCACCTCGCCCTTGAGGATCAGGTCCTTGAGGTTGGGTGCGTAGGCGGTCAGCGTCTTCACCACGGTGTCGCCGAGCGCCTCGCGCCGGGCGTTCCAGTCGCCGCCCTTCAGGCGGTACGGGGCGTACTGCGCGTGGATCGACATCACGTGCTTGCCGGCCGGCGCCAGGCCCGGGTCGGAGAGAGTCGGGATGGTCACGTCGAGGTACGGGTGCTCGGACATCTCGCCATACTTCGAGGCGTCGTAGGCGCGCTCGAGATAATCGATCTCCGGACCGATGTGGATGCGCCCGGCGAGCAGCTTCGCGCCGTCGGCCGCGCCCTTGAGCGCCGTGAACGCCGGCAGCCCGCCGAGCGCCAGGTTGACCTTCGCCGAGACGCCGTTGGATCGGTAGTTCCGCAGCTTCTGGACGAAGTCGGGCTCCAGTTGCATCGGCTCGACGAGCCCGAGAAGGGTCCGCTTCGGGTCGGCGTTCGAGACGATCGTTTTGGCGGTGATCTCCTCGCCGCTCTCGAGCACAACACCGGTGGCCGCGCCGCCCTTGACCAGGATGCGGGCCACGCCGGCCCCCGTGCGGATCTCCGCCCCGGCCGCCTTTGCGGCCGCGGCGAGCGCCTGCGTCAGCGCCCCCAGCCCGCCCTGCGGCACGGCAGACGTCCCGACCGGGTGCGGGTCGGCGGCGGCGCGCAGCATCAGGATGGTGCCGGTGCCGGCCGACCAGGGGCCCAGGAAGGCGCCGTAGATGCCGCGCGCGGCGATGGCGGCGCGCAGCAGCTCGGTCTCGAAGAACTCGGCGGCGATGTCGGCGACCGCCATCGGGGCCCAGCGGAAGAAGTTGAACATGTCTTTCTTGCCGAGGCCCTTCAGGCTGCGGCCGGCCGGCAGCAGGGTCAGCAGGTCGCCGATGCCGGTGCGATCGAGCGGCGGCGGCGTGACCGTCAGAAGGTGGTTGAACACCGAGGACAGCCGGCGCAGGGTCTCCGCGAAGCGCGGGTACTTCTCGGCGTCCTTCTTCGAGTGCCCTCCGATCGACTCCGCCGTGCGGGCCGGGTCGTCGTGGAACACCAGCGCCCGGCCGTCCGGCGCCGGCGCGAACAGGCGCGGGTCGGGATTGATCATCCGCAGGCCGTGCTTCGCCAGATCGAGATCGCGGACGATGTCGGGCCGCAGCGGCCCCGCCGCGTGGGCCAGGGTCGAGACCTTGAAGCCTGGATGGAACTCGTCGGTGATGGCGGCGCCTCCGGCGACCGCGCGGCGCTCGAGGACCAGCGGCCGGTAGCCGGCCCTGGCGAGGTAGTACGCGGCGATCAGACCGTTGTGACCGCCTCCGATGATGACGATGTCGCGCGTTCCGGCCATGGCCTAGATCCCCTTCCCGATGTCCTTGAGGATTTCGAGCGCGGCGAGGCGCCCGTTCGCGCCCATGATGCCGCCGCCCGGGTGCGTCGCCGAGCCGCTCATGTAGAGGTTCTTGATCGGCGTCCGGTACTTGGCCCAGCCCGGCACCGGCCGCAGGAAGAACAGCTGCTCGAGGGACAGCTCGCCCTGGAAGATGTTCCCCTCCGACAGGCCGAAGTCGCGCTCGAGGTCGAGCGGCGTGACGACCTGGCGGTGCAGGATGATGTTCTTCAGATTAGGAGCGTACTCCGACAGGGTGTTGACCACCGTGTCGCCGAACGCCTCTTTCTGGCGGTCCCAGTCCTGCGGCCCCTCCTTGAGCTTGTAGGGGGCGTACTGCACGAAGCAGGACATGACGTGCTTGCCCGGCGGCGCCACCGACGGATCGGTCAGCGACGGGAGGACGCAGTCGATGTATGGCTTGCGGGAGAACTCGCCGTACTTCGCCTGGTCATAGGCGCGCTCCATGTACTCCATGCTCGGCGAGATCGAGATGGCGCCCCGCAGGTGGGCGCCGACGCCCGGCAGGCACTTGAAATCGGGCAGCGCGTCGAGGGCCATGTTGACCTTGCCGGACGAGCCGCGGAACTTGTAGCGCTGCACGTCCTCGACGAACTCAGGCGGCAGGTGCTCAGCGCCGACCATCTTCATGAACGTCAGCCGCGGGTCGACGCTCGACGACACGACGCCGGCGTCGATCTCGTCGCCGTTGTCCAGGACCACGCCGGTCGCCCGGCCGTCCTTGACCTTGATCTTGGCGATCGGCGACTTGGTGCGGATCTCGACGCCCAGCTCGCGCGCGGCGCCGGCGCAGGCGTTGCTGATCGCCCCTGTGCCGCCGCGGGCGAAGCCCCACGCCCGGAAGGCACCGTCGATCTCGCCCATGTAGTGGTGCAGCAGGACGTACGCCGTGCCCGGCGAGCGGATGCCGAGGAAGGTGCCGATGATCCCCGACGCCGACATCGTCGCCTTGAGGACATCGGTCTCGAACCACTGGTCGAGGAAATCGGCCGCGCTCATGGTCATCAGCTGGACCTGGTTGTACTTGTCGCGCATCGGCAGGTCGCGGAAGCGCCGGCCCAGGAACAGGAGCTTCAGGAGATCTTTCGGGTTGAGGCCGGTCGGGTCCGGGGCGGTCATGCCGAGGATCGGCTTGACGAAGCGGCACATCTGGACCATCGCCTGGCTGAATTCCTCGTAGGCCTCCGCGTCGACCCGCGAGTGCCGGCGGATCTCGCGCATCGTCCTGGCGTGATCGTTGACGCGCCACAGGTAGTCGCCGTCCGGCTTCGGCGTGAAGGTGCCGTCGAGCGGCAGGATCTCCAGGCCGTGCTTCGGCAGGTGCAGGTCCCGGATGATCTCCGGCCGCAGCAGCGACACGACGTACGAGGCGACGGAGAACTTGAACCCCGGGAAGATCTCCTCGGTCACCGCCGCGCCGCCCAGCACGTGGCGGCGCTCCAGGACCAGGACCTTCTTGCCCGCCTTCGCGAGGTAGGCGGCGTTGATGAGGCCGTTGTGACCTCCGCCGATCACGACCACATCGTACTTGGAGCCCATGCCTCTCCCTTTCATACGGACGTGACGCGCCACCGGCACTGAAGACGAGGGCGCCCTGCATTCGCGTCTGGCGAAATGAGGCGCCATCATACGAAGCGAGGGGGCGGCGCGCAAGATCAAAGACGCGATCGGGCCGCATGATTTCACCGGCGGCGACGTCGCGCAGGGAGAAACAACGCCGGTGTTTCACGCTTTGTCGGTTGCGTCGCCACCCGCGGATTGCTAGAATCCGCCGTCCTCGAACAACTGCGAGCGCACTTCACGGAGGTAGGGCCGTGCCGATCGGAACCGCCGTTCACGACAGAACATCGCGCCTGTGCGAGAGCCTGAACTACCGCGAGTGGTCGGGGTACTACTGCGTCAGCGTCTACGAGATGCACCACGAGCACGAGTACAACGCCATCCGCGAGGCCGCGGCGCTGATCGACATCTCGCCCCTGTTCAAGTACCTGATCACCGGCAGGGACTCCGCCCGGCTGCTGGACCGGGTCGTCACCCGCGACGTGAAGAAGATGGCCGTCGGCCAGGTGATCTACACGCCGTGGTGCGACGAGGCCGGCAAGGTCGTCGACGACGGCACCGTGTCGCGGCTGGCGGACGGGACATTCCGGATGACGGCGGCCGACCCGAGCCTGCGCTGGCTGCGGCAGAACGCCTTCGGGATGGATGTGAACATCGAGGATGTCTCCGAGAAGACCGCGGCGCTGGCGCTGCAGGGCCCGACCTCCGGCCGGCTGCTCCACAAGATCGCCGCCGGCGCCGACATCCCCAACCTGCGTTACTTCCGCGTGGCGCGCGCCACCATCGCCGGGGTGCCGGTGGAGATCTCGCGCACCGGCTACACCGGCGATCTCGGCTACGAGATCTGGATCCCGTGGGGCGAGGCGGGCAAGGTCTGGGACGCCCTCATGGAGGGCGGCCGCCAGTTCGACATCCACGCCTGCGGCATGCAGGCCCTCGACATCGCCCGCATCGAGGCCGGCCTGATCCTGATCGAGGTCGACTATCACAGCGCCAAGAAGTCGCTGATCGCGTCGCAGACCTACACGCCGTACGAGATCGGGCTGGGCAAGCTGGTCGACTTGAAGAAAGAGCAGTTCGTCGGGCGCGAGGCGCTGGCGGAAGAGCAGCGCCGCGGCCCGCGCCGGCAGCTGGTCGGCCTGGAGATCGACTGGACCGACGTCGAGAAGGTCTACGACGCGGTCGGCCTGCCGCCGACGGCGCCTTCGACGGCCTCGCGCGTCGCCGTCCCGGTCTATCGCGGCCGCGCCCAGATCGGCAAGGCGACCTCGACCACCTGGTCGCCGACGCTCAAGAAGCTGATCGCCCTCGCCAGCCTTTCCACCGAAGAGGCCGCGGTCGGCAACCGCGTCCAGGTCGAGACGACCGTCGAGTCGGTGCGCGACAAGGTCGGCGCCAACGTCGTGCCGCTGCCGTTCTTCAACCCGCCCCGCAAGACCGCCACGCCGGTCATCTAGGAGCCGGTCCGGGCATTCCCGGCCCGGTTGCGCCACAGGCGCGTCCGCGTTATCCTCGCAGCCAAATTCTTTCCGTCCCGCGAGGAGGTTCCCATGTGTCGAGTGATCCGCAGCGGGCTCGCGATCGCCCTGGCGATCGGGGCTGTCACCGGCGCCGGTTGCGCCTACGTCCAGCCGCAGACCTACTACCTGTCGACCGCCCGGGTCCGGCACCAGCAGGACGACTATCTGTGGAACGACGTCGTCACCGGCATGCCGGAAGAGCTGTTCGTTCACTGGTACACCCGGGAGGATTCCTGGGACGACGACTTGCGGCCGCACATCCTCGGCAAGGACGGAGAGGAGGGGCGCATCGTCTATCGCGTCGGGTCGGGCCACCGAACGGTCATGAAGGTCTATTTCAGGGACGGTCGCCTGGAGGAAGTCGGCCAGTGGGTCCTGACCGAGGAGGGACCGGTCTACTACTGGTCCTTCATGCACAAGCCGCCGACCCCCCCGGCGACGGAGGCGATCCTGGCGAGACTCGCGGAAAGGGAGCCGCTCTCCGAGCCGCTCCGCCTCGAGGAGATCGAGGCGGTCCGGGGCACCTGCGCATTCGAGCCGGGGGAATCGGTGCAGACCGCCGAGCCGCTCATCATCACCGAGCGCCGCGGCGAGCGCTGGCTCGACGGCGTGAAGCGGGGAGCTTCGACAGAGGGGAAGGACATCCTCCCGGTCGGGTCGCCCTTCAAGGTGAAGAAGTGGGGCGTGACGCGCGCCACGTTGGTGGATGAAAACGGGACGCTCTCCCGGATCGACCCGGATCGAAAAGACGGAGTCTGTCACGGGGTGTGCGTGCGGGAGGGTGAGGACGTGCGTCTGACCCGGGATCTGCTGATCGCGGCGGCCGACGAGGACTCTCGCCGGAGCCCGGAGGCGACGGTCCGCGGCCTGGGACGATTGCCGGCCTTCTGGAGACGCAGGACGTTGCCGGCCGGGACGATCGTCCGACTGGTCTCATGGAACGAGTGTGCCGGCTTGGATCGGATCTCCAGCGCGGTCATCCTCGTGCCGGGCGAGACCCGCGGCGACCGCCCGCTCCGCTTCTTGATTGACACCGTCCCGCCCGGACTCTTCCTGCCGGCGGCTGCGCCCGGCGCGGCGGAGACCGCCTCGATCCCGGGCGCCGACTTCTGATAGAGTTTCCCAACGCATCAGGCTTATCACGTGGGGTCGCGGGGCGGGGCGGGGTCCCCTCCGCCGGCGCCGCGATGCCGGGACGTCGGAACTCATCATCCGCGATGGCGGAGAAGGGGGAATCGCAATGGCCGACTTCAAGATGATCATCGATGGCAAGGAGGTCGACTCCAAGTCGGGGGCGCGGATGGAGGTCATCAACCCGGCGACCGAGAAGGTGATCGGCACCGTCCCGAAAGGAACGGCCGAGGACGTCGACCGGGCGGTGAAGGCGGCCCGCAAGGCGTTCAAGAAGTGGTCGCGGCTGACGCCCGGCGAGCGCAGCGGGTTGCTCTACAAGCTGGGCGATCGCCTCGACCAGGATCTGAAGCGGCTGGCGGAGATCGAGACCAGCCAGACCGGCAAGCCGCTGAAGCTGACCATGAACTCGGACCTGCCGTTCGCCAACGATAACATCCGCTTCTTCGCGGCGCAGGCGCGCATTCTCGAGGGCACCGCGGCCGGCGAGTACGCACCGGGCTACACCAGCTTCCTCCGGCGCGAGGCGGTCGGCGTCGTCGGCTCGATCGCGCCGTGGAACTACCCGTACCTGATGGCCGCCTGGAAGATCGGGCCGGCCCTCGCCGCCGGCAACACCGTGGTCATCAAGCCGGCCTCCAACACGCCGTTCACCACCGTCGAGCTCGCCAAGGCGGCGCTCGAGGTCGGCATCCCGGAAGGGGTCCTCAACGTCGTCATCGGGCCGGGCGCCGAGGTCGGCAGCGCCATCTGCAGGCACGACGACGTCAACATGGTGTCGTTGACCGGCGACACGGCAACCGGCAAGAAGATCATGGAGCAGGCGGCCGCGAGCGTGAAGCGGCTGCATCTCGAGCTGGGCGGCAAGGCGCCGTTCATCGTCTTCGACGACGCCAACATCGACGCGGCGGCCAACGGCGCGGTCGTCGCCGGCTACGTCAACACCGGCCAGGACTGCACCGCGGCGACCCGCGTCTACGTACAGAAGTCGAAGTACAAGGAGTTCGTCGAGCAGTTCGTCGGCCACGTCAAGAAGATCCGCGTCGGCGATCCGCTCAAGCCGACGACCGACATCGGCCCGCTGATCTCGAAGGACCAGCGCGAGCGCGTCGCCGGTTTCGTCGAGCGCGCCCGCAAGGCCGGTCTGGAGATCGCCACCGGCGGCCGGGCGATGGACGGCCCCGGGTTCTTCTACCAGCCGACCGTGATCCTCGGAGCCAAGCACGAGGACGAGGTCGTGCAGCGCGAGATCTTCGGGCCGGTGGTCGTGGTGATGTCGTTCGACACCGAGGAGGAGATCATCGAGAAGGCCAACGGCGTCGAGTACGGCCTGGCGTCGTCGCTATGGACCCGCGACGTGACCCGCGCCCTGCGGGTGTCGCGCGATCTGGAGTACGGCGAGGTCTGGATCAACGATCACCTGCCGCTCGCCTCGGAGATGCCGCACGGCGGCGTGAAGCGCTCCGGGTTCGGCTCCGACTTGTCGCGCTATTCGTTCGAGGAGTACACCAACGTCAAGCACGTGATGGCCGATCTGTCGGGGGACGCCCGCAAGGGTTGGCACTTCACGGTGTACGGCGACCAGTCCTAACCGGCCGCCGGCCAGGCCTAACGGGTTCGGCCGGCGATCAGGGAGAGCGAGAAGGCCGTCGAGCAGATCAGGTCGCCGAGGAAGAAGAACGCCGAGCGCAGCGGCCGGCAGGCCCACACCCGCCCATCGCGGAGCGCCTGCCGGATCGATGCCCAGTGCTCGGAGAGATAGCGCCGCGTCGCCGGCGCGAAACGCGGCCAGGCGACCCAGGTCGGACGGGTCGGCAGCTTGACCCGCGACAGGAAAGTGGCCGGCGCGCGGTGGCGCGTCTGCAGCCACAGCTCCTCCATCTCGAAGAACAGTCGGACGTAGCCACGCCACTGGGCGGCGATCTCCGGCACGCGTCGGCGCAGGTGGGCCAGCCGACCCTCGACCGGGTAGCCGCGGCGCCGCTGCAGGCGATCCTTCATCCGGAGGAAGCCGGTGATCATCGGGTGCGCATCCTCCAGCATCGCGGTCCGGTACCACAGGAAGTTCTTGAACAGCCCCCAGTAGGTCTGCTCATTCGCCCGCAGCAGGATGTCCTTCATCCCCTCCAGCGAGTAGAAGCTGCGCCAGGCCGCCCGATACGCCTCGAGCCATTCCTCGCCGGTCATCTTCGGATGTTTCATGACGGGGTGAAACGAGTCGAAGTTCCCCAGGTCGGCGTCGAGCGGCACGCCGTGACGCACCGCCTCGAGATGGTCGCGCGAGCCCGGGATCGGCGTCAGCATGAAGAATGACGCCTGGTCGGCCTTCAGGACTTCGCGCAGGTCGCGGACGTCCCGGGCGATCGAGTCCGGCGTGTCCTCCGGGAACCCGAGGATGTAGCCGACGTGGCAGGCGATGCCGGCCCGATGCCAGGCCTCGAACATGTCGGCGAACTCCTCGGCCTTGTTCTGCGGTTTGCCGGCGGCCGCCAGGTTGACGGGCCGGACCGATTCGAGGCCGATGAACACCTGGCTCGCCCCGGCGCGGGCCGCCTTGTCGATGAAGCCCTTCCGCTTCCAGGCGAGGGCGTCGACCTGCATCATGAATTCGATGGCGATCCCCTCCTCCTCGCGCAGGCGGATCAGCCGATCGAAAATCTCCTCCCAGCGGGGATTCCGCGAGAAGTTGTCGTCGGTGAAGAAGTAGTAGTCGATCCCCTGCGGCCGGTTGTCGCGCACCTCCCGCTCGACGTCGGCCGGGTCGCGCCAGCGCATCGTATGGCCCTGGACGTTGATGATGCTGCAGAACGAGCAGTTGAACGGGCAGCCGCGCCCCATGTCCACCGTCGCCATGTGCGGATAGGCGAAACGCCTCATGGTGCGCGCCGGGATCCGCGGCAGGGGCGCCTTGGAGAGATCCGGGGACGGCACGTCGTACCGGAGCCGGAGCCGCCCCTCGATGGCATCGGCCAGGATCGATCCCCACGCCTCCTCGACCTCGCCGCTGACCAGGGTCACGCCGGCGCGCAGCAGCTCGTCGAGCTCGCGCGTCGGCTCGCCGAACAGCGCCAGGATGCCGCTGACGTGAAAGCCGCCGACGAGCACCGGCAGGCCGAGGGCGCGGAACTGCAGGGCGAGGTCGGCGGCCCGCGGGAACTGGTTGCTCTGCACGCCGACGAGGCAGACGATCGTCCGGTCGGCGGGGCGCCGGGCCCGCGCCCGGCGCGCGATGGCGCGCGGGTCGACCCGCTGCACCGTCTCGTCGAACACCGCGATTCGCAGACGCACGTCCGGGCCGAGGCGGCCGGAGCCGGCGACCTCCTCGGTCAGGGTATGCAGAGCCGCGAGGGTGTTGCTCGGCAGCACGCCGCGCCAGTGCCGGACCACGTAACCGTCATCGTCGTATCGCGACGGCTTGATGAAGACGATCCGGAGCAGGCGCGCGGTGCGTCGGTCGGAGCGGGGAGAGCGTTCGACGCTGGTCATCGGCCCATCACCTCACTTCCTCAGGAAGGAGCGACGGCGCGTTCGAGAGCCAGCAGCGCCTCGGAGCCGTCCGGGAAGGCGCGCATCTCGCAGCGCACCAGCTCCCCAACCTGAAACTCTACAGCATCCCCCGGCTGTACGGCCACAATCCGGAAGATCCCGGGGGCGATCTCCGCGCCGCTGGCCGGGCTCCAGCACTCCGGCGTCCGGCCGGCGATCTTGACGTAGAGGAGCGTCGCGCTGTTCACCGGGGAGTCCTCAGCGCGCCGCGAATGCGAAGTCGGCCATCCCTTTTACCCCCTCGCCGATCGTCACGGTCTGGCGCTTCGTGCCGAGGGTCTCGTGCCAGGCCTCCAGGACGTAGGTGCCCGCTGGCAGGCCCTGGATCGTGAACGACCCGTCTTCGCCGGTCACCGCTTGGAAGCGGCCGCCGACGACGATGTAGGCGCTCATCCAGGCGTGGATGTCGCAGCGGATTTTCACGCTCTCCGGCTTCGGGAAGAACTTCCGGACGGTCCTGCCGCGCGCCGACATCGCCACGTTGAAGGTCGGATTGGACTGGGCGATGGCGCGCACGTTGTGCACCGCCGGGTCGCTGTTCTTGAGGATGATGACCTGGTTCGGCTCCACCGCCAGCACGTGCGGCACGAACAGGCAGCCGATCTGATCGATCTCCGCGGCCGCCTCGGGCGGGGCGAAGACGCGGTCGCCGAGCCCCTCGACGACGCGCACCCAGACATTGAGCAGCGCGCCGCCGTCATTGACGACCAGCTCCTCGCTGAGCGCCGGGTTGTCGGGCTTGTGACAGGCCGCCTCGCCGCTCATCTTGATCGGCCGGCGCGGCGGAGGGGTGCCGGTGAACAGGGCGCGGCCGCTGATGACGCCGGAACCGATCGCCTGCCCGGACGGGATGGCCCCCGGCGGCGGTGGCGGCGGCGCGTCGGATGCGCCGCCGCAGCCGGACACCGCGAGGACGGCGAGGACCCCGAGGGTCCACAGGGTCCCGGGTATCAGAGCGCCGCGCCCCGACCGTCGCATGTCACCCCGCGTCGTGCTCCGCGAGTTCGAAGACCTACCTGGCCCCGAACCACGGGCCGACGATCGTGGCGCCGTGGCTGGCGGTGGCCATGAAGAACAGCATCGGGAGCGACAGCCAGGCGTTGGTCCGCGACGCCAGGAAGGCGCGCCGCGCCAGCATCGCCGACTCGGGTGGAATCGGCGTGCCCTTCGCTGCGTTCTCGGCCGTCCAGGCGATGATCTTCTTCTGGCTGCGCCAGATGATCCCCCAGACGTTCAGCATCATGACGATGCCCATGCCGCCGCCGACGCCGATCGACACGGCGCGGCTGCTGTGGCCCTCGCCGCCCGTCAGTTTGGCGATCAGGATCGCCTGGACCAGCGCCACCACGCCGATGATGACCGCCAGCACCGGACCCTTGTTGAGGGCGCCCTTGAGCGGCGACAGCAGCGCGTAGATCGCCGCCCACGCAAGGAGGCTGACGACCAGCTGGACGACGACCACGTGGTGCGTGTCGCCGGCCGGATCGCCCGGCACGATCAGGAACGCGTAGTAGATCCACCCGACCAGGACGGTTGCCCAGGCAGCGTGGCGGAACCACCAGAGCGCCTTCGGCATCAGGATCGGGATCACCTTCCCCTTGGTCGGGCCGTCGAGGGCCTTCATGAGCGGGACGTTCACGAGATTGAAGAAGTACAAGAGACCGATCCAGGTGATCCCCGCGACGAAATGCATCCAGCGGAGCGTCACCTCCAGAAGCGTGCTTGCGTCGGGCATCGGTGTCCTCCTGGGAGCGAGAAGGGCGCAGGTTCTTCGAGCGCGCGCCGAACGGAAATGACCCGGTGATGGTGCAAGAGCGTCAGGCTAGTCAAGTCGCATCGCGCTGTCAATACGGCCGCCCCTCCGCCGGCGTCGCACGGATCGATCGCCTGCGCCGGGGGCGGCCCGGAGTGGGTTTGGCGGGGACGCGGTCGCCTCGCCCGGATCGGCTGGAGAACGCCGACAGGCGCGGCGCCGCTCGTCTCTCCCGCGACCGGCCGCGCACACTGCGCGCCGCTTCGGTCGCGGTCCGAGATCGCCCCGCCAACCCCACTCCGGGCCGCCCGTCACCCCCGAGATCGCTCCATGCGACGCCCACGAAGCCAGTTCATGAACTGCCAGACCGGGCGTGTTTCCTCCACCTGATTGCGGCATTGACGGGTGCGGAGGATTCCGCGGTAACGGAGCGGCGGCGTGCGCCTCGCGCGGCCATCTCGGACCGCGCCCGCAAGCCGCGCGTTCTTGGCGCGGCCGGGCGCGGGAGAGAGAGCGGCGCGGCGCCTGTACGGCGTTCTTCAGCCGTAGCCGGGCGCCGCGACCGCGTGCCGCGTGAGGCGCACGCCGCCGCTCCAGCCATCGGGGAGCTTCAGGGGCGGGCGACGCCGCGGAACATCTGGCGCAGGGTCTTCGGCCCGCGGCCGGCGTCGTAATGCTCGATCGTCTCGATGCGGAAGCCGGCGGCGCGGATCGCGGCGCCGATGTCGAGGTCGAGACGGCAACCGCCGGCGAGGCGGCGCTGCAGCGGCGTCAGCCAGCGCTGGCGGCGGGCCAGCCGCGGGTTCGGCGCCAGGCCGTGTTCGAGGAACAGGAAGCGCCCGTCGGCGCGCAGGACGCGACGCATCTCGGCGAGTGCGCTGCCGGGGTCGGACAGGCTGCAGAGCGTCCAGTTGCTGATGACGCTGTCGAACGCCGCGTCCGGGAATGGAAGCGCTTCGGCGGTGCCGCGCAGGAGATGAATCCGGAGCGCGGAGCGCCGCACCCGGGGCAGCGCCCGGCGCAGCATTCCCGGGTTCGGGTCCACGGCCCACAGCTCGCGCACGGTGGTGTCCGTGGCGTAGATCTCGACCGAGGCGCCGACGCCGAAGCCGATTTCGAGGGCCCGTCCGGCGGCAGCGCGCATCGAAGTGCGCCGCTGGTCGTTGTAGTACGGGCGGGTCAGGACGAAGTCCATGGCGAGCGGCAGGAGCCGGTGCGCGTAAAAGCTCAAGGGCATCTCCGGTGACGGCTCTCGAGGCTATCACAGCGATGGCAGCGCACCGAACGATCTATGATCGCGAGGGAGGATCAGCCATGTCAGAACCGAAGACCGTAGCGAAGGCGACCGAGGAAATCGCGCACGGCATCCATCACTACCGCATCCATGACGATCGAATCAATCACGGCAGCGATGCGCTGGCCATCGTCGAGAAGGGGAAGGTCGTGCTCGTCGATCCGCTGCCGCTCGACCCGGCGGCGCTGGCGCGGCTCGGGCCGATCGGCGCGATCGTCGTGACCGCCGCGAGTCACCAGCGCTCCGCCTGGCACCTCCGCCGCGAGTCGAAGGCGAAGGTCTACGCGCCGGCCGGCATGGGCGGCACCGACGAGCAAGGGGATGTGGCGTACGCGGACGGCGACCTGCTGCCCGGCGGGCTGCGGGCGATCGCCGTCGCCGGCCCGAAGGCGCCGCACTTCGCCCTGTATCGCGAGGCGAAGCCGGCCATGCTGTACACGGCCGACCTGGTGATGCACGAGCCCGATGGCATCGTCTTCCTTCCCGACAAGTATCTCGCCGACCCGCCGGCGGCGCGGGAGAGCATCCGGCGCCTGACCGACCGACAATTCGAGGTCATCGCCTTCGGCCACGGCGCCCCGATCAGGAGCGGCGGCCCGGCGGCGCTGGCTGCGGCGTTGAAGAAGGACGAGGCGGCCCGGAAGAAGACGTAGCGCCTCAGAGCGACGGGGTGCGTCCCTCGAGGAGGTCCGCGATCTTCGGCGCGGCGAACTGCAGCCCGACATAGAACGGCCCGAACTCGGCGTAATCGGCGCTCGCCTCGTCGAAGCGCATCTCGTAGATCAGCTTCTTGAAGACGAGGGGATCGTCGGCGAAAAGATCGACGCCCCACTCCCAGTCATCGAAGCCGATCGACCCGGAGATGACCTGGGTGACCCGGTCGCCGTACTGGCGCCCGATGAGGCCGTGTTCGCGCATCAGGGCGGCGCGCTTCTCGAACGGGAGCGAGTACCAGTTCTTCGCCTCGCCTCGCCGCTTGTTCATCGGGTAGAAGCAGACGTGGCGATTGCGCGGGATCGCCCCGAACAACCGGCCGATCATCCTCTCGCGCTGCTTGGCCATCTCCGCGTCGAAGGCGCGATCGAACTCCTCGCCGCCGTTCTGCAGGCCCCGCGCTGCCAGGTCGGCGTGGATCTTCCCGGTCATCTCGTAGAGGCCGAGCTCGACGACCGACACGTACGACGTCGTCGCCTCGAGGTGGTCGCCGAGGGCGCTCCGGGCGATCCGCGTCTGGGCCTCGGCGAGATCGTCGAAGCTGCGGCGGAAGTGGATCAGCATCAGGTCGGCCTTGTGCCCGAGGATCCGCACCGGCGCCGTCGTGCCGTCCTGCCGCTGCGCCATCTCGGCCAGCAGCGCGGCCGCCTCGCCCGTCGCCGCGGCGCGCTGCGCCTCCGGCAGGGCCTTCCAGGTGTCCCAGCGGATGCGGAACATCTGGTGCAGTACACTCCAACCGTCGAGCGTCTCGGGCACCTGCGGGTTGTGCATCGCGATAGTTTAGGAGCCTGTCCGGGAAATCGCAATGGCCGAGCGCGGCTTCATCCTGCACCCGACCTACCGGCTCGAGGGCGGCCGGCCGGTCGTGCATCTGTTCGGACGGCTGGAGAGCGGCGAGTCGTTCCAGGTGCGGGAGACCCGCCTGACGCCCTACTTCTTCGTGTGCGCCGCGGATGCGGAGGCGGCCCGCGCCCGCGGCGCCGCCCGGCAATCGTCCACCGATCTGCGCACCATGAGCGGCGAGCCGGTGGTGCGGGTGGAGGTGGCGATCCCCGCCGCCGCGCCGCCGATCCGCGACGCTCTGCGGAACGGCGGGATCCCCGCCTACGAGGCCGACGTCCGCTTCGCGATGCGCGCCCTGATCGACGGCGGCCTGCGCGGCGCGCTCGCCATAGGCGGCGGCGGGGTGGCAGCATCAGGAAAAGACGCTTTCGTCGATCGGCTCTTCGTCGACCCCGACCTCGCGCCGACCGACTGGCGCCCGGCGCCCGAGGCGCTGCGGCTGCTGTCGATCGACCTGGAGACCGATCCCCGCGGCCGGGAGGTCTACGCGGCGGCGCTGGCCGGCTGCGGGGTCGACGAGGTCCTGCTGGCGCTCCCCGCGGCGAAGGTCGCGGCGGGCCTGCGCGGCGCGGACGCCGGCGGCGTGGTCGCGTGCGGCGACGAGAGGGGGCTCTTGACCGCCCTGTTTCGCCGGCTGCGCGCCATCGACTTCGATGTCCTGACCGGTTGGAATGTCATCGATTTCGATCTGAGCGTGCTGGTCACGGCGGCGCGCCGGTGCGGCGTGCCGTTCGAGGTGGGACGGCTCCCCGGCGCGACGCGGGTCGTGCGCGAGACCTCGTTCTGGGGCCGCTCACGGGCCGACATCGCCGGCCGCGTCGTTCTGGACGGCATCGATCTTCTAAGAGCCTCGTTCATCCGGCTGGAGGATTACCGGCTGGACACGGCAGCGCGCGCCATCCTCGGGGAAGGGAAGGTGGCGCTGCAAGGCGCGGGTGACGGAGCCGCGCCGCGAACCGGCGCCGGAGCCGCGCCGCGAACCGGCGCCGGCAGCGCCCCGACGGGCGGCGGCGCCGAGGCGATCGAGCGGGCGTTCCGCGGCGACCTGCCGCGCTTCGTCGCCTACAACCGGCAGGACGCGCACCTGGTGCTGCGGATCTTCGAGGCGGCCCGCTTGCTCGAGCTGGCGATCCGGAGGAGCCTGCTCACCGGCATGCCGCTCGACAGGGTGGGGGCGAGCATCGCCTCGTTCGATTTCCTCTACTTGCGCGAGCTGCGCAAGCGCGGCGTCGTGGCCCCTTCAGTCGGCTCGCAGCAGGCGGCCGTCGAGCCGACCGCCGGCGGAGCGGTCCTCGAGCCGCTGCCGGGGCTGTATGACGATGTCCTCGTCTTCGATTTCAAGAGCCTGTACCCGAGCCTGATTCGCACCTTCAACATCGACCCGCTCGGCTACGTCCCCGCGCCGCGACCGGAGGAGAAGGGCGCCCTGATCGAGGCGCCGAACGGCGCCTGCTTCCGGCGCGAGCCGGGGATCCTGCCGGACATCCTGGAGCGCCTGTTCCCGCAGCGGGAGGAGGCGCAGAGCCGCGGCGATCGGATCGGCGCCCAGGCGGTCAAGATTCTGATGAACTCGTTCTACGGCGTCCTCGCCACGCCGGCCTGCCGGTTCTACTCGGCGCCGGTGGCCAATGCCATCACCCACTTCGGCCAGTGGCTGCTCCGCTGGACGCGCGATTTCGCCGAGGCCGCCGGGCACCGGGTGCTCTATGGCGACACCGACTCGCTGTTCGTGCTGCCCGCGCCGCGGCCGGCGGATGAAGCGGAGGCGCGCCGGCTCGGGGCCGCGCTGGCGGAGCGGATCAATGAGGAGCTGCGGGCGCTGATCCGGCGCGACTTCGGCCTCGAGAGCCGGCTGGTGCTGGAGTTCGAGGCGTTGTACCGGAAGTTCCTCCTCCCGTCGCTGCGGCACGGCAGCGCCGGCGCGCGCAAGCGCTACGCGGGGCTGCTGGCGGGCCCCGGGAAGGAGGGGGCGGTCGTCTTCGTCGGCCTCGAGGTGGTGCGCCGCGACTGGACCGAGGTCAGCAAGATGTTCCAGCGCGGCCTGTTCGAGCGCCTGTTCCACGCCGCCGGGCCGGAGGAGGTGGCGGAGTATGCGCGTCGCTTCATCGACGATCTGCGCGCCGGCCGGCTCGACGCCCATCTCGTGTACCGCAAGGCGCTGCGCAAGGGGATCGGCGAGTACACCGCCACGACCCCGCCGCACGTCAAGGCGGCGAGGCTTCTCGCCGGGCCGGTCGATCGGCTGATCGAATACGTCATGACCGTGGCCGGGCCGGAGCCGGTGGCGGCCCGCAAGAGCCCGATCGATTACGCGCACTACCTCGACAAGCAGCTGCGCCCGATCGCCGAGCAGGTGCTGCCGCACCTCGGGCTGTCGTTCGACGCCCTGCTGGGCGGAGCGAGCCAGCTCCTTCTTTTCTAGAACCGCCTATAATTGCCCATCGGAGAGCACCGCATGCACACCATCGACAGCACCCCCGAGTACGTCGCCTCGGTCTACGAGGCGATGCGGAAACGCCTGGCGGTCGTCGCCGGCCGGCTGCGCCGGCCGCTGACCCTGGCGGAGAAGATCGTCTTCGGGCACCTCCACGATCCGGAGGGGCAGGAGCTCGAGCCGGGCCGGAGCTACGCCCTGCTGCGTCCTGACCGGGTCGCGATGCAGGACGCCACGGCGCAGATGGCGGTGCTGCAGTTCATGCAGGCGCAGCAGGCGCGGGTGGCGGTGCCGACGACCATCCACTGCGACCACCTGATCCAGGCGCGGGCGGGTGCCGAGACTGACACGCGCGCCGCCCTCACCGAGAACAACGAGGTTTACGAGTTCCTGCGGCAGAGCAGCGCGAAATACGGGATCGGCTTCTGGAAGCCGGGTTCCGGGATCATCCATCAGGTGGTGCTGGAGAACTACGCTTTCCCCGGCGGCCTGATGATCGGCACCGACTCGCACACGCCGAACGCCGGCGGGCTCGGCATGGGCGCGGTCGGGGTCGGCGGCGCCGATGCCGTCGACGTCATGGCCGGCTTCCCGTGGGAAGTCCTGCTGCCCCGACTGGTCGGTGTGCGTCTGACCGGCTCGATGTCGGGCTGGACGGCCCCCAAGGACGTGATCCTCAAGGTGCTCGGCATCCTCACCGTCAAGGGCGGCACCAACCGGATCGTCGAGTACTTCGGGCCGGGCGCCCGGTCGATCTCCTGCACCGGCAAGGCGACCATCACCAACATGGGGGCGGAGCTTGGAGCGACGACGTCGGTCTTCCCGTTCGACGAGCGGATGGACGCGTACCTCCGGGCGACCGGGCGCGCTCCGCTCGCCGACCTGGCGCGCCGCCACGCCGACATGCTCGCCGCCGACTCCGAGGTCGAAGCGCAGCCCGATCGGTTCTTTGACCAGGTCGTCGACATCGATCTGTCCCGTCTCGAGCCGCACCTGGTGGGGCCGCACACGCCCGACCTGGCGCGCCCGGTCTCGGAGATGGCGCGCGCGGTGAAGGAGAACGACTATCCCGATCGGATCGCGGTGTCGCTGATCGGCTCCTGCACCAATTCCAGCTACGAGGACATCACCCGCGCCGCGGATATCGCGACGCAGGCGAGCCGGCACGGCGCCCGCATGGCGACGCCGCTGCTGGTGACCCCGGGCAGCGACCAGATCTTCGAGACCATCAAGCGGGACGGGCAGATGGCGGCGCTCGAGGCGGTCGGCGCGACGGTGCTCGCCAACGCCTGCGGCCCGTGCATCGGCCAGTGGCGCCGCGACGAGATCAAGAAGGGGGAGAAGAACACCATCGTGACTTCCTTCAATCGCAACTTCCCGGGCCGCAACGACGCCAACCCGGAGACCCTGGCGTTCATGGGCAGCCCGGAGATCGTCATGGCGTTCGGCCTGGCCGGCCGGTTGTCCTTCAACCCCATGTCCGACGCCCTGCCGGGACCGCAGGGGAGCTGGCATCTCGACCCACCGCGCCCCGCCCCGGAACTTCCGGCGCGCGGCTTCGTGGCGGCCCGCTCCGGCTACCTCGCCCCGTCCGACGATCCGGAGAGCGTCCGCGTCACGGTCAACCCGACCAGCGAGCGGTTGCAGCTGCTGGCCCCGTTCGAGGCGATGGTCGACGGTGACTTCCAGAAGATGCCGCTCCTCTTGAAGACGAAGGGGAAGACGACGACCGACCACATCTCGCCGGCGGGCTCCTGGCTGCGCTACCGCGGTCATCTCGATCGGATCAGCGACAACATGTTCACCGGTGCGGTCAACGCGTGGAGCGGCGAGCGGGGCAGGACGATCAACCAGCTGACCGGCGAGACAGGGCTGGAGGTCCCCAAGGTCGCGCGGGCCTACGAGGCGGCCGGCCGGAAGTGGGTCGTGGTCGGCGATGAGAACTACGGCGAGGGCTCGAGCCGCGAGCACGCGGCCATGTCGCCGCGCCACCTGGGCGGCGCCGCCGTCATCGCCCGCAGCTTCGCCCGCATCCACGAGAGCAATCTGAAGAAACAGGGGATCCTGCCGCTGACCTTCGCGGATCCGGCCGACTACGGCAAGGTACGCGAGACCGACCAGGTCAGCCTGCTGAACCTGCGCGACCTGGCGCCCGGGGCGCCGGTGACCGCCCTGCTGCACCATGATGACGGCGGGACCGAACGGATCGAGCTGCGGCATACCCTGAACCTCGAACAGATCGGCTGGTTCCGCGCCGGCTCGGCCCTGAACCTCCTGAGGGGGCATGGGAGAAGGGCCGGTGCCTGAACTGCCGGAAGTCGAAACGGTCCGACGGGGCCTGATACCTCTCGTCGTCGGACGGCGCGTGCTGGGTGTCACGGTGCGCGAACGCCGCCTGCGGGAGCCGATCGCCCCCGGCGGGCTCCGGAGGCTGCGCGGCGTCCGGCTGACCGGCATCGAGCGGCGCAGCAAGTATCTCCTGTTCGGCACGGACGCCGGCCTGACGCTGCTCGTCCACCTCGGCATGACGGGGCAGTTGTGCGTCTGCGACCGTGGCCGGCCGCGCCGTGCCCACGAGCACGTCGTGCTGCGGCTCGATGACGGACGCGAGCTGCGTTACGCGGACGCGCGCCGCTTCGGGATGATGCGGCTCCTCGACAGCGAGGGACTGCACCGGCACCCCCGTCTCTCCGGTCTCGGCCCGGAGCCGCTCGGGGGCTCCCTCGATGCCGCGGTCTTGCACCGCGCCACGCGCCGCCTGACCAAGCCGATCAAGAACTTCCTGATGGACACCCGCGCCGTCGCCGGGGTGGGGAACATCTATGCCTGCGAAACGCTGCACCGCGCCGGCATTCGTCCCACCCGGCCTGTCGGCCGGCTGTCGCGCGCCGCCTGGGAGGCCGTCGTCGGCAGCCTCCGGCAGGTGCTGCACGAGGCGATCGAGGCGGGAGGGACGACGCGCCGGGACTTCCTCAACGCGGAGGGGAACCCCGGCTATTTCGCGGTGTCGTTGCGGGTATACGACCGGGCCGGGAAGGGGTGCGGTCGCTGCGGGGCGGTCATCAAGCGGATCGTCCAGGCAGGCCGAAGCACCTTCTATTGCCCTCGCTGCCAGAGATGAACGCCACGGGGCCGGCGGCGGTCGCCGGCCCGCGGCCCGGCTCAATACCTGGGCGGGCTCCTAGCCCGGATTTCTCACCGGTCTTCTGCTGCGACCGCGGATCTGGCCGCCCTGACGGGCGTCCTCGCGGCTCGCACCCGTCAACGTATGTCGA
>JAGYID010000214.1 GCA_018606725.1 Acidobacteriota bacterium
CAGGACGGCGTAGCCGGTAGAGTAGCGCGGCTGATCCTGGCCGATCCCCAGGCCCCTGGTCGGATCGGTGTCGTCGCGCAGCGCGATGTACGGGGCGATCGCGTGCCCCGCCTTGGCCACCGACTCCTCAAGGTGCGGGATGACCGCCTCGCGCACCCAGGCGGCGATCGCCGGGACGACATCCGGGCCGGTGTCGATCGCATAGGTCGTGTCGTAGGCGTAGTCGGCCCCGTCGGTGACGTGGTCATCGACGAAGAAATCTGGAGACCACCGGTTCCACAGCTTCAGGAAGGCGCGGCTTTCCGGGGCGTCAGCTTTGACGTAGTCGCGGTTGAGATTCAGGTTGCGCGACTGGGTGCGCCAGCCCATCTCCTCCGGCCCGTTCTGATTGATCCGGTTGTGCGGCCCGAAGCGTTCGTGGCCGTCGGCGTTGTAGATCGGGATGATGACGACCACCGCCCGCCGCAGCAGGTCGGCGCGCGCGCCGGTGATCAGCATGTCGCGCAGCAGGGCCAGGCAGGCGTCCTTGCCGTCCATCTCGCCGGCGTGGATGGCGTTCTGGATCAGGACGATCGGCCTGCCGGCGCGGTGAATGGCGGCGGGGTCGAACACGCCATCGCGCGACGCCACGACCGCGACCAGCTCGCGCCCCTCGCCGGTCGTTCCGAAGGTCTCGATCCTGAGCCTGTCGGGCGCCGCGGCGGCGAGGCGGCGCAGCCAGGCCATCGTCTCCTGGTAGCGCGGCGTCGTCCGGTAGTCGCTGACCTCCGCCGGCGTGCGCCAGTCGGCGGCGTCCTTCGTTGGCGCCTGCCTCCCGGCAGTCTTGGTTAGCGCTGCCTGGGCGCGCGCCGGGGCGGCGACGGCGGCCGCGATGGCGAGCCCCGCCAGCATGACGATGCGGCGAATCCGTTTGGGTTGCATCTGACCTCTCCCCGCTCTCAACTGTACGACACGCCCGGATGCAGCAGCCGCAGCAGCAGCGAGAACGCCGGATCGTACACGAGGTCGAAGATGCGCCACGAGACGACCAGCCCGATCATGGTCAGCATCGGATTGCGCGACAGGGTCGCCAGTATCGGGCCGAGGCTGTCCGGCATCAAGCCTGCGAGGACGCCGGCGCCGTCGAGCGGCGGCAGGGGGATCAGGTTGAACAGGCCGAGCAGGATGTTCAGGTTCAGGGCCACCGACAGGGTGAATGCGACCGCGACCAGCAGCGACCCGGCGGGGGTGCCCTCGGGCGGCTCGATCACCCCGCTGAAGGTGGCGTGCTGCGGGGCGACGAAGACGCCGCCCGCGAGCAGGAACTTCATCACCGCGAAGGCGATCGCGCCCAGCAGGAAATTGGCGGCCGGCCCGGCGGCCGACATCGCCGCCTGGCGGAGCGGGTAGCGCGCCGCCCAGCGCGGATCGTAGGGGGTCGAGGCCCAGCCCATCATCCAGCCGGAGCCGAAGAAGGTCAGGATCGGGAAGACGATCGTCCCGAACGGCTCGCGCCGGATGTGCGGCCACGGGTTGAGCGACACTTGACCGCCGGCGTACGCGGTGCGGTCGCCACCGAGCCAGGCGGCCAGCGCGTGGCCGGCCTCATGACAGGTGAGCGTGAACAGGAACACGACGAACCAGACCGCAAACGCGCCGAACTGCTCCGTGGCCGGCACGTTCAGCGAGCCGGCGCCGGCAGGTTGAGCAGGGCCGCCAGGATCCAGGCCTGGTACAGGGCGTCGTAGTCGGCCCGGTGGATCAGGCCGGCGTCCTGGGCCGGCAGCTTCAGCAGATTTTCGAGGGTCTCCTTGCTGGTGTCGAACCAGCCGATGCCGAGCCGGCCCATCGCCAGCGACTTGCTGTCGAGCGCCTTGTAGCCGAACGGGTTGGGGAGATAGAAGCGCTCGTAGTAATAGCTCACATAGGCCCAGTCGAATGCGGCGTTGTGGCCGACGAACGTGACCCTGGCAGGCGACGCCGCCTGCGAGCCGGCGCGGTCGCGCGCCGGCGCCGGGCCGAGGCACCTGGCGACGAAGTCCGACAGCCGCCGCATCGCCACCTCGGCCGGCAGGCCGTTCTTCTCGAGGTGCTCCCGGCTCAAACCATGCACCGCCATGGCGCCGGGGTCGAAGCCGGCCGCGATCGGCTTCAGCTCGACGTAGAACTTATCGTCCGTCGCGCGCCAGGCGCCGTCCCCGAAGACGACCGGCACGGCGCCGATCGACACGAGGTTGTAGAGACCGGGGACCGGCCCGGACGCCTCCACATCGACGCTGATGTAGACGACCGGCTCGGTCACGATCGGGCCCCGTCCGCCGCCGGCGCGATCAACGCCCGCTTCCCCACGGCCCGGACAGTTCGAAGGGCACCGGAGCGCCGCTGTTCGGCTCCATGGCGGCCATCACGATGGTGTCGTCGCGCACCGCGAACATCAGGGCGACGCGCGGCTTGGCCCCCTCGAAGGGGGGCAGGCCGCTGATGCGCACCCACGCCAGCGAGTGATTCGCCGCCGCCGTCTCCGAGTCGCCGCGCAGGATGTGGAAGCGGAGCTCCGTCTGCTCGGCCGTGGCGCTGCCGACCGGCAGGAACTCCATCACCGGGATGCGCCGGCCCTTTTTGAGGACCGGCATGAACTGACCGTTGTCGACCTCGACGCCGACCGACTCCGCCAGCGTCCCGTCAGGCGCGACCACCGGGGATGATTTTTCGATGACGAGCATCTCGGGGTGGACGACGCGCGGCAATCTCGCCGGCTGTCCGCCGGCGGACAGCGGGCTGGCGGCGGGCTGCCGCCAGGCGGCCCCCGCTCCCAGGGCCGCGGTGCTGGGCGGGACCGCGAGGATGGCCCACGCGCCGAGGGCAACGATCAAGAGCGCGGCGATCCAGGTTGCGTGTTTCACGAAGACCTCCGGGAACGCTCTCTCATCGCAGGGGCGCTATTCTAGCCCGGATTTCTCACCGGGGTTCGTCGCGAGACCGCGCAGATGGCCGTCATGACGGGCACCCGCAGCGGCGAGGACCCGAAACGTATTCGACAT
>JAGYID010000215.1 GCA_018606725.1 Acidobacteriota bacterium
CTCGAACGAGCCGCGCTCGACGAAGCTGATCGAGACGTCGGGCGACATCTCCTCGGGCGGGTCACGGTGCGGCCGTCCGGACGGATGGTCGAAGCGGTGCACCGACACGTCGTCCGTACGGCCGAGCGTGGTGATCTGGTTCATGGGGTTATTCCGGCGGCACCCGGTAGATGTTGATCGTTCCCGACATGTTGGCGGCGAGGCCGAGCACCTTGGGATTCAGCACGGTGATGGTCGCCTTGTCGTTGACCGTGCATCGGAACTTGTGAGACTGCTGCTCCGGCTGGTTCGGACAGGCGGCCCGATCCCACATGACCACGACCCCCTGGTTGACCCGGACGTCGGGACGCACGTCGATCTCGACCCGGTAGTCACCGTCCTGCAGCGGCCAGGAGCGCTGCGCGCCGTCGCGCAGCAGCAGCGATTCGGAGACGACCCTGTCAACCACCTGGACCGGCACGACCGAGGCGATCGTCCCGACCGCCGCCTTCACCCGCGCCCGACCCACCGCGACCGGCTTCAGCTTGCCGCCCTCGACCGCGACCACCGCCGGGTCGGACGAAGTGATCTCGACCGGCACGTCCTTCATCAGCCTGCCGCCTTCGCCCAGGACCTTGGGCTGCAGCGGCGCCGGCTTGTTCCTCAGCACCAGCTCCAGCTCCACCGGCACCTGAATCTCCGTCGGGATGCGGCACTTCAGCGGCACGTCGACGGTCAGCCCGCCGCCGGTCAGCACCAGCGTCGCGTCCCCCGCCTTCGAGCAGCGCATCTCGCCGTTCGCCGACACCTCGAGGACCCCCGCCGGCACGGCGGCGTACGTGACGCTCTCCCCTCTCACCGGCTTCCCCTTGGCGTTGACGACCGCGGCGCCGAGCCGCATGAAAGTGCTGTCGACGATGGTGCCGGGCGGCGCGGTGTACTCGATTTTGGCCGGCGCGGAGTCGGAGCACCCCGCCAGGAGCAGGGCGAGCGGCATGAGGGGAATGAAGATGACACGGGCGGGCCCCGGACCCGGAACCCGTACCATGGAATCGGCGCTCATCGTCCGAAAGTTAGTCAAGGCGTCTCGGTCGTGTCAAGAAGCCCGGCTCAGCGCGCTGCGGCGAGCAGGGCGGCGGCGCTCTCCTCGATCCGATCGAAGCGGCCGGCCTTGAGGTCGTCGGCGTCGAACAGCGCGTGGGTGAACCCGACTGCCCAGGCGCCGGCGTCGAGCCAGGCGCGGGCGTTGGTCGCGTCGACGCCGTGGGTCGGGACGATCTTCAGGAACGGCAGCGGCCCGAGACAGGCGCGCACGTAGGCCGGCCCGATCCCGGGCGCGGGGAACAGCTTCTGCAGGGGCGCCCCGGCGCGATGCGCGGCGAGCATCTCGGTCGGGGTCTGGCAGCCGGGGATGAAGGCGACGCCGCAGGCCAGCCCGGCGGCGACGACCTCTGGCTCCATGACCGGCGACACCAGGAATTGCGCGCCGCGCTTCACGGCCGCGCGCGCCTCGTCCGCCGTCAACACGGTGCCGGCGCCGACCACCAGCTCCGGGCGGCGCGCGAACTCCCCGATCAGATCGAGCGCCCCCGGGATCGTCAGCGTGAACTCGACGATCCGGAAACCGCCGCGCACCGCCGCCTCCATGGCGGACGAGGCCGCCTCCCTCGACGGACACCGGAGAATGGCCGAGGCCCTGGCCTCCCGCAGTCGCGCGACGAACTTTTCCGGCGTCATGACCGGCCCATTGTAGTCGAGCCGGGGCGCTTCAGAAGGCGACCCCCACGTGCGCGCCGAGCCGCACGTTGGAATAGTCGATGTCGATGACATCGAAGGCCCACTGGTACTTGGCATCCAGACCGAGCAGCAGATGTCGCGCCCGCCAATTGAAGTCGACGAAGATCTGGGCGCCGAGCCCGATGTCGGCCAAGGGATCGGTGAATTCCTGCCCGCTCTGCGTCAGCACTTCGTCGCCGTTGACGTAGAAGAGCGACCAGCCCAGCCCGGCGTCGATGGTGAGGCCGTGCTTCAGGTCGAAAGCGAACTTCTCGTTCATTTCCATCCACCAGAAATCGACGTCGCGGAGCTCGTTCCCGCTCGCGGTCATCCCGGTGCCGGCACGCGAGGTCCCAAGCTCGCCGCCGAAATACAAGTTGTTGTGAGAACCGTAGTACCCCTCGAGACCAAGGTAGTTCACCCGATCGACCCCCCACTCATCGGCCGCGGCAGTGTCCAGATCCGTCCGCCCGAGCTTGAGCCATAGATGGCCGCGACCGAGGAGAGGCTCGCGAGGCGCCGGCGGCGCCTCGGCCGTCGCCTTCGGCGTCTCTGCCTGGCCGGGGGCGGTTTGGGCGCGGCCGTCGGGGATGCCGCCGCACATCGCCAGGCAGAGGGCGACCAGGCCGAAGCGGGAGCGCGCCGTCATGGATCTCCTTCTACCGGGACACCCGCTCCTTGGCCTGCATCTGCTTCAGGAGAGCCTTGAAGCGCGGCTCGTTGCGCAGCGGGTCGAGATCGCGGTCGTGTTCGATCCACTCCCGCTGGGCGAAGCCGTTGTCGAGTGCCCGATCGAGGGCGTCGAGCGCCTTGCGGGTCTCCCCGGCGACCGAGTAGAGGCAGGCGACGTTGTAGAGCGTGCCGGGGTCGTGCGGATCGATCGCCAGGGCGCGATCGGCGTAGCGCATCCCCTCCTGGAACCGGCCGGCGGCGACCAGCAGCCCGCCGTACATGTAGATCGCCCGGACATCGTCCGGCTCCGACTCGAGCCGGCCCTCGATGACCCGCATCGCCCGCTCGCGCGTGGCGGTCGCCTCAGCCTGCCGCTTCAGCCCGGTGTAGATGGTCAGGAGGAGCGACAGCGCCTGATAGTCGTCCGGGCGCAGGGTCGCGGCCAACTCGAACAGCGGCACCGCCTGCTCGAGCTTCCCCTGCAACCAGCGGTTGCGGCCGTAGAAGTAGGGCGCCTCGAACAACTTCGGATCGAGCCGCATGGCGGTCTCGAACTCCCGATCCGCCTCGGCGTACTTCTTGCTGAGCGA
>JAGYID010000120.1 GCA_018606725.1 Acidobacteriota bacterium
TCGGTGGCGATGGCGAGTTTCGGCGAGACCCTGAAGCGAGAGCGCGAACTCCGCGACATCTCACTCCGCCAGGTCGCGGAAGCGACCAAGATCAGCATCCGCTACCTGGAAGCGCTGGAGCAGAACCGCTTCGATCTCCTCCCCGGCGGCCTGTTCAACAAGGGGTTCATCCGCGCCTACTCCGCGTACATCGGCCTCGACGGCGAGGCGATGGTCAATTCCTATCTCCAGCAGATGACCGCGCCGCAGGCCGGCGCGGAGTCGGCGGCCCCCGCGCGCACCGACCCCGGGTTGCATCGCCCGACCACGGTGCCGCAGCGTCGCGCCGGGGCGATCCCGGAGCCGGCGCCAGCACCGGCGGCGACGCCACCGCCGGTGCCGCGCTTCCGTCCGGAGAATCAGATCGAAGCCTTGCGCGCCGCACTCAACGGCTCGCATGCCCGGCCGCGGGCGTCCCGCGACAGCCGCTCCGAGGCCGAGCCGGCGGCCGGAGGCTCGCGCGCGCTGCTCTGGATCATCTCGGCGGCGGCCGGTGTGGCGGTCGTGTTCCTGGTCCTGAGCCTGTTCGGGAGATCGGTTCCCTCCGAAGTCCCGTCCGCCGCCGCCTCTCATGCCGCCATCGCGGACGCGGGACCGAGCTCCGACGCCACGCTGAGCGGCGCCGCGTCCGTCGCCGAGGCTTCGAGCGCCCCGGCGACGACCTCGTCCGCCGACGGCGGGACGCGGCCGGCCCCGCCGCGGGTGAAGGAAGAATCCGGAACCGAGCCGCCCCACGCCGGCACGTCGTCGAGCTCGATGCCCGCGGCCGACCGGCCGCCGGCCACGCGACCGGCCGCGCCCTTGACCGGGGATGAGGCATCACCGGAACGGGTCGATGCCCCGGCGATGGATCTCGAGGTCACCACCAGCGAACGGACCTGGGTCACGATTCAATGCGACGGCCGCGAAGAACTGAATCGCCTCATGCAGCCGCGCGAGACCGCCGCGCTGCGCTGCCTGAGCCAGATTCGCGTCAGCGCGCGTGATGCCGGGATGGTCCACCTCGCCGTGAACGGGCACGATTGCCTGCCGCTCGGCGAGACCGGCGCGCCGGCGTACGGTTACACCATCCGGCGCGACGACTACCGGCAGATTTGCCCGCCGGCCAGTGGGGCGACCCATGGGCGCTGAACCGGCCAAGGCGCGCGGCTCGCGCCACCCGCTGGTCGAGAAGATCCTGGAGGGCTCGGCGCCCGAAGCGCTGCGCCAGGCGGCCGCCCGCGGCGCGATGCCGATCCCGCTCCACGATCTGGTGTACGCGCAGATTTGCCTCCTGCAGGATGGCGTGCCGGCGGTGGCGCAGGCCGCCGTCGCGTCGCTCGCGGCCATCTCGGAGGGAAACCTTCTCTCGCTGTTCCGCGACCCGGGCTGCGAGCCGGTGATCCTCGATCACTTCGCGCGCGGCGGGCGCCTGTCCGGCCAGGCGCTCGAGACGGCGGTCGCCCACCCGTCGATCCCGGACGCCGCACTGGAGACGCTGGCCGCCGAGGCGGCGAGCGACACCCTCAATCTGATCGTCACCAACGAGGTGCGGATCATCGGCAATCCGCGCCTGCTCGGGCTGCTGCGCGCCAACCCGAACCTGAGCGCGGACAACCGGCGCCGCCTGCTCGAGCTGGAGCGCGACTTCGTCGGCAAGGAGGCAATCGAGGTCCGCCGGCCGCAGCCGGAGGCGATCCCGCTCCCCGAGGCGCCGCCGGAAGGGGTCGAGGCACCCCCGGAAGAGCCGCCGCCGATCATGACGCCGGAGCAGGAGAAGGAGTTCGAGGAGGCGCTCCGCAGGACGCCGACCTTCCAGCGGGTCGCGAAGCTCAATGTCGCGGAAAAGGTCCAGCTGGCGATGAAGGGTAACGCCGAGGAGCGCGCCATCCTGATCCGCGACTCGGCCAAGATGGTGTCGATGCAGGTCCTGAAGAGCCCGAAGCTGTCGGACAACGAGATCATCAGCTTCGCGAACATGCGGAGCATCCATGAAGACGTGCTGCGGGTCATCGCCGGCTCGCGGGAGTGGACCAAGGCCTACTCGGTGGCGCACGCCCTGGTGCGCAATCCGAAGACGCCGGCCGGTTTGACGGTGCAGTTCCTGCCGCGCCTGGGAACGCGCGATCTCAAGATCGTCCAGGGCGACAAGAACGTGCCCGAGCTGGTGCGGCGGCAGGCGCGCAACCTGTTCCTGCAGCGCACGCAACCGCCCAAGAAGCTGGGGAAGAAGGCCCACTGATGCGCCTGCTCAAGTCGATCCGCAACATGCTCGGCAACTACCAGCTCAAGTCCGGCCTGTACCATTACGACCGCGGCGAGTCGAAGCAGGCGATCGAGTACCTGACCCGGGCGCTGCAGGCGCCCGAGTCGACCGACGCCGACCGCCGCATGGCGATTTATTACCTGACGCAGACGCACATCGCCGCCGCCGAACAGTTCGAGGAGGCGCGCGAGATGGCCAAGGCGGTCGAGGCGTACAGCGCCGCCCTGGCCCTGACGCCCGACTACCCCGACATCCACTTCCGCATGGGCGCACTGTACGCCAGCTACGGACTGCATCTCGAGGCGATCGAGGCGTACCGCCGCGCCGTCGGCATCCACGCCGGCTATCTCGAAGCCCGCGTTCAACTCGCCTTCCTGCTGCTCAAGGACGGCCGCACCTCCGAGGCGATGAACGAGTTCGGAGCGGCCCACGACCTCGCCCGGCGCGCCATCGAGGAGCCGTACGCGAAAGCGCGTCAGGCGCTCGACTCCGGTCGTCCTCAGGAGGCGGAGGATTGGATGCGCGAAGCGTTCCAGCGACGTCCCGAGAGCTTCGCCTTTCACTACCGCCGCGCCCTGCGCGCCCTGAAGGACGGGCAGATGGAGCGCGCCATCGAGGACTTCCAGCAGTCGATCCAGTTCAACCCCGGCTTCGCCGACGTGCACAATTACCTCGGGGTTGCGCTGGGGGAGGTGGAGCGCTGGCCGGACGCGATCGAGGCGTTTCGCCGGGCGCTCGAGGTCAATCCGGAGTATCCTTTCGCCCGGTTGAATCTCGCCTTCGCCCTCGCCCACGCCGGGCTCGAGAAGGAGGCGGCCGAGGAGTTGCGGGTGGTGCTGGCCCGCGAACCGAACAACCAGGCGGCCCTCGCCAGACTCGAGGAGCTCTCCGCCCCGAAGAAGGAGCGCCCGCGCGCCCAGGGGGAGAACCGTGCCTGAGACGTCCGTGCGGCTGGTGAGCGCCGGTCTGACCGACGTCGGGCGCAAGCGCCGCTCCAACGAGGACTCGTACGCCATCGTCGAGGACCACGGGCTGTACATCGTCGCCGACGGCATGGGCGGCCACGCCGCCGGGGAGGTGGCTTCGCGTCTGGCGGTCGAGTCGATCGAGCGACACATCTCCGGCAGCGACCCGCGCAAGGAGCCGACCCTGCCGGCGTCCTACAGGACCTCGAGCCCCGAGGAGGCCGCCCTGCCTCAGCCGGCGCGCCGCGTGCTCAACGCCATCCGGCTCGCCAACCAGGAGATCGTCCGCTCGGTGCGGCAGGACAACAGCCGGCGCGGCATGGGCACGACGGTGGTGATCGCCTACATCCGGGGCGGGCGCGTCTTCATCGGCTCGGTCGGCGACAGCCGCGCCTACCTCGTGCGCGGCAAGTCCATGATCCAGCTGACCGCCGATCACACCTTCGTCGGCGAGCAGGTCAGGGCGGGCACGCTGACCTCCATCGAGGCCCGCCGCCACCCGGCCCGCAACATCCTGACGCGGGCCGTGGGCAGCCAGGAGGATGTCGAGCCCGACCTGATCGAGCATGATCTGAAGGCGGACGACTGGCTCCTGCTCTGCTCGGATGGCCTGACGACGATGGTCGAGGACGAGGAGATCCTGGCGACGCTGCGCGCCCACGGCGACAACGCGGAGCCGGCCTGTCGCGCCCTCGTCGAGCGGGCCAATGATCATGGCGGCGACGACAACGTGACCGTCGTCCTCGTCCACGTCCTGCCCGCCGGCTCAGCCCGCGGCTGAAGGTCGTCCCCCGTCGCATGGACCTCCCCGCCCGGCCCCTCTTGCCGGCGGGTTGCGCGTTCAATAAACTGAGCGCTCACTTATGAGCGGACCGGGGGTCGCGGTGGCGGTGACGATGACGGCGCGCAGGCGACTCAAGAGCGAGGACCGGCGCCGGCAGATCCTGGATGCGGCCGTCTCGGCGTTCGCCCGTCACGGCTTCGCCGGAACGACCACCCGCGAGCTGGCGCGCGCCTCCGGCGTCAGCCAGGCGATGATCTTCCGTTTCTTCCCCGACAAGGCGGGCCTGTACCGCGCCATCATCGACCGCTACATCGCCCGGGCCGCCGACCCGTTCCCGGCTGCTTCGACGCGCGGCGGCGACGACCGGCGCATCCTCGAGCGGGCGGCCGCCGACATGATCGGCAACGTCGAGGAGGATCCCACGTTTCTGCGACTGCTCCTGTTCAGCGCCCTCGAGGGGCACGAGCTGAGCCGTCTGTTCCTCGAGGCCCGCGTCCTCGCGGTGACGCGGGCGCTGGCCCGCTATCTCGGGGGGCGCATGCGCCGCGGCGCGCTGCGCTCCGTCCCGCCGATCGTCGCGGCCCGCGCCTTCATCGGGATGGCCGGCAACTACGCGCTGATGAATGTCCTGTACGGCCCGGCGATGCCCGGGCGGCTGCCCCGGCGCCGGGTCGCGCGGCTGTTCACGTCTTTGTTCCTGAACGGCATCACCGCAGCCGAAGCGGCGGCCCCCCGGGTGAGGCGGCCCGCGATCGGCGCGCCCGGGCTCGACCGCCGGATGGCGTCACCATGAGGCGCCCGCCCGCGGCGTTGACCGCGCTCGAGTCGGTGGCGCTCTCCATGACGTCGGCCGCGGCGCTCGCCGTCCTCCTGATCGGCTGCGGCGGCGGGACCGACGGTGCCGCCGCGACCAAGGCGGCCGCACCGCCCGCCGGCCGCGTCATCAGGGTCGGCGCCCAGGCGGTGACCACCCGGGATGTCACCTATGCGATTGCCGCGATCGGCAGCATCGAGGCGGAGGAGGAGGTCCAGGTGGTCGCGGGCGTCGAGGGGGTCGTGACCAGCGTCCGCTTCCGCGAGGGGGACGAGGTCACCCCCGACACGGTGCTGGCAACCATCGATCCCGACAAGTACCGGATCGAGGCGGAGAAGGCGAAGTCGAGCCACGACATGGTCGCGGCCCAGTACGCCCAGGCCGTCGCCGACCTGAAGCGGCGCGAGGAGCTGTCGCGTCAGGCGACGCCGTTGATCTCGCAGGAAGAAGTCGAACGGGCGCGCCAGGAGGTGGAGCGCCTGCGCGCCGCGGCGGCGGAGGCGCAGTCGCAGTTCCAGCTGGCGGAGATCGACCGGCAACGCTCGATCGTCCGGCCGCTGGTGGCGGGCATCATCAACAGCAAGACCGTCAACACCGGGCAGCACGTCGACGCCGAGGCGGTCCTGGCAACGCTGGTGAACATCCGGACCCTGCGGCTGCGCTTCCGGGTGTCGGAGCAGGAATCGGTGCGGCTGCGTGACGGGATGGAGGTCGCCTTCACCACCGCGCCCCGCCCCGGCCGGTCGTTCACGGCGCGGGTCTTCCACGTCTCGTCCTCCGCCGACCCGCAGAATCGCATGGTCGAGTGCCTGGCGCGCATCGACAACGCCGGCGTCCTCCTGAAGCCGGGCTTCTTCGCCGAGGTGCGCGCCGAGGTCGAGAGCCACAAGGGGGCGATCGTGGTCCCCGAGCGCGCCGTACTGCCGACCGACCGCGGCTTCGTGGCGTTCGAAGTCGTCGACGGCCGGGCCGTCGAGCGCCGGGTCTCCCTCGGCCTGCGGACCGCCGACGGCGCCGTCGAGATCCTCTCCGGGCTGTCGCGCGACGCGGTCGTGGTCACCGACGGCGGCGACGTCCTGCGGGACGGGTTCCCGGTCCAGGTGGTGGCTCCGCCCTCCACCGCGCCGGCGCCGGGGCCGGCGGCGGCATCGGAGGCGGTGCGATGACCCTCTCCGATCTGTCGATCAGGAACCACGTTTTCGCGTGGATGCTGATGGCCGCGCTGATCATCTTCGGCGGGATCGGCTTCGCGCGGCTCGGCGTCAGCCAGAACCCCGACGTCGATTTCCCGGTCATCAACATCCAGGTCACCCTCGAGGGGGCCTCCCCCGAGGTCATCGAGTCGGACGTCATCGAGCCGCTCGAGGACGCGGTGACGAACATCGAGGGCGTCAAGTCGATCGCCTCGACCAGCAAGCAGGGGCGCGCCAGCGTCGTGGTCGAGTTCGACCTGAAGCGCAACATCGATCTGGCGCTGCAGGACGTGCAGACGCGCGTCGCCCAGGCGGCGCGCCTGCTGCCGCGCGAGGTCGACCCGCCGATCATCACCAAGACCAATCCCGAAGACCAGCCGATCATCTGGCTCAATCTCTCGGGCGACCGCGATCCGAAGGCGCTGGCCGATTACGTCCGCAACGTCCTCAAGGACCAGTTCCAGACCCTGCCCGGCGTCGGCGAGGTGATGCTCGGCGGCTACCTGGAGCGCAGCATCCGGGTCTGGCTGGACGGCCGGAAGATGGAGGCGTTCGGGATCACCGCGACCGACGTGACCGCGGCGATCCGCAATCAGCACATCGAGGTCCCGGCCGGCCGGATCGAGACGTTCGACCGCGAGATGAACGTGCGCGCCGAAGGGGAGGCGATCGACGTCCGGCAATTCGCCGACATCGTCATCGCCGCCCGCAAGGGCGCGCCCATCCGGCTCAGCGACATCGCGGTGGTCCAGGACGGGCTCGAGGACCGGCGGCGGATCGCGCGCGTCATGGGACGGCCGGCGCTCGGGTTCGGGATCAAGAAGCAGCGCGGCGCGAACGCGGTCGAGGTCGGGCACGAGGTCAAGCAGAAGATGCTGGAGATCCAGCCGACCCTTCCCGAGGGGCTGCAGATCGGGGTGTCGTTCGACGGCACCACCTTCATCGAGGACTCGATCCATGAGATCGAGCTGGCCCTGATCCTCGCCGCGGTGCTCACCGGCATCGTCTGCTGGCTGTTCCTCGGGTCGTGGTCGTCGACCATCAACGTCCTGCTGGCCATCCCCACCTCGATCATCGGCACCTTCATCTGCGTCTACTTCTTCGGGTTCACCCTCAACACCTTCACGCTGCTCGGGCTGTCGCTGTCGGTCGGCATCGTCGTCGACGACGCCATCATGGTGCTGGAGAACATCTACCGGCATCGCGAGGCGGGCGAGGACCGCATGCAGGCGGCCATCGCCGGGGCGCGCGAGATCACCTTCGCGGCCATGGCGGCGACCGCCGCCATCGTGGCGATCTTCCTGCCGGTCGCCTTCATGAAGGGGATCATCGGCCGCTTCTTCTTCGAATTCGGCGTCACCATTTCGGTGGCGGTGCTGCTGTCCCTTCTCGAGGCCCTGACCCTGACGCCGATGCGCTGCTCGCAGTTCCTCGAAGTCGGCGAGCGCGCCGGCCGGTTCGGACGGGCCGTCGAGCGGTTCTTCGCGCGCCTGTCCGGCGGCTACCGGCGCTGGCTGGAGCCGTCGCTGCGGCATCGCTGGCGGGTGCTGCTCGCGGCCGCCGCCGTGTTCGCCCTGTCGATCGGCATCCTGCCGTTCATGCGCAGCGAGTTCGTCCCGGCGCAGGATCAGAGCCGGCTGTTCATGCGCCTGCAGACGCCCGTCGGCTCCTCGGTCGATTACACCGACCGGATGCTGCGGCGCGTCGAGGAATGGCTGATGGCGCGGCCGGAGCTCGAGCGCTACATCGGCGTCGTCGGCGGCTTCGGCGGCGGCGACGTGAACACCGGCGTCGCCTTCGTCACTCTCAAGCCGCCCCGCCAGCGCCCAATTGATCCGAAGACCGGCCACCGGCTGTCGCAGCAGGAGTTCATGGCCCTGGCCCGCCGTGACCTGAATGCCATCCCCGGCCTCAAGGCGATCATGCAGGACCTGTCGCAGCAGGGGTTCACCGCGCAGCGCGGCTTTCCCGTCGAGCTGTCGGTGCGCGGCCCCGACTGGGCCCGCCTGGCGGAGTACTCCGGGGCGATCATGGAGCAGCTGCGGGCGACCGGGCTGGTGACCGATGTCGACACCGACTACCAGGTCGGCATGCCGGAGGTGAAGGTGATCCCGGACCGGCGCAAGGCGGCCGACCTCGGGGTCAGCATGGCGGCCATCGGCGACACGGTGAATACCATGATCGGCGGCACCCGCGTCGCCCGGTTCAAGGACAAGGGACGCCGCTACGACATCCGCGTCCGCCTGCTGGCGGAGGACCGCGCCCGGCCGGACGACATCAACCGGCTGCTGGTGCGCACCGAGTCCGGGGCCCTCGTCCACCTCGGTGACCTGGTGCAGATCACCGAGGAGCCGACGCTCCAGGCGATCACCCATCAGGACCGCTTGAGGGCCATCGGCATCTTCGCCAACGTCGCCCCGGGCGTGTCGCAATCGCTGGCGCTCAAGAAGGCGGAGGAGATCGGCGGCGCGCTGCTGCCGGAGGGCTACCTCCTGGTGCGCTCCGGGGCGGCCGAGGTGTACCGCGAGTCGATGGCCTCGCTCCTGTTCGCCCTGCTCCTCGGCCTGGTCGTCGCCTACATGGTCCTCGCCTCGCAGTTCAATTCGTTCGCGCACCCGTTCACGGTGCTGCTGGCGCTGCCGTTCTCGCTGACCGGGGCGTTGATCGCCCTGTGGGCCGGCGGCCAGTCGCTCAACATCTACTCGATGATCGGCATCATCCTGCTGATGGGGATCGCCAAGAAGAACTCCATCATCCTGGTCGATTTCACCAACCAGCTGCGTGAGCGCGGCCTGCCGCGCCAGCAGGCGCTGCTCGAGGCGTGCCCGATCCGACTGCGGCCGATCCTGATGACCTCCATGTCGACCATCGCCGGGGCGGTGCCCGCCGCCCTGGCGCTCGGGCCGGGGGCCGAGACCCGCACGCCGATGGCCCTCGCCGTCATCGGCGGGATCACCGTGTCGACCTTCATGACCCTGTTCGTGATCCCGGCCTTCTACTCGGTCCTCGACGATCTCAACGTGCGGGTCGCCGCGCTGGTGCGGCGCCGGCGTCGCGAGGACATGGCGCCGCTCCCGGGATCACCATCCTCCGTCCCCGTGCGGGCCCCGATCCACCCGGCCGATCGATCGTGAGAGTCCTGCAGACCAACTTCCACCGCGGCTGGGGCGGGCAGCCGGCGCGCATTCTCATGATGTCGCGCGGCCTCGCCGACCTCGGGTGGGAGGTCACCATCGCCGCGCCCGCCGGCTCGGTCCTGGCCGAGCGGGCCCGCGCGGCCGGCCTGGCGACCTTCGAACGCTGCGCCTTCCGCAAGCCGCGTCGCGTCCTGAGCGCCGCGCGCGACGT
>JAGYID010000216.1 GCA_018606725.1 Acidobacteriota bacterium
GCCCGGATTTCTCACCAGTCTTCTGCTGCGACCGCGGATCTGGCCGCCCTGACGGGCGTCCTCGCGGCTCGCACCCGTCAACGTATGTCGAATACGTTTAGGGTCCTCGCCGCTGCGGGTGCCCGTCATGACGGCCATCTGCGCGGTCTCGCGACGAACCCCGGTGAGAAATCCGGGCTAGGAGCCGGCCCGAGTATTCGGCGGGGCCGCGTTCCCGACCGGCGGGCGCCGCGGGCGCAGACGACATGAACGTGAGCCCTACCGGACCATCGAGGTTCCGGGCCGTCTGGCGCGGGCTCTGCCCGCTCTGCCGCTCGGGGCGCATCTTCTCCGGCAGGCTCAGGATGAACGAGACCTGCCCATCCTGCGGTCTGCGGTTCGAACGCGAGCCCGGTTATTTCGTGGGGGCGATGTACGTCAGCTACGCCCTGGCGGTCCTCATTGGCGGCCTACGGCCGTCTTCTGCGGGATAGCGGACTGCTGCCGCTCGGCGCCCGGCGCGTCCTGGACGTCGGCTGCGGGGAAGCGGAATTCCTGCTGCGCTGCCGGGAGACCTGGGGCCATGAGCAGGCCGGGCTCTGCGGCATCGACCTGCTGGACGAACGGATTGGAGCCCTGCGGCGGATCGTGCCCGGGGCCGATCTGCGTTGCGGTGGGGCGGATGAGCTCGCCTGGCCCGACGAAAGCTTCGACCTGATTCACCAGTCAATGCTCTTCAGCTCGATTCCCGAGGAATCACTGCGGCGGGCGATCGCGTCCGAGATGCGCCGCGTCACCCGCCCGCACGGGAATCTGTTGTGGTACGACTTTGTGTGGAATCCGATCAATCGTGCGACCATCGGGATGCCGCTCAAGCGGGTGATGTCCTACTTCCCGGACTGGGGGCTCGTGGGTCGTCGACGGATCACCGTCGCGCCGCCAATCGCCCGGGGGTTGTCGCGCTTCTCGGATCGCCTCGTCGATGCACTGGAGGCTTGCCGGATCTTCAACTTTTTCGAGCTGATCCTGCTTCGCAAACCCGGCCGCTGAGACCTCCTGCCTCGGGAGTTTTTCTTCCAAAGCACCGCCCCGGGCGGGCCCGCCCCGTGTAAGATAGGGGCCACCATGCGGACCAATGGGGCCTTGCAGGCCTGGGTCGAGGAAAGCGCGCGGCTGTGCCGCCCGGACCGGATCGTCTGGTGCGACGGCTCCGCGGAGGAGAAGGATCGGCTGACCAGCGAGGCGCTCGACTCCGGGGATTTCCGGGCCCTGGACCAGCGCGCTCTGCCCGGCTGCTACCTGCATCGCAGCAACCCCAACGATGTCGCCCGCACCGAGAAGCTGACCTTCATCTGCAGCCCCGACAAAGAGGATGCCGGCCCGACCAACAACTGGCTGGCGCCGAAAGAGGCCTACGCGCGGCTCGGCTCCATTTTCGAGGGATCGATGCGGGGGCGGACGATGTACGTCGTGCCGTTCCTGATGGGCCCCGCGGGCTCCCCGTTCAGCAAGGTCGGGGTCGAGATCACCGACAGCGTCTACGTCGCGCTCAACATGGGACTGATGACGCGCATGGGCGAGGTGGCGCTGCGCCAGCTCGGCGGCTCCGACGATTTCACCCGCGGGTTGCACTCCAAAGCCGACCTCGATGAGAATCGCCGCTTCATCTGCCATTTCCCGCAGGACAACACCATCTGGAGCGTCGGCTCCGGTTACGGCGGCAACGCTCTCCTGTCGAAGAAGTGCCTGGCGCTGCGGCTCGCCAGCGCCCTGGGACGGCGCGAGGGTTGGCTGGCCGAGCACATGCTGATCGTCGGGATCGAGGATCCCGCCGGCAACACGACCTACGTCTGCGCCGCCTTCCCCTCCGCCTGCGGCAAGACCAACCTGGCCATGCTCGTGCCGCCCGCCTCCTTCAAGGGGTGGAAGGTCTGGACGGTGGGAGACGACATCGCCTGGCTACGGCCGGGGCCCGACGGCCGGCTCTGGGCGATCAACCCCGAGGCCGGCTTCTTCGGGGTCGCCCCCGGAACGAGCGCGAAATCGAACCCCAACGCCCTGGCGATGCTGGAGCGCGGTGCCATCTTCACCAACGTCGCGGAGACTCCCGACGGGAGGGTCTGGTGGGAGGGGCTGTCGGACCCGCCCGTCGCGTGCACCGACTGGCGCGGCCGGCCGTGGACACCTGCGAGCGCCGAGCCGGCGGCGCACGCCAACAGCCGCTTCACCGTGTCGATCAAGCAGTGCCCGTCGTACTCGAAGGAATGGGAGAACCCGCAGGGGGTGCCGATCAGCGCCATCATCTTCGGCGCCCGCCGCGCCGGCGTCGTGCCGCTGGTGTACGAATCGTTCAACTGGGACCACGGCGTGTTCCTGGGCGCCACGATGGCGTCGGAAACGACCGCCGCCGCCACCGGCGCCGTCGGCGTGCTCCGGCGCGACCCGTTCGCGATGCTGCCGTTCTGCGGCTACAACATGGGCGATTACTTCGGGCACTGGATCGGCATGGGCCGCCGCCTGCAGCGACCGCCGCGCATCTTCCGGGTCAACTGGTTCATGCGCGGCGACGACGGCAAGTTCCTGTGGCCCGGCTTCGGCGAGAACCTCCGCGTCCTGCGCTGGATGATCGAGCGCTGCAACGGCCGTGGCAAAGCCGTCGAGACGCCGATCGGCCTGCTCCCGGCTCCGGGGGCGATCGAGGTCGGCGACCTGCCGCTGGCCTCCGGCGCGATGGACCGGCTGCTGTCGATCGACCGCGACGGCTGGCTGGCGGCGCTCAACACCCAGGACGAGTTCTTCGGATCGCTGGGCCCGCACCTGCCGCGCGAGCTGCAGGCCGAGCACGAAGGGCTCGCCCAGCGTCTGCACGGCGGCCCGGTGCGCTCCGGGGCGCGCTAGCGCTTCCCTTCTTCATTCCCCCAGCGGATCGAAGGGCAGTCCCTCTTTCGGGGCTCCGCCCACGAAGCCGAAATAGTCGAACTCGGTGAAATCGGGCAGCCGCCACGCAATCCAGATCTTCTTCCCCTGGCGGATGACCGCCCACTTCTGATAGACGAGCCGATCATGGGGATTGTCGGGGTCGGCCGGCCGGGCGCCGGCGCTGAAGGTGGCGACCAGGCCGTCGCTCCGCTTGTAGCGCAGAAGGGGCCC
>JAGYID010000005.1 GCA_018606725.1 Acidobacteriota bacterium
CACCCGCAGCGGCGAGGACCCGAAACGTATTCGACATACGTTGACGGGTGCGAGCCGCGAGGACGCCCGTCAGGGCGGCCAGATCCGCGGTCGCAGCAGCAGACCGGTGCGAAATCCGGGCTAGATCCCCAGCCGGTGGCGCGCGCCGCCCCTGTCGGGCCGGCGCTCGGCATCGACCGCGGCCTTCCGGGCGCGCCCGATGGTCGCGGGGCCGAACAGGAAACGGCGCTGCAGATCGAACAGGCGCGTTCGCGCCGCCTGCGCGCCCGGCTCGACGAGGGCGCGGGCGGCCTCGAAGTCGTCGATCGCGTAGGGGCGCTCGAGCGGGACGTTGATCCGCTCGTACTGGCCCGGGCGGAGCAGTCGCCGGGCGATTTCGTGCGCGACGCGCGCCTGGGCGATCAGCATGTGCTCGTACAGCAGCGTCTTCCACTCCCAGACGCCCATGCGCACCGCCCTGTCGTGAGGGATGCGCTCGGCGCGCTCGCCGGTCCCGACCGACAGGATCCGCACCCGGTCGAGCGGTTGATGGAAGTAGCTCGCCGCCTCGGTGAGGCCGATCAGCGCCGGGTTGTTGGCGAACAGCCCGCCGTCGACGTGGCTGTCGTCGTCGAGCACCCGGGCCCCAGGGAAGTAGATCGGGGCGGCCGACGATGCCAGGGCGACCGCCCAGGCCGGCTCGTCGCCGTTGCAACGCGCTTCCGCCGCGTGATCGTCCTTCCAGATGCGCGGGTAGGAGTTGGTCAGCTCGTAGCTGGTGAGGCACACCGGGGTCAGCACGTCGTTGAGCGCCCGCTCGCCGAAGATGTCCTGCAGCATCCGGCGCAGCGCCGCGTTGCCGTACTTGGGCCGCACCAGCATCCCGAACCGGCGGGGATGGGCGAAGATCGACGCGCCGCGCTCGAGGACGAGATCGAGGATCCGGCGCGCCGGCAGCCCGAATGCCAGCGCCAGCCCGATCATGCCGCCGCTGCTGGTGCCGACAATCAGGTCGAACTGGTCGGCGATCCGGACGTGCAGCAGCTCCTCGATGGTGGTCAGGAACGAGGCGATGAACAGGCCGCGGGCGCCGCCGCCGTCCAGGGCGAGTACACGAAACACCTTCTCCTGCAACGGTTCTCTGGGAATCATGGGGAGCCTCGTGGACGAATATGGCTCGTCCGCGGCGCTCCCGCCATGAGCGCGCGGGGCCGGCCGCGCCGCCGCGCCGAAACTGGTCATCGGTCGCGGTGCGCCGGCGTCAAGAGGATGCCGCCCGGATGGTTCGTCCGTTGTCGCCGGCTCAGATGAACAGCGGCTTGCCGAGAAGCTCCGTGAACTTGGGGCGGAAGCGGGCGGTGTCGTACAGCGTCGCCACGTCGACGGTGCGCGCCCCGCGCGCCGGGTCCGGCAGGGCGGCGTGTCCGTAGACGCCGCCCTGGAGGCACACCATCCGGTCGCTCTTGCCCTGCGCGATCAGCTCGACCGCCAGGGTGCCGAAGACGTTGGCGACGATCTTGTCGAGGGCGTCCGGGTCGCCGCTTCGCAGGTCGTAGGTGATGTCCTGGGGTCGGGTCGGCAGTCCGGTGGCGCGGCTGATGGCTTCGGCGAGGGCGTCGCCGACGTTCATCTTCTTGCGGTGGCCATAGGCGTCCGGCGCGCCGATCTCCTGGAGGCTGCCGCCCTTCCACATCGCCCCCTCGGAACACAGCACCAGGGCGTAACGGCTGGAGTTGCCCGCGTGATCCCGCGCCACGGCGGCGCACAGGGCTTCGAGATCGAAGCGGTGCTCCGGGATGAGGCAGCGAACGTCCGAAATCGCCATCGCCGTCCCGAGCGCGGTGAATCCGGCGTTGCGTCCGAAGATCCGGAACACCCCGACGGTCTCGTGCGAGCCGAGGTGGGTCCGCTGCCGGTTGATGAAGGCATCGGCGCGGGTGAGGGCGGTCTTGAAGCCGAGGGCGTACTCGGTGCCGCGCACGTCGTTGTCCATCGTCTTCGGGATGCCGACGACCGGGAAGCCGCGCGCGCTGAGGGTGTGGGCGTAGCCCAGGGTGTCGTCGCCGCCGATCGCCACCAGACACTCGATGCCGGCGCGCATCATGTTGTCGATCACCTGGTCGGTCAGGTCGAACAGATCGTCGCGCCCGTCGACCCGCGGCAGCTCCGAGTGCCGCGCCCGCAGCGCGTCCGGCAGCTCCTCGAGACCGATCCGGTCCGGGCGGGTCCGCGACGAGTGCAGGAATGTCCCGCCGGTGCGGTCGACCCGGCGCACGATCTCGTCGGTCAGAGGCAGTGCGAAGCCGGTCGGGTCGCCCGACCCGGCCGTCGCGCCGTCCAGGTGCACGACCCCCTTCCAGCCCCGCCGGATGCCGATGACGTCGGCGTCCCCGCTCCCTTTCCGGAGCCAGCCGCGGTCGCCGGCCGCCCGGTAGACCGACTTGATGGCGGCGTTCAGTCCGGGGACGTCGCCGCCGCCCGTCAGCACCCCGAGGCGCATGCCGCCCCTCACCCGGCCGGGGAGATCCGGCGCAGCAGCAGCGGCTGCTTGCCGGCGACCCCGAGCTTCTCATAGAGAAACGCGAACTTGGTCCGCAGCGCCTCGCGCAGCGCCGCCCGCACCCCTTCCGGCAGATCCCAGGTCTGCGCCTTGAACGGCCCCCAGGTTTTCTTGCGCGTCTTGTAATGGAACTGCTCCGCGGTCATGCCGGGGGTGCGCTCGGCGGCGCAGTGCGTCTCCGCCCAGGCGTACATCTCGGTCCGCAGCGCCCGCGGGAACTCCGGATGGTCGAGAAGGATGTTCTGGAACTCGGTCGCCAGGTGCACTTCGGCCGCGCCGTGCTTCGGGAACTCCCCGAAGGCCTCGGCCGGCAGGGTGCTGGCGCCATGCTGCACGGCGCCGGCGAGGCCGTACTCGCGCCGGGCGATGTCCGAGATGGTCCGCAGGCAGTCGAAATCGATCTTGACCTTGGCGACCGTCCCGTCGGGGAGCACCACGCCGCCGTGCGACGTGCCGGTCTGGATCGAGATCTTGCTGACCCCGGCGGCGCGGGAGGAGGGGGCGGTCCGCCGCGCGAACGCCTCGCGGAAGCCGTCCATGAAGGCGCGGAACTCCTCCGGCGTCGAATTGCGGCCGCCGACCTCGCCGATCTCGCCGCCGACGGAGACGGTCACGCCCGGCGGCTGCTCCTGGCGCACCAGCGCCGTCAGCTCGGCCTGCACCTCGAAGTTGTCGCGCTGCTGCTCGCGGACGCCCGGCCGCTCGAGCACGACCAGGGTCGAGGCGTCGATGTCGATGTTGAGGAAGCCGGCGCGGACCGCGTCGGCGACCAGCGCGCGCAAGGCGCGCAACTCGGCGTCGCGCGCCGCGCCGCCGGCGTGGTACTTCTTCGCGTTCACCTGGAAGTGGTCCCCCTGGATGAACACCGGGCCGGTCAGCCCCTCGCGCAGGCAGGCGGCCAGCACCACGGTGGCGTACTCGTCGGGGGTCTGGGATGCGTAGGACATCTCCGAGCGCGCCAGCTCGAAGATGACCGGCCCGGCCTCCAGATCGCGGGCGGCGCGCGCCGCGGCGCGCGCCGCGTCATAGGCCATGCCGCGCAGGTTGAGGGCCGGCGTCGTGAATCCTCCGACTTCGCCGCGCCCCATCGCCTCGTAGAGCGGCTGGATCGAGGCAGGTCGAAGGCCGCGCAGCCGGGCCAGCTCGCGGATGACCCGGCGGGCGGCGGCCGTCGCGTCGGCGTCGCCAAACACCGCCAGTTGCGCCAGCCGATCCATGGCGGGGCCCTGCAGCGCCTCCGGGTGATGCAGGGTCACGACGCCCTGCGCCGAAACCTCGAACTCGTTCTTGAACGGGTCGAACAGCGCGAGCGTCATGGTCGGGCCGGTCACGGGCGAATCCTCCAGGATGCGATTCTAGGTCATCTCCGCCAGCCGCAACGCCAGATCGACGACGCGGTGCGAATAGCCCCACTCGTTGTCGTACCAGGACAGCACGCGCGCCTGGCGTGGGCCGATCCGGCGCGTCGACAGGGCGTCGAAGATCGAGCTGTGGGAGTTGCCGATGATGTCGGACGAGACGATCGGCTCGTCGCAGTACTCGAGCACCCGCTTGAGGGCGCCGCCGGCGGCCTCCTCGACGGCGCGGTTGATCTCCTCGGCGGTCGCCTCGCGCTTGAACTCGACGACCAGGTCGACGACCGATCCGTCGGGCACCGGCACCCGGATGGCCAGGCCGTCGAGCCTGCCTTTCAGGTGCGGCAGCACCTTGCCGACCGCCCGCGCCGCGCCGGTGGTGGTCGGGATGATGTTGCGCGCCGCGGCGCGGGCGCGGCGGAAGTCCTTGTGCGCCACGTCGGCCAGCCGCTGGTCGTTGGTGTAGGCGTGGACCGTGGTCATGAAGCCGCGCTCGATCCCGAACCGCTCGTCGAGGACGCGCGCCACCGGGGCCAGGCAGTTGGTGGTGCACGACGCGTTCGAGACGATGCGGCACGCCGGCGTCAGGACGTGGTCGTTGACCCCCAGCACGACGATGGCGTCGACCTCGTCCTTGGGCGGCACGGTCAGGATCACCTTCCTGGCGCCGGCCGCCAGATGCGGCTCGAGCTTCGCCCGCTCGCGCAGCACGCCGGTCGCCTCGACGACGATGTCGGCGCCGACGGCGGCCCACGGCAGCCGGGCGGGATCGCGCTCCCGGCTCAGCGGGATGCGGCGGCCCGCGACGCGCAGCGCCCCCTCCTCCCAGGCGATCTCCTTCTCGAAGATCCCCATCACCGTGTCGTAGCGCAGCAGGTAGGCGAGGTCCTTGGCGGGGAACAGGTCGTTGATCGCCACGATCTCCATGTCGGTCCGCTCGCTGACGATGCGGAAGATCGTCCGGCCGATGCGGCCGAAGCCGTTGATGCCGATCCGCACGGTCATCGAGATCCCTCCCGGGGGGCGCCCGGCGGTCCTTCCCGGGGGGGCCCCGGCGGCCCTCCACCGTCCATCTGCCGGAAGCGGCCGAGCAGGTCGACGACGCGCGCCGCATAGGCCCAGCCGTTGTTGAACCAGGCGATCGACTTCACCAAGCTGTCGCCGAGCATCATCGTCGCCAGGGAGTCGAACACCGACGAGTACGGCGACAGCTCGACGTCGCTCGAGACGATCGGGTCGCCGGTGAACTCGAGGATGCCGTGGTACGGGCCGGCGGCCGCCGTGCGCATGACTTCGTTGACGCCGTCGCGCGTCGCCGGCTTCTTCGTCCACAGCGTCATGTCGACCAGCGAGCCGTTCGGCAGCGGCACGCGCAGGGCGGAGGCGAACAGCCGGCCGGCGAGCTGCGGCAGGATGTCCTCCAGCACGGCGGCGGCGTTGGTCTCGGACGGGACGATGTTCTCGGCCGCCGCCCGCGACAGGCGCGGATCGTCGGCCGGCACGTCGGCGAGACGCTGCGTGCTGGTATAGGCGTGCACGCTGGTCAGGTGCGCCCGCTCGATGCCGTAGGCGTCGTGCAGCGCCGCCAGGACCGGGGCGGCGCAATGGGCCGTGCAGGAAGCGTTGCTGACGATCCGATGCCCGGGCTCCAGGCGGTCGTCGTTGACGCCGTAGACGACGGAGATGTCGGGGCGCTGCCGGGGCGGCGAGCACAGCACTACGCGACGCGCGCCGGCCTCGAGGTGCCGCTCGACCTCGGCGCGCGAGCGATCGCGACCGACCGCCTCGATGACGTAGTCGACGCCGTAGTCCGACCAGCGCACGTCGCCGGGGTCCTTCGCCTGCAGCAGGGGATACTCGCGGCCCCGGGTGTACAGGCGGCTGTTGGCGCAGGTCACCAGGTCGGGGAAGCGCCCCAGGATAGTGTCGTAGCGCAGCAGGTAGGCGAGCACCTCGGGATCGGCGATGTCGCAGATCGCCGCGATGCGGATGTCATCGCTGCGGTAGAGCAGGCGGAACAGGTTCCGACCGATCCGACCGAAGCCCATCAATGCGACGACCGCGGGCATGGCACCTCGGGGAAAATCTTGAGGCACCATCTTGGCCCGTTTGCCGCCCCGGGCGCAAGATGGTGGTGGTCGCGACCCATCCGGAGACTCCCATGAAGACACTTGCATCCCGGACCGCCGTCCGGTGGCTCCTCCTCCTGCTCGTCGTCGTCGCGTCTGGCTGGGCAGCCGAACCGCCGGCCGGGCCGACCGCACTCGCCGGCGATCCGTTCCTCGAGCCGCGGCGTCGCCTGGTGGAGGATCTGCGCCGCCACGGCATCCGCAACGAGACGGTCCTGGCCGCGATGCTGCGGGTGCCGCGGCACCGCTTCGTGCCGGGAGACATCCGCAGCCTCGCCTACGAGGACCGGCCGCTGCCGATCGGCCTCGACCAGACCATCTCGCAGCCGTACGTCGTCGCCTTCATGACCGAGGTGGTGCGCCCCTCTCCAGGCGACAGGGTCCTCGAGATCGGCACCGGCTCGGGATACCAGGCGGCGATCCTCGCCGAGCTGGTGAAGGAGGTCGACACCATCGAGATCATTCCCGAGCTGGCGGCGCGGGCCTCGACGACCCTGCGCGATCTCGGCTACCGCAACATCCGCACGCGGGTCGGCGACGGCTACCTCGGCTGGCCGGAGCGCGCCCCGTTCGACGCCATCGTGGTCACCGCGGCGCCGCCCGAGGTGCCCGCAGCGCTCGTCGCGCAGCTGGCGGTCGGCGGCCGGATGGTGGTGCCGGTCGGCACCGGGGACCAGGAGCTGCGCCTGATCACCCGGCACGCCGACGGCACCACCGAGAAGACCCTCATCCCGGTCCGCTTCGTGCCGATGGTCAAGCCGCGGGAGTGAGTCGCGGGATCGAAATCGACCGGGAGCGGTTGACCCGGGGCGCCCCGTGCATAACTTGGAGTAATCGGAGGTGTGCCGATGGAACGTGGCCCCGCGTCCGATCACAAAATCGAACCCGAGCACTTCGGGCCGCTCGCCGATCGTCCGCTGATCGAGATGGCGAAGCGGTCCGATCCGGCGGACCTGTTCCCCGGCGCCTCGCTGTTCCTCAGCGCGCGACAGCAAAAGAAGCGCCGACAGCAGTGGGAGGCGGTGCGGCCGCTGGCCGGCCGGCTGCTGCGGGCGGACGAGCGGATCCTCTATGTCGCCCAGGCGATGCAGATCCCGCCGGTGCTGCAGTCGATGGCGCTCGGGGCCTTCGTCTACGCCTATCACCAGGCCGTTCTCGTCTTCACCGACAGCCGGATCATCGAGGTGCTGCTGAACTTCCGGGGCAACGGCCCGGGGACGCGCATCCGCACCTTCGACTTCGCCGGGGTCCGGGGGCTCAAGCTGTCGTTCGGCAAGCTGACGCTGCAGCCGGTCGAGGGGAAGAAACAGGCCTGGAGGTTCCCGATCGGCGGAGACAAGAAGCTCCTGAAGCTGCTGTTGCCGCGCCTGCAGACGCGGCTGGTGCTGGGGGCGTCGACCTCGACCGGCGCGCTGCCGCAGTGGCATTGCCCGCAGTGCGGGGCGGCCGTGCCGGCGAATCCCGATTCGTGCGCCGCCTGCGGCACGCTGTATCGCTCGTCGCGCCTGGCGACCTGGCTGTCGCTGGCGTTCCCCGGCGCCGGCCTGCTCTACGTCGGCCATCCGTTCCTGGCGGCCGCCGACTTCCTCGGCGAGGTCCTGCTGTTCACCATCTGGGTGGCGGTCGCGGTGGCGGATTCCGGGGATGACGGGATCGGCCCGACCCTGGCGCTTGGCGCGTTCTTCTTCGTGGCGACCAAGTTCCAGAGCATCCACCTTGGGCATGTCCTGGTGGCGCGCAGCGTGCCGGAGACACCGCGACGGCGGCAGGGGTTCCGCCGGTTCGCGGCGGCGGGCGCGGCCTTGTCGGCGCTGCTCGTGCTGGGCGCCTTCCCGCTGGCCGGAAGCGCGCGGCCGCGGCTCGAGCACGATCTCGACGCCTCGACCGACGACGGCGCCTGGAGCGGCAGCCGGGTGGCCGCCGAATGGGGCTATTTCAAGGATGACCGGGATGCGCGCTCACAGTGGACGCACGCGGAGACCGGCGTGCACGTCACGGTGTTCGCCTACGCGCAGGGGCTGCTCGACGAGCTCGAGCAGTTTCACCGCGACTGGTCCCGGATCATGAAGGAGCGCGGCGTGGGCGCCATCGCCGACGATGACTCGCTCCCGCCGCCGTTCCACGGCTTCCGCTACATCGGCGAGGTGCCGGTGAAGGGAGGCGAGCCGCTGGCCCAGATCACCTATTTCCTGTTCGATCTGGACGGGCACGACATCCACCAGGTGTTCATGGCGGTGCCGCGCGAGGACGCCGACGCGGCCGACGCCATCGTGCGCGATTTCCTGGCGCACGCCCGCTGGATCGACTCGACCCCGCCGGAGCGTCCGGCCGCCCCGCCGGAAGGCGCCGCGTCACCGGGAGAGGCCGATGCGGCCGCGCCCGCTGCGGGCGATGCGGCAGCGCCGGGCGTGGAGGACGCCGCACCGGCGGTACGCTAGCAGCCTAGGGAATCAAAACGATTTTGCCGAACGACCCCGGCTCCATGATCAGCGCATGGGCCCGCGGCGCGTCGCGCAGCGGCAGCTCGCGGCCGACGATCGGCCGCAGCGTCCCGTTCTCGAGCCCGGCGACGAGCGCCGCGTGGATGCATGCGGCGTCGGCCGCGCCCAGGTTGTAGAGCGACATCCCCAGGATGGCAGCGTCGCGCCCCATGGTGTCGCGCGGGTCGATCTCGACCGTGCCGCGGCTGCCGATGACGACGACCCGGCCGCCCGGGGCCAGCGCCTTGAGGTCCATCCCCAGGTTGACGTTCGCCAGCATTTCCAGGATGACATCGACGCCGCGCCCGCCGGTCAGCTCGGCGATCGTCCGGAAGTAGTCCGGTGCTTTGCGGTGGTCGAGGACATGGTGGGCGCCCTGCTCGCCGGCCAGGTCGCGTCCCTTCGCCGTGCCGGCGGTGGCGATGATCCTCAGGCCGGCGGCGCGCGCCAGCTGCACCGCCGCCACGCCGACCCCGCCGCTGGCGCCGTGCACCAGGACGGTCTCGCCAGGGAGCGCGCGGCCCCGCTGGTGGAGCGCCCGGAACGCCGTGGCGTACGGGGTGTTCACCGCCGCTCCCTGCTGGAAGGTGATCGACCCGGGAAGCGGGTGGACCTGTGCCTCGGTGCACAGCACCAGATCGGCGTAGGCGCCGCTCAGGTTCCAGCCGGTGTAAACGCGGTCGCCGGCGCGGACGCGGCTGACGCCGTCGCCGACCGCCTCGACCGTGCCGGCGGCGTCGAGGCCGGGGGTGTACGGCAGGGGAGCCTTGATCGGATAGAGCCCGGAGCGGAGATAGGTGTCGACCGGGTTGACTCCGGCCGCGCGGACGCGCACCACGACCTGCCCGCGCTCCGGCCGCGGATCGGGCACGTCCTCCAGGCGCATCACCTCGGGGCCGCCGGTCTGGTGGACTCGAATCGCTTTCATCGGTGATCTCCAGCTGATTGCGCCGATTCTATCCCAGGAGCCGGCCGGGATCGCCGCGGGGCCATTCCGGCGGCGGCAGCGGCGCGCCGGTGAGAGATCCGGGCTAGAATGCGTCGGTTTTCCCCGGCCCCGGAGGAGCGTCCATGTCTGCACGTCGGTCCCGCCCCGCATCCCTGCTCGTTGCCCTGGTCGTCCTGCTCGGCGTCGGCATCGGCGCCGCTCGCGCCGCCGAGGAGCCCGAGAAGCCCTCCAAGGGGCCGGAGGAGTTCAACAGCCTGAAGTTCAGGCTGGTCGGTCCGGCGGCCGGTGGAAGGGTGTCGCGGGTCGCCGGCGTGCCCGGCGATCCGCTGGTCTACTGGGCGGCGACGGCGTCGGGCGGTGTGTGGAAGTCGGAGGACGGCGGCGTCGACTGGAAGCCGGTCTTCGACGACCAGCCGATCGCGTCGATCGGCTCGATCGCGGTGGCGCCCTCGAACCCGGGCGTCGTCTACGTCGGCTCGGGCGAGGCGAACATCCGCGGCAACGTGGCGCCCGGCAATGGCATCTACCGGACCACCGACGGCGGCAAGAGCTGGACGCACGTCTGGAAGCAGGAAGGCCAGATCGGGACGATGATCGTCCACCCGACGAACCCCGACCTCGCCTTCGCCGCCGTGCTCGGCCACGCCTTCGGGCCCAACCCGGAGCGCGGCGTCTATCGCACCCGGGACGGCGGCCGGACCTGGCAGCAGGTGCTCAAGAAGGACGCCGAGACCGGCGCCTCGGATGTCTGCTTCGATCCGTCGAATCCGAACATCCTGTTCGCCGGATTCTGGCAGGCGCGGCGCCGGCCATGGGCCATGACCAGCGGCGGCCCCGGGTCGGGTCTGTACCGCTCGACCGACGGCGGCGATTCGTGGACGCAGCTCACCGGGCACGGATTGCCGGAGGGGATCTGGGGCAAGGTCGGGGTGGCGGTCGCGCCGTCGAATGGCCGGCGCGTCTACGCGCTGATCGAGGCAGAGAAGGGCGGCCTGTTCCGATCGGATGACGGCGGCGACGCGTGGGACCGGGTCAGCGACCATCACGGCCTCACCCAGCGCGCCTGGTACTACACGACGATCACCGTCGACCCGTCCAACGCCGATGTCGCCTGGTTCCCGCAAGTGCCGATGCTCAAGACGATCGACGGCGGCAGGACCATCAAGCAGGTCAAGGGGATCCATCACGGCGACCATCACGACGTCTGGATTGATCCAAAGAATCCGAAACGGTTGATCGGCGCCAACGACGGCGGCGTCGACCTGTCGTGGGATGGCGGCGAATCCTGGTATGCGCCGCCTCTGCCGCTCGGGCAGCTCTACCACGTCTCCGCCGACAACTCGCAGCCGTACCGGGTGATGGGCGCGATGCAGGATCTCGGGACCGCCTCGTGTCCGAGCGACAGCCTGCACGGCGGCGGCATCGGCAATGCCGACTGCCACGACGTCGGCGGCGGCGAAGCGGGGCACGCGCAGGCGGACACCGCCGACCCGAACATCGTCTGGGCGGGCGAGTACTTCGGCATCATCACCCGCTACGATCACCGGACCGGCATGGCGCGCAACGTGGCGATCTATCCGGAGAACATGTCCGGCCACGGCGCCGAGGACAACCGCCATCGATTCCAGTGGACGGCGCCGATCGTCGTATCGCCGCATGATCCGAAGACGGTCTACCACGCCGGCAACGTCCTGTTCCGCACCACCGACGGCGGCCAGACCTGGACGCCGATCAGCCCGGATCTGACGCGCAACGACAAGACGAAGCAGAAGTGGTCGGGAGGGCCGATCACCGGCGACAACACCGGGGTCGAGTGGTACGACACCATCTTCGCGGTCGCCGAGTCGGCGAAGGAGAAGGGGCTCCTGTGGGCCGGCACCGACGACGGGCTGGTGCAGATGAGTCGCGATGGCGGGGCTCACTGGGCCAATCTCACGGCCAACATCAAGGGGCTGCCGGAGTGGGGGACGGTGAGCCTGATCGAGGCCTCGCCGCACGACGCCGCGGCCGCCTATGTCGTCGTCGACGCCCACCGGCTCGACGACATGCGGCCGTATCTGTGGAAGACCTCCGACTACGGCAAGACCTGGAAGAGCCTGACCGCGAAACTGCCCCAGGATGTGTACCTGCACGCGGTGCGCGAGGATCCGAAGAAGAAGGGGATGCTCTACGTGGGGACCGAGCGCGGCGTCATGTTCTCGCGCGACGACGGCGCCACCTGGCAGCTGCTCGGCCTGAACCTGCCGACGGTGGCGGTGCACGATCTGGTCGTCAAGGACGACGACCTGGTGCTGGGGACGCACGGCCGCTCGATGTGGATCCTCGATGACCTCCAGCCGCTGCGCGACTGGTCGCCGGCCGTCGCCGGCGAAGCGATCCACCTGTTCCCGGTGCAGCCGGCGATCCGTTGGGAGCGCCGCGCGTCGTTTCACGGCGACGGTGCCGGCTCGAACCCGCCGCAGGGCGCCGTCATCAACTACGCCCTGAAGAAGAAACCGGAGGGCACGATCACCCTGGAGATCCTCGACGCCTCCGGGGCCCTGGTCAGAACCATCACCAGCGTGAAGCAGGAGCCGGAGTTCGCGGAGGACGACCCGGACGCGCCCTGGCAGCCGCCCGACAAGCCGATCCTCAAGACCGAGCCGGGCGTGCAGCGGGTCGCCTGGGACCTCGAGTGGGAGCCCGCCAGGAAGATCCCCGGCGCCAAGGTCGAAGGAAACCCGGAGGCCGCGCCCCGCGCCGTCCCGGGCACCTACACCGCCCGGCTGACAGTCGAAGGGAAGACCGTGACGGCGCCGATCGAGGTGCGGCCCGATCCGCGGCTGAGCGTGCCGCAGTCGGACATCGAGGCGCAGGTGCGGTTCACGCTGCAAGTGAGGGATGCCGTCACACGGCTGTCAACGCTGGTGGCGCAGATCCGCTCGGTGCGGGGGCAGATCAACGTGAAGAGCGAGGCGCTGAAGGGGAACCCGCGCGCCGCCGACTGGGCGAAGGCGGCAGCCGATCTGGCCGGCAGGTGCGATCGGCTCGAGGAGACGCTGCACAATCCGAAGGCGCAGGTGGAGTACGACATCCTCGCCAAGGGGGCGCGCCTCTACTCCCGGCTGAGCCCGCTGCTGAGCAACGCGGTCGACGGCACCGGCGCCCCGACTCAGGGGGTGCGCGAGGTGTTCGCCGGGCAGGCGAAGGAGCTGGACGGCCTCGAAGCCGAGTGGAACGCCATGGTCGGGGGCGATCTCGCCGCGCTCAACCGCAGGGCGGCGGAGATGAAGCTCGAGGGGGTCGTGGTGCCGGAGGCCGGGAGCCCCGCCAAGCGGTGAGGCATCGGCGGATTGACAGTCCCCGCCCGAAGATTGACATTCCACGTCAGCGCGCGGCATCGCGGCGACGGGCCCGGGGTGCCGGCGGCGCGTCGCCGAACCGTCATGTCCGCCGTTCGTTTGTCGCGCCAAGCATCATCTCCTCTGTGACTTGCGGCGGTGCAGTCGCCGGTCGATGGCGCTTTGACGGGCGCCTGCCCTGTCCTCCACCCGTCCCGGGAACGGTTCTTGCTGTAAAGGGGCGGGCACGAGTCCGTCGGTGGAGGAATGCAGCCATGAACTGGGCGGATCACTCGTTGAAAGAATCGTGCAATCGGAGCCGACCGTCGGGATCCGGCGCCGGCTTCACGATCGTCGAGCTCCTGATCGTGCTGGCGATCATCGGCATCATCTCAGCCATCGGGCTGAGCGCCGGACAGTACGCCTTCGATGCGTCGCGCCTGGGCAGCACGGTCGCCAACATGCGCGGCGTGGCCGACGCCATCCTGAAGTACCAGTCCGACAACAGCGCGCTGCCGTCGGGAGGCCTGCAGCCGGTGAGCGCCATTGCCGCCGCGCTGCGCCCGGTCGGCGGTTCGGTCGGGCTGAAGGACGGCTGGGGTTGGGACATCTATTACGAGCCGATCACCGGCGGCGGCGACCCGACCTTCCGCGTCTACTCGTACGGCAAGGACGGCACGCCCGACGGATCGGTGACCGGCACCTGGGTCGACTTCTACACCGACATCGTGTTCGAGGGCAGCGGGTTCATCCAGACCCGGTGGTGAGCGGGGCTCGCCGGTGAACGATTCACAGAGGCGCAACGATGGCTGATACGACGATGGATCGCTACCTGAACCTGCTCGGCCTCGAGCCGGGCGCGACGCTCGACGAGGTGACCACCACCTACTACTCGCACCTCGAGAAGCTGTCGAAGAACCCGACCGAAGAGGACGAACGGCTGCTGCAGCAGCTCAAGCATGCCTATGCTTGCCTGCGGCGCGCCTATGTCCCGCCGCCACCGAAGGGCCTGTCGGTGGCCGTGAACACGCGCGTGCTGTTCCCGGTGATGGCGGTCCTGGCGGTCGTCCTGGGAGCTGCCCTGTTCATGATGAATCGCGGCAACATCAAAATGATGATCACCCGTTACGAGCCGGGGGTGGTTCTGCGCTGGGAAGGGAAATCGGCGCCGTACGGCCAGGTCGTCGCCTACGACGCCCGGCACCGGTTCAGCACCGGCGGCCCGTCGGCGGCCTACCAGATTCGCCTGGCGGACAAGAACGAGACCATCTGGCTGAGCGAGCGGATCGTCGTCAAGGCGATGTTGCCGGCCGGCTCTGCGATCGCGCCGGCCACCCCGGCGTCGGTCGGCGCGCCAGCCGCGCCGGGTCCGAACGTCGCGCCGGCCAACGCGCCTCGCTGACGGACCGGCCGGGCCGCCCGGCCCGGCGGCCGCAGGCGGATTGACAAGGCCGCGACGCCCCGTATAGGCTCGCCGCACGTTGACGTGACCCATTCGCCAATCAGGAGGCCATCATGCGCAGGTTGGTGCGGAAAGTCTTCGTCCTCGCTGCACTCATCGCGGTCGCCTCGCTCGTTCCAGCGCTCCTGTCCCTGCCCTCCCCGGCCGGGACTCCCTACGTCTCGGCGCTGTCCACCGTCGTCGTCCCGGCGATGGCGGCGACGACCTGCGAGAACAAGCATTGCTACATCGCGCCCGACGGCAACCAGTCGAAGTGCGTCGACAACGCCCTGACGCGCTGCGTGATCACCAGCGTGCACGGCCGCGGTCACGGCCGGATCTGCACGACGTACGACTGCTCCCTGTAGTCGCATCGCACCACACCCGGAGGACCCGGGGTGATCGGCACAACCCTCTCCCACTATCGCATCCTCGATCGGATCGGCGAGGGTGGCATGGGGGTGGTCTATCGCGCCAAGGACGAACGCCTCGACCGCGACGTCGCCCTCAAGGTCCTGCCGGCGGGCGCCTTCGCCGACGAGTCCAGTCGGAAGCGCTTCCGCGGCGAAGCGCTGGCACTGTCGCGGCTCAATCATCCCAACATCGAGACGGTGCATGACTTCGATCGACAGGACGGGGTCGACTTCCTGGTCATGGAGTACATCCCCGGGGTCACGCTCGATCGGCGACTGGCGGCAGGGCCGCTCCCGGAACCCGAGATCCTGCGGCTCGGGTCGCAGCTCGCCGAGGGTCTCGCAGCGGCGCACGCGCAGGGGGTCGTGCACAGCGATCTGAAGCCGGGGAATCTCCGCGTCACGCCCGATGGGCGACTGAAGATCCTGGACTTCGGTCTGGCCCGGCTGTTGACGTCGCGCGACGACGGCGCGCCGACCGTCACCCTGGTCGGGAGACCGGTCCTCGCCGGCACGCCGCCCTACATGGCGCCCGAGCAGTTCCGGGGCGCGCCGAACGACGCGCGCGTCGATCTCTACATGGCCGGCGCCGTGCTCTACGAGATGGCGACCGGCCGGCGCGCCTTCGATCAACCCGCCTGCGAGACGCTGCTGCGAGCGATCCTGCATGGAGATTCGCCCGCGCCGCGGTCGCTGAATCCGGTGATCTCGATCGAGCTCGAGCGGGTGATCCTGAAAGTCCTGAACACGGACCCCCGGAGCAGGCACCAGTCGGCCGGCGAACTTCTCGCCGACCTGAAGCGGATCGGCGCCGCGGAGGGACGCGGCGACGCGCCCCGGCGCCCGGGCCGCCGGACGTGGGCCGCCGTCGCGGCGGGCTCCGGCGTGCTGATCGCGCTGGGCGGGATCGGCGCGTTCCGCCTCCTCGCCCCCGGCGGGCCGGTCGGATCGCTGGCCGTCCTGCCGTTCGCCAATGCCGGCGGCGACCCGGACGCGGAGTACCTGAGCGACGGCCTCACCGAGGGGATCATCAACAGCCTCGCGCTCATCCCGCAGCTCAAGGTCATCGCGCGGGCCTCGGTGTTCCGCTACAAGGGACAAGACATCGATCCCGGGACGGTGGGACGGGACCTCGGCGTCCGCGCCGTCCTGGTCGGGTCGGTGGGTCATCGGCGGGATGATCTGATGGTGAGCGCCGAGCTGGTTGACGCGGAGGATCGCCGGCACCTGTGGGGCGGGCAGTACACGCGCCCTGTCTCGGACATCTTGAAGGTGCAGGGGGAGATCGCCGGCCACATCTCGGAGAGCCTGCGCCTGCGACTGACCGGTGACGAGAAGAGTCGTCTGGCGAAGCGATCGGCAGGCAGTCCGGAGGCCAACCGACTATACCTGCAAGGCCGATTCTTCGAGAACAAGGGCACCCGGGACGGCTTCATGAAGGCGGTCGAGTACTTTCAGAGCGCCATCGCCGCCGACTCCGGCTACGCTCCGGCTTATGCGGGACTGGCCGAGGCCCACTACTGGGTGTCGAACATGTACGTCTCTCCAACGGAGGCGATGCCGAAGTCGAGGGCGGCCGCGACGAAGGCGCTGGAGCTCGACGAGACGCTCGGCGAGGCGCACGCTTCCCTCGGGCGGGTCAAAGCGCTCTACGACTGGGACTGGGCCGGCGGCGGGGAGGAGTTCCGCCGGGCGATCGCCCTGAGCCCGGGCAGCGCCGAGGCGCACCTGGCCTATGGCAATCACCTGGCGGTGATGGGCGATCTGGATGGAGCGCTGGCCGAGATGGCCACGGCAGGCGGTCTCGACCCGCTGTCCGCCGTCATCGGAGTTCAACGGGCACTCCTTCTCCAGGCGGCGGGCCGTGACGAACAGGCAGCCGAGGAGGCGCGCCGGGCACTCCACCTGGAGCCGTCCGCGGCGCAGGCTCGCGTGGTGATCGGGATCGTCGATCTCAGGCAAGGGAGAATCGAGGAGGGGATCGCAGAAATCCAGAGGGCCTTCAGTCTCGATGACAATGCCGACACTGGCGGCTGGCTGGGTTACTACTACGCCGCCTCGGGGCGCAGGGACGATGCCATGAGGCTCGCCAGGCGACTGGAGACGCGGCAGGGTCAGTTTGTGCCGGCCTGGAGCGTCGCCATGATCTTCGCCGGGATGGGCGATGCCGACCGGACCTTCGAGTGGCTGGCGAAGGCCTGCGACGATCGCTCCGAGGGCATTTCCTGGCTCAAGATCGAGCCCAGGCTGAAAGACCTGCGCTCCGATCCCCGCTACCGCGACCTGCTTCGACGGGTGGGTCTCGCGTCCGGATGACCCCCCGGCTCCCACGCCCCCTTCACAATCCTCGACCACGCCGTTCCACCTCCCGGACTTGCCGGGGCCTGCCCTCTGGGCGAACATCCTCGCCGTTCGGGGCTCCTGCGATCGATGTCGATGCGAGGACTCCGGACGACGAGGAAGGGCCGGTGGAGATTCGCCGCATGTCCATGACAGCGAGAGGTGACGCGCCATGGCGGCGGCTCGCCGATGGGGCGCGGGCGGTCGGCGTCTGGCTGGCGCTCGCCTCGGTCGCCACCTGTCCGGTCACGGCCTCGCCCGCGCTTGCGCCGCCGCCGGCGCCAACGCGCGTCGACGTGCGCACCTCCCGGGGCGACTTCGAACTGATGGTCTACCGGCCCGCCAGTCAGGCGCCGCCGGCCGAGGCTTCGGCCGGCCGGCCGCCGGCGGGCGCTGCGGCGGGCCCTGCGCCGGCGGTGCTGTTGATCTCCGGGGAGGGGGGGTGGGCGAGCTTCGTCGACCGCGTCGCGGGGATGCTGGCGGGCGAGGGGTACTGGGTCGGCGGGCTCGACGCGAAGCGGTACTTCGCAGAGCCTCAGGATGACCGCGGGGCGCTCGCCGCCGACGTGCGGATCTACGCCGACGCCCTGCTCAGGGCGGCGGGTCGCCCGGCCGGATCGCCTTTGGTTCTCGCCGGCTTCTCGTTCGGGGCCGACGTGGCGCCCCGGGTCGCCGCCGATCCCGGCTGGGGCGGACGGGTGCGCGGTCTCCTGTTGATCGCCCCCGACGCGATCGGCAGCCTGCAGTACCGGCTGCTGGAGATGATCGGCATCGAGTACACCGATCACACGTTCGAGGTGGCCGCGGCGCTGCGCGAGGCCGCCGGCATCCCGATGCTGTTCGTGCACGGAGAGAACGATGGATCCTCGGCGGCGCCGGCGCTGGCGCAGGGGGCGGCCGAGCCGAAGCGGCTGAGCGTCGTCCGCGGCGCCGGTCATCATTTCTCGGGACTGGACGATCGCCTCAAGGCGACGCTGCGCGATGGCCTCGGCTGGCTGCTGCAGCAGTCGCCGCGGCCGCGCGCCGACGGCGGGACCCGACCATGACGGAACCGGCCCCCGGCGAAGAGCTGCCGAGCGCCGCGCTGCCCGAGCCGCAGCGGCTGCGGCTGTTCCTGTCGAGGTCGGTGGAGGCGCTGCGACCGATCTGGCCGTGGCTCATCCTCGCGCTGATCGCCTGGGTCGGCTGGCACGAGCTGCGGCAGGTGGATGTCGGGACGGTGCGCGGTCTCCTGCGCGACGCCGACCCGACGCTCATCCTGATCCTGCTGGGCGCCACGGCGGCGAACCTGGCGGTCTTCGGACTGTACGACGTCGCCGCGCTCGGACCGCGCTCGCAGCCGCCGCCGCTGGCGGCGCGCTGGAAGGTCGGCGTGCTCAGCTTCGCGTGGAGCAACTTCCTGACCTTCGGCCCGCTGGCCGGCCCGGCGCTGCGCCTGTGGCTGTACCGGCCGATCGGGGTCGAAGGGGAGCGGGCCCGCTCGGCGCTGGCCGCGGTCCTGTCGGCCCTGTCGCTCGCCCTCCTCGGCTGGTGCGGCGCGGTCTGGATGCCGCTGCCGGCCGCCATCGACGGCTTCCCGGCCCGGCTCGGCGCGGGGGTCGTTTTCGCCGCCCTCGCGGCGGCGATCCTCCGCCTCCTGCCGCGACTGCGTTTCGCCCCCGCCCTGATCCGTCGCTGGGAGGCGCGTACCCTGCTCCTGTCTGCGGTCGCCTCGCTCGACTGGTTCCTGGCCTGGGTGGTGTTCGACCTGGCGCTCGACGGCCTGCACGGCGGGATCGATCAGAAGCTCTCCATCACCGCTTTCTTCACCGGCCAGCTGATCGGCCTGATGAGCTTCACCCCGGGCGGTCTCGGATCGGCGGATGCCTGGTGGATCGTGTCGCTGAGCGGCGTCGCGGGCGGGCACGATCGGGTGCTGGCGGCCCTCGTCTTGTACCGCTGCATCTATTACGTCCTGCCCTGGGCGGTCGCGAGCCTGGTGCTGGCCGGCCGCCTGGTCCGGACCGGCCCCAACATCAATGCCGTCCTGCGCGCCAGCGTGGCGTCCTACGCCTTCCTGTGCGGCGTCGTGCTGCTCGCCAGCGCGGCCACGCCGTCGCTGTCCGACCGGGCGGCGTTCCTGATGCACACCGTGCCGGTGGCGCTGGTCGAGATCTCGCACGCCGCCTCGGTGGTGCTCGGCTTCCTGCTGCTGGTGATCTCCCGCGGTCTGGTGCGCGGCTACCGGGCCAGCCATCGCCTGGCGCTGGCGCTGTTCGTCGCCGGCGCGGTCACCACGTTCCTGAAGGGGCTCGATTTCGAGGAGGCGATCCTGTCCCTCGCGGCGGTGGCGATCCTGCTGGTCGCCCACCGGCCGTTCGAGCGCGAGGGACGGATGCGGCCGTCGACCGAATTCATCGTCTCGGTCGGTACGTTCGCGGTCGTGCTGTTTGCCGCCGTCGGGTTCGGCTCGTTGTCGCACGTGCCGCGGCTGCCGCTGGTGTTCACCCGCTTCGAGCACTTCGCCTACGGCGCGCGGTTCCTCCGCGGTCTGCTGATCCTGGCGGCGATGGCGGCGGTCGCCGGGCTGCACTTCGCGCTGCGCGCCCGGCCGCGCGATCCGCTGCCCGACGCCGTGGCGATCGACCGGGCCATCGAGGAGACGCGCGCCTGGAGGCGCGGCACCAACCCGCTCCTGGTCGCCTCGGGCGACAAGGCAATCTTCCGGGCAGCGCGCCCCGCGGAGGGGTTCATCGCCTACCGCACCGCCGGCCGCTTCATGGTCGCGTACTCCGACCCGGTCTGCCCGCCGGGCCGGGAGCGGGCGCTCCTGGCCGCCTTCCTCGAGCACGCCTCGGCCTGGGACCGGGATGTCATCCTCTACCAGATCGCCCCGGCGACGCTGCCGGTGGCGCACGACTTCGGCTTCACGTTCTTCAAGCTCGGCGAGGAGGGGCTCGTCGATCTGGCGCGCTTCGACCTGAAGGGGAACAAGGCCAAGTCGTGGCGCCACGCCATGAACAGCGTCGAGAAAGAGGGGGGGCGATTCGAAGTCGTGCCGGCGGCGGAGGTCAAGGCCCTCCTGCCGGAGCTGCGCGCCATCAGCGACGACTGGCTCGCCGAGAAGCACGTCGTCGAGAAGCGTTTCTCGCTCGGCCGCTTCGAGGAGACGTACCTGACGCGGACCCCCTGCGCGGTGGTGCGCGACGCCGCCGGCCGGGCGGTCGCCTTCGCGAACCTGCTCGAGGGGGCGCCGCAGGATGAGCTGTCGGTCGACCTGATGCGTTACAGCGCCCGCCGCGAGCAGGCGGCCGGCCTGCGCGACGTGATGGACTACCTGTTCCTGCAGCTGATGCTGCACGGCAAGGAGCGCGGCTATGCCCGCTTCAACCTCGGCATGGCGCCGCTGGCATCGGTGGGCGAGGAGCGCTGGGCCCGGCCGTTCGAGCGCTTCGCGCGCCTCGTCTTCCGGCACGGCGAGCACTGGTACAACTACCAGGGCCTGCGGCGCTACAAGGAGAAGTTCGATCCGATCTGGGAGCCGCGCTACATGGCGTACCAGCACCCGTGGGACTGGCCGCTGGCCAGCACCACGACCGCGGCGCTGATCGCCGGCGGCTGGCGGGCGCTGCTGCTCCCCGGCGGCGGACAAGAGGCGTCAGCCGGCAGCGGGCACGCGGCGTGAGCGCGCGGCGATGCCGGCGCGCGGTGGCGAGCGTGGCGGCCGTGGTGGCATCGATGACGGCGCTGCTGGCCGCCTCGCCGGCGGCGGTCGGAGACGGCTTCGTCGAGGAGAAAATCACGCTGCCGATCTTCGGGACGGTGACCGTCTACCGTCCCGAGCCGGTGCAGCGGACGCGCGGCGTCGTGCTGTTCGTATCGGGCGACGGCGGCTGGAACCTCGGCGTGGTCGACATGGCCCGCCGCAGCGCGGCGCAGGCGCTGGTCGTCGGTCTGTCGATGCCGGCGTGGCAGAAGGTCGTCGAGAAGGACCCGTCGCGCTGCTGGTACCCCGCCGGCGAGCTGGAATCGATCGCCCAGGCGGTCGAGAAGACCTATCACCTGCCGCGTTATCTCAAGCCGATCCTGGTCGGCTACTCCTCCGGCGCGACCGTCGTCTACGGCGCCCTGGCGCAGGGTCCGGGCGACGCCTTCGCCGGCGCCGTCAGCCTCGGCTTCTGCCCCGACGCCGAGATCGCCCGCCCGTTCTGCGGGCAGAACGGCTGGAAGCCGACGTACGCGCCGGAACATCGGAAGAGCCTGCTGCCGCCGAGGCTCGATCTCCTGAAGCGCGACGACGAGGCCGCCCGCTGGGTCGTCCTGCAGGGGCAGATCGATCAGGTCTGCGACCCGCCGGCGGTCGCCCGCTTCGCGGCGCAGATCCCGGCCGCCCGCCTGGTGGCGCTGCCGAAGGTCGGCCACGGCTTCTCGGTGCCGCGCAACTGGGGCGATGCCTACGACCAGGTGATCGAATCACTCCTCGAGCCGCGGCCGGCCTGGGAGGCGGTCGCGGAGACGCCGATGGCGGACGCCGGCAGCGCCCCGGAAGGGGTCAGGGCGCGATTGCGGGATCTCGACCTGCCGCTGCGCGTCGACTGGCCGGCCGGGGCGCGTGAGGCGCTGATCTTCGTGTCGGGGGACGGCGGCTGGGCCGAGCTCGATCAGCGGGTCGCCGCCGCCCTGCGGGCGAGAGGCGTCGCGGTCATCGGCTGGAACGCGTTGCGCTATTTCTGGGAACCGAAGACCCCCGGCGAGTTCGCCGCCGACCTGGCCCGTGTCGTCGAGGTCCTGCCGGAGTCGCTGCCCCTGTTCGCGGGCGGCTACTCGTTCGGCGCCGAGGTCGTGCCGGTCACCGTCCTCGGCCGCGGTCGGCAGGCCCACCCGCCGCTGTCGCGCCTTCTCGGGCTGGTGCTGCTCGCCCCGGGGCCGTATGCCAGCTTCGAGGTCAGTCCGCTTGACTGGCTGCGCCAGAGCGAAAGCCCGACGCGCCACCCGGTGCGCGCCGCCATCGACGCCGCCGGCAATCTCCCCGTGCTCTGTCTCGAGCCGGCCGACGGCGCCGACTCGGGGTGTCCCCAGGAAGGCCGCAGCGGGACCGGCATGGTCACGACCCGCCACCTCCCCGGCGGGCATCATTTCGCCGGCGACTTCGATCTCCTAGCGCAGCGCATCACGGACTTCCTGAAGCAGCCGGCCGTCGACGCCGGGGGCTTGACGGAAGCGCCTCCCGGGCGATAGGGTCGAAGCGAATTCGAATCTCCGCCGGCGGCCCTCCCGCCGGGTTCCCTGATCTTCGGCTGCACCGTGCGCCGGCACCTCCCGCGCGTCGTGGCTCCCGGTACAATAACCACCGGCGCGGGTGGAAAGCGCGCCGGCGCGGCGCTATTTTTGATCGGCATGATCAACGACACGGACATCGACGCCGTCCAGGCGGTCAGGGTCGCCTCGCCGACCACGGTGGAGGTGCATGTCCGCGCCCGGCCGGAGGCGGGCGCCGATTTCGAGGCCCAGGCCCGCTCGATGTACGCCGGCATGCTGGCGGCGCTGCGGGAGCACGATCTGCAGCCGAATGCCGTGGTCGCCGAGAAGATCTTCCTCTCCGATGTCGGCGCCCAGGCGCCCCGGCTCGACGCCATCCGGCGTGAGGTCTACGGCGATCCGGCGAGAGGCGCGCTGCACCCGGCGGCGACCTGCATCGGGGAGACGCCGACGGGACCGGAAGCGATCTGCGAGCTGCAGGCGGTGGCGGTTGCGACGATCGGCGGTGCCAGCCTGCCGTCGCGCAATCTGTACGGGCTCGAGGGACAGGCGTCCGGCAGGGTGATCGAGGCGGGCGGCCTGCGCCACCTCTACCTGTCCGGCCTCAGCACCGTTCCCACAGCGGGCGGGGGCGATTTCGGCACGCAGGTTTCCACGATGCTGACGGATGCGGAGGCGGCGCTACGGGGCGAGGGGATGACGTTCGCCGACGTCGTGCGGACGTGGATCTATCTCGCCGACATCGAGCGCGACTACCCCGCTCTCAACCGGGCCCGCCGCGACTTCTTCGAGTCGCGCGGCATCGTGACCCCGCCGGCGAGCACCGCCATCCGCGGCGTGCCGTTCCCCGCCGACCGGGCCTGCGGGCTGGACCTGCGCGCGGTCGCCGGGACCGGGACGCGGCGCGTCACCCCGTTCCGTATCTCGTCGATGAACGAGGCGTCGACCTACGGCTCCGATTTCTCGCGCGGCATGCGCCTCGAACTGGAGGACCGCGCCATCATCTATGTCTCGGGGACGGCGAGCATCGACGCGAAGGGGCGGGTGGCCCACCCGGGCGACATCGAACGGCAGACCGACTGGATGCTGAAGAACATCGAGGCGCTGCTCGCCTCGCAGGGCGCCGGCTACGCCGACGTCGTCTCCGCCATCACCTACCTGAAGGACCCGGACTACGCGGCGCCGTTCCGGCGGGTCGCCGCCCGGCGCGGCCTGCCGGCGCGCGTTCCCAACACGCTCTGCGTCGCCGACATCTGCCGCCCCGAGTGGCTGTGCGAGATGGAAGTGACCGCCATCCGCGTCTGAACTAGGATATCCGCCTTATGAGCAGCCTCAGGCGGCCGCTGCCGGTCGTGGCACTCCTGTTACTCCTGATCGCGGCCGGCGCGGCGATCGTGATGGTCCGCCGGGCCGGCGACGCGCCCGCCGGCCGGGGCGCGGAGACCCGCCGCGATGCCGTGCTGGCGGAGGGGGTCGGGCTTCCGACGACGGTCGGCTCGACGGATCGGCGGGTCATCGAGGGGCTCCGCCGGTCCGGGGCGGGACCCGCCGGGCTCGCCGCGATCACCGTCGACTATCCGCAGATGGAGTCGATCGTCCCGCCCGACCTGGCGGCGCCGACCTTTCTGTGGCACGACGCGGCGGAGGGGGTCGACCGCTGGCTGGTCGAGGTGACCTTCCCGCCCGCCCCCGCGCGCCTGACTATCCAGGTGCAGGGGGATCCGCCGCCGCAGGGGGAGATCGACAGGCGCTGCCTGTCGGAGCACAACGAGATCTGGAAAGGGACGCCCTACCAGCAGTCGGCGCGATCGTGGCGACCCGACCCGGCGGTGTGGGCGGCAATCAAGGAGAACTCGGTCGAGCGGCCGGCGACGCTTACCTTCAGCGGCTATTGCGACGCCGAACCGGCCCGCATCCTGTCGCGCGGCCGCGTGACGCTGACGACGTCGCGCGACCCGGTCGGGGCGCCGATCTTCTACCGCGACGTGCCGCTGATGCCGTCGCAGACCGAGGAAGGGGTGATCAAGCCGCTCGCCAAGGCGTCGCTGCCGCTGATCAACTGGCGGCTGAAGGATGTGTCGCGCGACGACAGCAGGGTGATGCTGACCGATATGCCGACCTGCGCCAACTGCCACTCTTTCAGCAATGACGGCACGACGCTGGGGATGGACATCGACGGCCCGCAGGGTGACCGGGGCGCCTACGCCGTCGTGCCAATCAAGAACAAGGTCCGCATCAACTACCGCGACGTGATCACCTGGAACGCCTTCAAGGGGAAGCCGAAGGATTTCATGACCATCGGCTTTCTGTCGCGCGTCAGCCCGGACGGGCAGCATGTCGCCTCGACCGTCAACGAGCAGCTGTACGTGCAGAACTTCTGGAACTACAAGTTCAACCAGGTGTTCTATCCGACGCGCGGCATCCTGGCGATTCAGACGCGCGCCACGGGGGCGATCGAGGCCCTGCCGGGCGCCGACGATCCGCGCTCCGTTCACTGCGACCCGGTGTGGGCGCCTGACGGCCGGACGATCGTGTTCGCGCGCGCGGCGGCGCGCGATGCCTACCCCGCGGGCCGGCCGGATGCCAAGTTCGCCGGCGACCCGAACGAGACGCCGATCCAGTACGACCTGTACCGCATCCCGTTCAACGACGGCCGCGGCGGGGCTGCTGAACCGATCGCCGGCGCGTCCGCCAACGGCACGAGCAACAACTTTCCGAAGGTCTCGCCCGACGGGAAGTGGGTGGTCTTCGTGCGCTGCGCCAACGGCCAGTTGATGCGCCCCGACAGCCGGTTGTGGGTCGTGCCGCTCGCCGGCGGCGCGGCGCGCCAGATGCGCTGCAACCTGCCGCTGATGAACTCGTGGCACTCGTTCTCGCCGAACGGCCGCTGGATGGTCTTCTCCTCCAAGAGCAACCGTCCGTACACGCAGATGTTCCTGACCCACATCGACGAGGCCGGCAACGACAGCCCGGCGATCCTGATCGACAACAGCACCGCCGACAATCGCGCCGTGAACCTGCCGGAGTTCGTCAACGTGCGTTACGACGACTTCCAGGGGATCGAGGTGCCGGCGGTCGAGCACACCCGCCACTTCAACCGCGGCGAGGAGCTGGCGCGCGCCGGCTCGCACCGCGAGGCGGTGGCCGAGTTCGAGGCGGCCCTCGCCACCGAGGACAACGATTGGAAGACCAGCGAGTGGAAGATTCACGATCGCCTGAGCCGATCGCTCATGGCGCTCGGCCGGGACGCCGCCGCCGTCGACGAGATCCGCGCCTCGCTCCGGCTCAATCCTTACAATCCCGAGATGCAGACCAATCTCGCCAATTACCAGTTCGAGCGGGGCGACCACGCCGGCGCCCTGACGCACATCGACAACGCCATCAAGCTGGCGCCGCAGACCGCCACGCTTTACTACAACCGCGCCACCATGCGCCTGCGGCTCGGCGAGCGCGCCGCCGCCCTGGCGGATTACAGCAAGGCGGTGACGCTCGACCCGAAGTATGCCGATGCCTGGTACGGCCGCGGCACCGCCCACGACCAGGGCGGCGACCGCGCGGCGGCGCGGCGCGACTACGCCAGGGCCCTCGAGGTCGCCCCGCCAGGCTGGCCGAGCCGCGCCAAGGTCGAGGGGCTCTTCGGAGCGGCCCGCTGAGCGATCGCGGCGGCGCGAGGAAACCCGCTGCGCTCAGCCGCGGTCGCGGGGGCGGAGCGCCGCGTCGGCGCGCAGCATGAGGGTGCGGATCGGCAGGTCGTAGGCGCAGGCCCGCTCGCAGAAGCCGCTGCAATGCAGGCAATGGGCGGCACGCTCGGAGGCGACCAGGCGCGCGTACGATTCGAGGGCGCGGTTCTCCTGCTTGTACTCGTGGTAATACATCGAAAATCGGAGGATGTCGGTGATCCGCACGTTCTCGGGGCAGGCCTCCATGCAGGCGCCCTCGAAGCGACACACCTGGGTGGAGAACTCGCGGGCATACTCCTCGAGGATGGCGCGATCGGCGAGCGTCAGCGGCGCGCCCGCCGCCGCGGCGTACTCGTCCACCTGCTGGCGGCTGTTGATCGAGATGATCAGGTTGGAGACCTTCCGGTTCGACAGCACCCACTTGAGCGCCGCCTGCTTGAAGGTGACATGCCGGTCCCTGAAGCGGTCGAGGTCGGCCCCCTTGGCGCCGGCCAGCGTCTTCATGGCGATGAACCCGACGCCCTTCTCGGCGGCACGCGCGATCAGGGCGTCCTGTCCCGGGTAGTCCAGGAAACTGTAGCGGCACAGCACGGCGTCGAAGCGGCCCGACTCGACGGCGTAGCGCATGATGTCCATCAGATCCGGGTCGTGGCCGCTGGCGCCGAGAAAGCGCGCCTTCCCGGCCCGGTGGGCAATCTCCCAGGCCTCGAACATCTCCGGGTTCTGCAGGCGCGGCAGCCCGGACCCGTCCGAATTCTTCCCGACCTCGTGGTTCAGCAGCAGATCGACGTGGTCGGTCTGCAGCCGTATCAGGCTGGCATCGAGCTGCTCGAGGAAGAACTGCTTCTTCGCCGGCTTGCCGATGTGATGCGGGCACCACTTGGTGGTGACGATGAACGCGTCGCGCCGTCCCTTCAGCGCCTTGCCGATGGTTGTCTCGCTGGCGCCGCCGCGGTAGCAGCTCGCGGTGTCGAGATAGTTGATGCCGCGATCGAGGGCGTACAGGATGACGTCGGGGTCGTCGATCGGGTATCCGCCGAGGCCGACCTCCGGCACCCGCAGCCCGGTGCGGCCGAGGGTGCGCCGGGCCATCCCGGCGCCCGCGTTCGTGGGCGACGTCGCGGGAGGCGCCGGGCTCGCGGCGGCGCCCGGCAGCCCGGCGGCCACCGCGCCGCCGAGCAGGGCGGTATCGCGCAGGAAGGTCCGTCGATCGATCCGCCGGCGTCCGCTCACGGCTTGCCTCGCTTCAGCAACAGGGCCAGGAAGACCACGAAGAACGCGAGAACGTACATCTTATTCGTGAGCCACAGAAGTTTCCAGAACGACAGATCCGGCTGCCGGATGTAGACGGCGAGCTTCACCGTCACGATGGCGATCTCGGCCACCGCGACGACGGCGCCGGTCAGCCACGCCAGCGGATGCCGCCGCCACAGGAGCGTTGCCAGGACGAGGTGCGCGACCCACCAGAAGTCCCACATGATCGGGGCCGCCTCGACCGGCCTGCCCGCGGCCCGCTCGGCCGCCGCCCACAGGAGCGGCGCCAGGTACTTGATCGCCAGCGTCCAGGTCGCCATCACCACCAGCCCGAAGACAGAGAAGGTGATCCATCCCTCGCCCCGCCCCGGGCGGCTCATCCGCGCCCCCGCAGGCTCGTCGTCGCCGCATCCCGCCGTCCCCACCGCGCTCCGGCCGCGACCACCACCGCACCGGCGAGCGCGGCGCCGGCGCGCAGCAGATAAAAGCGCGGCTCGCTGGTGGTGTAATTGGACAGCGGGAAGAACAGGCTGTTCACGTCGGTGATGACGAATCCCTCGAGAAAATAAAGGAGACCATGATAGAGGCCGGCCAGCAGGATGCCGCCGCCCGACAGATAGACGATGACATAAGCCAGCTCGTGCCAGGCGGCGACCGCGAAGGCGGCGGCGATGTACGGCGGGTCGTAGAACGCGGTGCCGAGCAGGATACCGGGCGCGGCGAGCGCCATTCCGGTGATGACGGAGAGCGCGGCGGCCGGGACGGTGCCGATCGCTCCGGCCCAGCCGGAGAGGACGCCGCCCCGCAGCGCCCGCTCCCAGCCGATCACCCCGACCAGCAGGCACAACGGCAGCCCCCGGGCGACGGCCGCGCCCGGGTGGCCGCTGAGCTGCTGGTCGCCGAAGGTGAAGGTCACCCAGTCGAGAAGATGTCCGACGCCGAGGTAGGAGAAATCGGCGAGCAGGGCGAGCCCGCAAAACGGCGCCAGCCGCAGGGCGGTTCTCCAGGAGGTCGGGCGATCGGTCGAGGCCGGCAGCCGCGGGAACAGCAGGGCGGCGAAGAACATCGCCGCGAGCGGCAGCCCCCAGAACACGACGCCGTCGAGGCGGGCCCGGCCGATCGCCTGCCGGGCGGCCGGATGCAGCAGGCAGAGAGGCAGCAGGATCAGGATGGCGGTCAGCCGCGCGGCGCGGGGCGTCAGCGACATCGCGGCATTCTACCGGGAGCGCCGGCGCGCCGGGGTGCGTCGGTTCCGGCGGGCGGCCGGCCGCCGGGGTCGGGAGGCGGGCCGCCGCCTGCCGCGGCTGGCCGGCGGGCGTTTGCCGCGGTGCGCCGGGGCGCGCCCCGACGGGCGGGTCGGCGGCGCCTCACACTGGTAGCGGGCCCGCAGCTCGCGGCGCATCAGCTTGTTCGAGGCGGTTCGCGGCAGCGCCTCGACCACGACGAGGTCGTGGATCTTGAACAGCGGGTTGAGCCGCGACGAGAGCTGCTTCTGCAACCCGGCCATGAGAGTCCGGCGATCGGGCCGCGCGGCCCGGCCCGGCTTCAGGGCCACGAAGGCGACGAGCCGCTCGGCCCCCTCGCCTCCCGGCTGCACCGCGACGGCGGCGCTCTCGTAGATCGCCGGGTGGCGATCCATCACCTGCTCGAGCTCGAGCGCGCTCACCTTGATGCCGCCGAGATTCATCGTGTCATCGGACCGGCCCAGCGCCCGGAAGAATCCGCCCGGCAGGCGGATGAACCGATCGCCGTGGCGGCGCAGCGGCGCGCCGCCCGGGCCGCGTGGGCAGCCTTCGTAGTACACGCGCCGGTGGTCGTCGTTCAGGAGCCGCTGTGACAGGCCGATCGACGGCGGGATCAGATACAGGTCGCCGGCCTCGCCCTCGCCGACCGGCTTTCCATCGGCGTCGAGGATGGTGAAATCGATGCCCAGGGCCGGTGTCGTGAAGGTCGCCGGCGAGGCCGGCTGGGCGACGCTGCCGGTGATGTGGCCGCCGCCGATCTCGGTGCCGCCGAGGTACTCGATGATCGGGGCGCGGTAGCCGGTCAGGCCCATCAGCCACAGGGCGTCCTCACGGCTCGAAGGCTCTCCGGTGGAGGAGAAGACGCGGATCCGCTCCCACTCGCCGGGGCCGACGTCGCCCGCGGCGCGCCAGGCGCGCACCATCGATGGCACGACGCCCAGCATCGAGACGCCGCTGTCGCGCACGAAGCGGGCGAACCCGCGGCCGGCGGGCGCGCCCTCGTACAGCGCCATGGCGGCGCCATTGATCAGGCTGGCGTAAATCAGCCACGGCCCCATCATCCAGCCGATGTTGGTCGGCCAGGCGACCACGTCGCCCGGCCGGATGTCCTGATGGAAGTGCCCGTCCATGGCGCATTTGATCGGCGTCAGATGCGTCCACGGGATCGCCTTCGGCTCGGCGGTGGTGCCGGAGGAAAACAGGATGTTGGTCACCGCGTGCGGGTCGTCGGGCTCCGACCGGAAGAACGTGTCCGCCGGCAGGAACTCGCCCCACCACAGATCGCCGTCGCGCAGCCGCGCCTCGCCGGCGGGGCGGTCGCGGTCGGTCGGGATCACGATGGCCCGGGGCGCCTCCGCTTCGCGCACCTTCGAGTAGAGATCGACCGGGCGCCCGGCGCGCGTGTAGGACTCCACGGTGATGACCCCGGCGGCGTCGCCGAGGCGGCAGCGGCGCGCCAGCTCGGCCGCCGGGAACGAGTCGGCGATCGACACGACCCGGCAGCCGGAGCGCACCACCCCGAGGTAGGCCGCGACGCACTCGACGGTCATCGGCATGTACAGGGCGATGCCGTCGCCCGGAGCGAACTGGCGGGCGCGCAGGCCGTTGGCGACGCGGTTGACCAGGGTCTCGAGCGCGCCGCGCGTGGTGACCCGCAGCGCCGCCGATCCCTCCGCTCCCGAGATGACCGCGGGGAGGCGCGCCTCGGCCCGGAAGCAGCTGTCGACGATGCTCAGCCGCGCGCCGGGAAGCCAGCGCGGGTTCTCGACGTCGCCGGACCGGTCGAGGATGTCGTCGGGACGGCGGCCGAGGACGATGCCGAGCCGGTCGATGACGGTGGCCCAGAAATCCGGCCGCTTCGTCGCGCTCCAGCGGTGCAGGGCGGCGTAGTCCCGGCACCGCCGCAGGGCCATGAGCCGGCCGAGATTGGACGCCGCGATCTCCTCGGCGGTCGGCCGCCAGGCGATCGGCGGGCCGTCACCTCGCCTGCGGTTCGCGAAGGTCTTCTCCCAGGCGGCCCAGTGCTCGGCGAACGGGCGGGGCGGGCCGGAACGAATCCGGTCCACGAATGACCGCCAACGATCGTCCTGCTCGCGGGCCCCGCGCGACGGAGTCATGAGCGGACGTCATCATACAGCGCCCCGCCCGGGGCGGAAGCCGGCCGCCACCGTTCCCGCAGCCCCCGGGCGGCCGGGAATCCGGTAGAATGGCCGGTCTTCCGGGCCGATCGGACTTTCCGGGAGGCAGGAGAGTGCCGATGATCGCAGGCGTGATGAGAGAGTCGTTCCCCGGCGAGCGCCGCGTCGCCCTGGTGCCGGCGGCCGTGCCGGCGCTGATCAAGGCCGGAATCGAGGTCATCGTCGAGACAGGGGCCGGTGCGGCGGCCGGCTATCCGGACGGGGAGTTCCGCGACAAAGGCGCGCAGCTGGCGCCGGCGCGGTCCGAGGTGCTGCGCGCGGCGGCGGTCCTCCTGCAGGTGCGCTCCCTGGGGACCAATCCGGACGCCGGCAGGGCCGACCTGGCGCAATTCCGCCGGGGTCAGGCGATCATCGGCCTGTGCGATCCGCTGTCGGCGCCGGCGGCGGTGCGCGACCTGGCGGCGGCGGGCGTGACCGCCTTCGCGCTCGAGCTGATGCCGCGCATCACGCGCGCCCAGAGCATGGACGTCCTGTCGTCGATGGCGACCGTGGCCGGCTACAAGGCGGTGTTGCTGGCGGCCGATCGTCTGCCGCGCATGTTCCCGATGCTGATGACGGCGGCCGGGACGATCACCCCGGCGAAGGTCTTCGTGATCGGCGCCGGCGTCGCCGGCCTGCAGGCGATCTCCACCGCCAAACGGCTGGGCGCCGCGATCGAGGGATACGACGTCCGCCCGGCGGTCAAGCAGCAAGTCGAGAGCCTCGGGGCCAGGTTCGTCGAGCTGCCGATCGAGACGACCCAGGCCGCCGAGGACGCCGGCGGCTACGCCAAGGCGCAGGACGAGTCGTTCTATCGCCGCCAACGGGAGACGATGACCCGGGTGGTGGCGCAGAGCGACGTCGTCATCACGACCGCGCTCATCCCCGGGAAGCCCGCGCCGATCCTGATCACCGCCGACATGGTCGGCGCCATGCGCCCGGGGTCGGTGGTCGTCGATCTGGCGGCCGAGCGGGGCGGCAACTGCGCGCTGACCAGGCCGGACCAGGTTGTCGTCGAGGGCGGTGTGACGATCCTCGGGCCGACGAACCTGCCGTCGGAGATTCCCTACCACGCCAGCCAGATGTACGCCCGCAACATCTCCATTTTCCTGCTGCACCTGTCGAAGAAGGGCAGCCTTACGCTTGACTTGAGCGACGAGATCACGCGCGAGACTCTCCTGTGCCGGGACGGCGACGTCGTCCATCCGAGGATCCGCGAGTTGCTCGGGCAGCCGGTGGGCGCGACCGGGTCCGGCCGCGCCGCGGCGCCGGCGGGCGCGGCCCCCGCGGCCCCGGCAGCGTCCTAAGGACGGGTCCGGGACGGCGCCATGGCCGCGGGCGGCAGGCATCCGGGACGGCGACCGCGTTCGCGGCGCGGGACGGCCGCGGTGGTCCGGGGGCTGCAAGAGATCTACGCGCCGCGCAGCATCTGTTACGGATGCGGGCCGGCCAACTCCAGGGGACTCCGCCTCGAGAGCCGCGTCGAGGGGGACGAGGTCGTCGCCACCTGGACGCCGGCGCCCCACCACGAAGCCTTCGAGGGGATGCTCAACGGCGGCATCATCGGGACCATCCTCGACTGCCACTGCAACTGGACCGCCGCCTACGCCCTGATGAGACGGGCCGGCGCCGGCCGCCCGCCCTGCACCGTGACGGCCGAATACGCCATCCGGCTGCTGCGCCCGACGCCGAGCGGCGCGCCGGTGACCCTGAGAGCGCGGCCGATCGAGATCGAGGACGATCGCGCGCGGATCGAAGGGACGCTGTCATCGGGCGGGCAGGTGTGCGCCACCTGCCGCGGGCTGTTCGTGGCGGTGAAGCCGGGTCACCCCGCCTACCATCGTTGGTGAACGAGGGGTTGGTGAACGAGGGGCAGGTGAACGAGCGCGTCGAGCCGCGTCACCCAGACGGCGGCTGACAGCGCGAATCCGGCCAGCAGCAGGGTCCGAAGCAGCCGGCCGCGCAACCGGGGCCGCAGCGAACTGCCGAGCGCCGCCTCGGCCCCGAGCCACAGGCAGGCGGAGGCGATCAGGACGACGGCGATCGGCGCGGCGGGGTGCATGGCCACCGCGTCGAGCCAGCGCCCCTGCAGCAGCAGGCAGATCGAGCGCGTCAGGCCGCACGTCAGGCACGGCAGGCCGGTCAGGCGGTGCAGGATGCAGGCATCGAACGGCAGCGGCCGCAGCGGCGGCAGGATCGATGCCGCGACCAGGAGCGCGGCGAAAGTGAGCGAGGACACGACGCGATCGCGGCGTTCCGCGCGGTGCAGCGGGCGTCCACGCCCTTCGACCTGGGTCACCGGGTCGCCTCGCCGATCAGGCGCCCGCCGGGGCCGCCGTGTTCTTGCGCTGCTGCAGCCACCGGTAGGCCAGCCCCAGCGATGTGAAGCAGACCGCCTCGGCCACGAACACGCCGACGCACAGGCAGAGGACTCCCAGCATCAGCACCAGGACGTTAGCGAGCAGCAGGACGAACAGGCGCCAGCGGTATCCCTCGGTGAGCACGGCGCTCTGGCGCATCGCCTCCCAGAAGCCGAGGTTCGTCTCGCCGATGATCGGGAAAAGGAAGATCCACATGACCGCCAGGATGATCCCCGGCACGATCAGCGCGATGACGCCGAGGCCGATCAGGAGGGTCGAGACCAGCATTCCCAGGAACGCCTCGCCGAAACGATCGAAACCCTCGAACATCATGCCGACCTGCGGCGGCCGGCCGCCGATCATCCCGAGCAGGGCCCGCCAGATGCCGACCATGATCGCGCCGCCGATCACGAACTGGACGCAGGGCCCGATGTAGGGCACCCAGCCGATCGCCATCTGAATGAAGAACATGGCGCCGAGCGGCAACCAGTACGGCTTGACCAGGTCCCAGGCCTGCCCGATGAACGCCCAGGCCGCGAACTCGGAGGGCAGGATGACCGGCGCGGCATCGACCGCAGCGCGGGCCGCGGCGGGCGGCGCGGCGACGCTGGCGGGCTGGAAGTAGCCGGCCAGCTCCGGGAAGCTCGCCGCCTCCATCCAGGGGCCGTCGTTACGGCGCACCCGGGTCGTGGCGATGAGCCGCCGCTCGCGGATCCACTGCACGACGTTGGCGAGCGCGCTCGGGCCGTACTCTTTCCCGTCGGCTCCGGTAATCCAGTATTGGTCGGCCATGTCCTGGGTTCCCTCCGATGGTCGCCGGAAACCGCGCCGGCCGGTCGCCCGGGCCCCCGTCGGGGGGGCGCCGGGAGGTTCACCGGCGCGAGACGCTAGAACAGTCGCGCTGTCCCGTCAAGGGCGCCACGCATTGTACGCGGACGGGGCAGCAGGAGTTTCAGTCGCGCGGCGCCCTGCAGGGCGGCGAGCCCGGGGAGGACGCCCGGCATCGAGTCGCGGCTGTTGCGACGGCGCGGGCGTTGTGATGAAATACGCCGCGATGCCCGCCGACACGATGGACACCGGGAGCGGCCGCCGTCTCTGGCGGACGATCAAGCGCACCCTGCTCCTGCTGGTTCTTGCCGCAATCCTCCTGTTCGCGCTCTACACCTGGAGCGCGTACCATTACGCGTACGCGGAAGGGGAGCGCGCCGGCTACATCCAGAAGTTTTCGAAGAAGGGCTGGATCTGCAAGACCTGGGAAGGCGAGCTGGCGATGGCCAATCTTCCGGGCGCGATGCCGGAGGTCTTTCACTTCACGGTCCGCAATGAAGAGGTGGCGAAGCGGATCACCGCGAGCATGGGTGAGCGCGTCTCGATTCACTATCACCAGCACCGCGGCCTGCCGACCACCTGCTTCGGCGACACCACCTACTTCGTCGACGAAACACGGCGCGTCGAGACGCCGCCGTCGGCCACGGCCCCCATGTCCGGCGTCCCCTCCCCCGCCGCGGCGCCGGCTCCGACCCCGACGAACTGAAGCGCCGACATCCGGCGACCCCGCGGCGCGGGTCTGATCCAGATCAGCCGACGTCATTCCGGCGCTCGGTCATCGATGCCCGACGGCCCGGAGTTTGCAGTTTCGATCCCTCCCGCGCGAACCCGGGTCTGGAACGAGCCCGGGGCAGGCGTTGCCGGGGAGCCCAGCAGCCGCATCATGCCCGGCCCCGCGCAAATCCTGCGCGGGGCGGTGCCGGGGGAGAAGCGGGGGGCGTAGAGTTTTCCGGGAGGAGCCGAGGGTGTATCGAATCGTCAAGCGCGAGCAGTTCGGCCCGGTGACCTTCCTCTGGGAGGTCGAGGCGCCGAAAGTCGCCAGAGCGGCGCGGCCGGGGCACTTCCTCATGGTCCGGATCGACGCGACCGGCGAGCGGATTCCGCTGACCGTCGCCGACTACGACGCGGCACGCGGCACGGTGACCGTCGTCATCCAGGCGATCGGCAAGACGACGCGCCAGATGATGGCCCTGCCGGAGGGCGCGGAGATCCTCGACTTCGTCGGACCGCTCGGTCTGCCGAGCGCCATCGAGGCGCCGGGCAAGGTTGTTCTGGTCGGCGGCGGCCTCGGCGTCGCACCGGTGTACCCGCAGCTGCGCGGCTTCAAGGAGAAGGGGAGCACCACCATCTCGATTATCGGCTTCCGCAGCCGGGACCTGATGTTCTGGGAGGACCGCTTCCGCCGCTACAGCGACGAGCTGCTGGTCACCACCGATGACGGGTCGTACGGGATGAAGGGACTGGTCACCCAGGCGCTGCAGAAGGTCCTCGACGCGCACGCCGACGTGAAGGAAGTCATCGCCATCGGACCGCTGGTGATGATGCGCGCCTGCGCGGAGGTGACCCGGCCTCGGCGTGTGAAGACGCTCGTCAGCCTCAACTCGATCATGGTCGACGGCACGGGGATGTGCGGCTCGTGCCGGGTGACCATCGACGGGCTGATGCGCTTCGCCTGCGTCGACGGCCCCGACTTCGACGGGCACAAGGTCAACTTCGACGAGCTGATGCTGCGGCAGAAGCGCTTCGAGCGCGAGGAGAGGGAGTCGCTCGAGCGCTACCTGCGCGAGAGCGCCGCGGTGGCGAAGCTGCCGTGCGCCTCGAGTGATCCGATGCAGTCGATCGCCGTTCTGCGGACGCTGCGCGACACCGAGGCGCAGCTGTCGAACGTGCCACATCTCGCGCCGGTCCCCGAGCCGCTGCCGCCGCCCGAGCCCGGCGCGAAGCCGGTGGTGAAGAACATCCGCACCATCGCCCCGAAGCGCACCGGCATGCCCGAGCAGGACCCGCAGGTCAGGGCCCGCAATTTCCAGGAGGTCAATCTCGGCTACTCGCTCGACATGGCGCTCGGCGAGGCGCACCGTTGCCTGGCCTGCAAGAAACCGCGCTGCGTGCCCGGCTGCCCGGTCGGCATCGACATACCGGGGTTCATCGCGGCGGTCGGGCGGCGGGACTTGAAGGCCGCCTACAGGATCCTGAAAGACGCCAACGCCATGCCGGCGGTCTGCGGCCGGGTCTGCCCCCAGGAATCGCAGTGCGAGGCGACCTGCATCGTCGGCAACAAGCTGGAGCCGGTCGCGATCGGCCGGCTGGAGCGGTTCGTCGCCGACTTCGCCGCCGCGCGCGGCTGGGATGAGCTGCCGGACGCGCCGAAGAGCGGCCGGAAGGCGGCGATCATCGGCTCGGGTCCGGCGGGCCTGGCCTGCGCCGGCGACCTGATCAAGCGCGGCGTCGAGGTCACCGTGTTCGAGGCCCTGCACGTCGCCGGCGGCGTCCTCAAGTACGGCATCCCGGAGTTCCGGCTGCCGAATCACATCATCGACGTCGAGATCGCCAATCTCCAGCGCCTCGGCGTGAAGTTCGAGCTCGACGCCGTCGTCGGCAAGCTGTTCACCATCCCGCAGCTGATGGGCGAGATGGGGTACGACGCGGTCTTCATCGCCACCGGCGCCGGCTCGCCGAAATTCATGAACATCCCGGGCGAGTCTCTCAACGGCGTCTTCTCGGCGAACGAGTTCCTGACCCGCGTCAACCTGATGCGCGGCAACGAGCGGCCGCTGTACGACACTCCCGTCGGCATGGGTCGCCGGGTGGCGGTGGTCGGGGCGGGAAACACCGCCATGGACGCGGCGCGCGTGGCGCTGCGGATCGGCGCCGAGCGGGTCTTCATCGTTTACCGCCGCAGCGAGGTGGAGTCGCCGGCCCGCATCGAGGAGCGGCACCACGCGAAGGACGAGGGCGTCCAATTTCTCTGGCTCACGAATCCCGTGCGGATCATCGGCAACGAGGCCGGCTGGGTGAGCGGCATGGAGTGCACCGGGATGGAGCTGGGCGAGCCGGACGCCTCCGGGCGCCGGCGCCCGATCGTGAAACCCGGGACCGGGACGATGCTGGACGTCGACACGGTGATCTCGGCGCTCGGCACGACCGCCAACCCGATCATCGCGCAGACCACCCCGGGGCTGAACACCAACAAGTGGGGGTACATCGAAGCCGACGAGACCAGCTGCGCCACGTCGCTGCCGGGCGTGTTCGCCGGCGGCGACATCGTCACCGGCGCGGCCACCGTGATCCTGGCGATGGGCGCCGGCCGCAAGGCGGCCGCCGGGATCCTGCGCCACCTCAAGATCGATACCACGGCACCGGCCGCCGTCGCGGCGGCGTCGTAGCAGAGAGGCCCATGCCGTCCACCTGCCCCAAGTGCCGCCGCGTCGTCGCCGAGGATGTCATCTGCTGCGCCGAGCTGCGCACCACGTGGCGATGCCGGTCGTGCCGCAAACTCAGCAGCGGCTTCGTCATGCCGTACGGCAAGTGCTTCATGTGCGGCGGCGAGCTGGAGACGATTGAGGGCCATGAGTTCGACGATCCGATGAAGGTCCGGCCGATCCGCGAGGCGGTGCAGTTCGAGCTGAACACCTACCACTTCTACCGCCTGGCGCTGGCGAAGGTGACCGATCCGACCCAGCGCGCCGTGCTGGAGCAGCTCTACCAGAACGAGGTCGACCACCTGCACCACCTGCAGGACGTCTATCACACGCATCTCAATGACGAGGTGCTCGACCTGCGCCCGGATGTCGGCGCTCTGCTCGCCGATCGGCTGTTCGAGGGAATCGATCTCGCCGACCCGCGCGCCGGGGCCGTCGGGCTGTACGACAAGGCGATCGCCATGGAACGCCGCACGCGCGACCACTTCAAGGCGCTGGGCGGGGAGCTGCCGCCGGGCCCCGAGCGCGACATCTGCCTGGAGCTGGCCGCCGAGGAAGAAGAGCACGTGGCCCTGCTGGAAGCGGAGCGGGAGCAGTTCCTTGTCCGCTAAGAACCGGTCCTGGTCCTCGGGCGGACGGCTGGACCTCGATCGAATCGCAGCCGACCTCGCCGCCGCCGATGCCGCCACCGCCTGCCGGGCCCTCGACCGGCTGGGACCGCGTCTGCATCGGCTGCGCGAGCCGGAGCACCACCGGGCCATCGAGATGGTCTGCAGCCTGCTGTACATCGACGCCATCGACCGGCCGGACTTCGAGGAGGTGCTGCAGCGCGCCATGGACGTCCTGGCCGACCAGGGGGCCCGCGTCATCCCGGCGCTTCTGGATCAGATGCGCGGCAGCGACATCAAGTCGCACACCTACCTGGCCCGCATCCTGGCCATGATGGGAGACCCGGCGCTGCCCCGCCTGCGCAACGCGATCGCCACGGCCGACGACCCCTACGTCAGGACCTTCGCGTTGTATGCGCTCGGGAAGATGACCTGCCGGAGCGTGGCCCGCGCGCTGCCGGAGGTGATCGGCAGCCTCATGCATCCCGACCGGGAGGTACGCGACTCGGCGGCGCGCACGCTCGGGAAGATCGCCACCGTCGTGCCGCGGCGCCTGCTGACGCCGCGCCGCCGCCGGGAGATGTTCGAGACGCTCGTGCGCGCGGTCCGCGACGTGCAGCCGGCGGTGCGCGCCAAGGCGATGCGCAGCCTGGGGAAGATGGCGGCGGCCGGTCTCCTCAACGGCCGCCAGCGGAGCGCCCTCGAGACGTCGGCGCGCGCCGCCCTCGGCGAAGCGGATGTCTACGCCTGGGACAACGCCTACATCGTCCGGCGCGAAGCGCGCGAGACCCTCGATCGCCTCGCCTCCGGCCCCGCGGCGCCCGCAGCGCGACCCCGCCGGACGCCCCGACCGACCGCTAGTTTTTGACGGGCGGCGGCGGCACCGGCGGCAGGGCCTTCGGGTTCCCGCGGATCGCCTCCATCACGACCTCGATCCCCTTCTCGAGCTGCGGGTCGCGTCCCTTGACGACGAGGTCGTCGCGGTTGTCGACCTCGATGTCGGGGTCGACGCCGTGTCCCTCGATGATCCACCGGCCCTCGAGGCCGTAGGTCCCGAATTCGGGACGCGTCACGTAGCCGCCGTCCACCAGCGGCGAATAGCCGCGGATCCCGACGACCCCTCCCCAGGTGCGCGTCCCGATGAGCGGCCCGAGCCCGTATTTCCTGAAGAAGTACGCGAACACGTCGCCATCGGATGCCGAGTAGTGGTTGATGAGGCAGACCATCGGCCCGTAGAAGGCCTGCGACGGGTAGGTGCTGATGCCGCCGTTGCGGCTGTTCCCCAGCCCCGCCAGCACGCGGCGCAGGCGCTCCAGGATCATCTCGGAGACGAATCCGCCGCCGTTGTTGCGGACATCGATGATCAGCCCCTGCTTGCGGATCTGGGGGTAGTACTGGCGGACGAACTCGTTCAGACCCTCGCCGCCCATGTCGGGGATGTGCACGTAGCCGACCGTCCCGCCGGTCGCGCGGTCCACCTTCAAGCGGTTGGTCTCGATGCGGTCGAAGTAGCGCAACCCCCCCTCGTCGGCCAGCGGGCGGACGGTGACGCGCCGCGCGCCCGCCTCGTCGGGCCGGTTGCTGACGGTCAGGGTCACCGTGCCGCCGGTCCGGTTCTCCAGCAGCTGATCGGGGGTCCGCGGCGGCCTGAGATCGATTCCGTCGATGGCGAGGATGAACGATCCCTCCGGCACGCCGATGCCCGGCTCGGTGAGCGGGGAGCGCCGCGCCTCGACCCAGTTCTGCCCCTGCAGGACGCGCGCGATGCGAGTCCGGCCGCTCTTCGGATCGAGGGCGTAGTCGGCGCCGAGGAGGGCGATCGGCACCGTCTTCGCCTTCGGCATGTCGCCGCCGCCGACGTAGGCATGGCCGGCGCTGAGCTCGCCGATCAACTCGCCGATGAGGTAGGTCAAGGCGCTGCGGTGGGCGACATCGGGGAGCAGGGCGCCGTACTTCCGTTTCATCGCCGGCCAGTCGACCCCGTGCATGTTGGGGACATAGAAGAAGTCGCGCTCCAGCCGCCAGGCCTCGTCGAAGATCTGGCGCCACTCGGCCGGCGGGTCGAGATCCATCGACATGCCGTCCAGCTTGAGGGCCCCTTCCCCGACCTTGACGGGCGCCGCGCCGGGCTTCGCGTCGATGATGCCGTACTGCTTCCCGGCGGCGTAGATTGCCTTGCCGCCGTCGGCCGACAGCTCGTACTCGCCGATGTCGGCGATCAGCGCGGCATCCTTGCGGTCGTCCAGATTGAAGGCGTGCAGGACGCTCTTCGGCTCCTCGTCTCCCCCCTCGTTGAGGGTGGGGGACGGATCGGCCACGTAGTAGACGGCGGTCCTGGTCGCGCTGAGATGCGACAGGGTCCCCGGCTCGATCGGGAAGACGGCGATGCGCGCCTCGATGCCGTCGAGGTCGATCCGGATCGGCGCGAGCCCTTTCGGGGCCTCCTTCCCCGCGGCGCCGGTCTTCTTCTCCTTCTCCTCCCCGCCGATCGTGACCTCGTCCGACTCGGGGGCGAAGGGCGATGGCAGGTCGGCGCGCAGCGTCAGGGCGTAGATCCGGGTCGTGTTGTTGTAGACGTAGCTGAGATCGAATGCGCCGATGCTGGCGTTGAGGTCGCGATCCGAGAGGAAGTAGAGGTACCGCCCGTCCGGGTCGAAGACCGGGCTGCCGTTGTCGGTCATCTCGGATGTGACCCGGGTGACCGTCCCCTTGTCCAGCGAGTACAGGTACACCTGGCGCATCTGCTGCGGGTCCTGCTTGGTGTAGGCGAGCCAGCGGCCGTCCGGGGACCAGGCGTAATCGCGGATCTCCGCCTCCTTCGCCCGGTCGGCCTGCGTGACCCTGCCGCTCGCGATGTCGACCACGAACAGCCTGAGATCCTTGTCGGCGAACGCGAGCGACCGGCTGTCGGGGGACCAGACGGGCGGGAAGCGCCAGCCGTGGCCGTCGGCCGTCAACCGGCGCGCCGGGGCGGACCGGTCCTGGGGGCCGATCCAGATCTCGTCTTCGCCGGTCTGATCGGAGAGCCAGGCGATCGACCGGCCGTCGGGCGACCAGGCGGCGCCGCGCTCGTGCGCCCCGGAGGTGTTGGTGAGATTGCGCGTGTTCCCCTTCTCCGCCGGCACGGTCAGGATTTCGCCGCGCGCCACGAACAGCGCCCGCTTGCCGTCCGGCGACAGGCCGAACTCGGTGATCGCCTCGGCCAGCGGGATCTGACCGGGGCGGGCCGCCAGCCGCTCGGACGGCACCCTGATTTCGACCCTCGCGGATTTGCCGGCCGCGAGATCGTAGAGGTAGATGGCGCCGCCGTTCTCGTAGACGATGCCGCCCGGGCCGCCGCTCGCCCAGCGGACATCGTAGTCCCGATGATCGGTCAGCTTGGCGACCGATTTGGTGAGCGGGTCGACCGAGAACAGGTTGCACACCTTGTCGCGGTCGGAATCGAAATAGATCCGGTCGCCGATCCAGATCGGCTCGGTCGAGATGTTGTCGTTCTCGGTGAGCTTCTCCAGCGCGTTGCCGGGGATGTCGTAGATCCAGAGGTTCTGCGTCATGCCGCCGCGGTACCGCTTCCAGGTCCGGAAGTTGCGCCAGATCCGGTTGTAGACCAGCTTCCGACCGTCGGGCGAGAAGGCGGCGAGCCCTCCCTCCGGCATCGGCAGCGCCTCGGGAAGCCCGCCGTCCAGCCCGATGGTGAACAGCCGTCCGGAACGGTCCTCCCACGCCTGGTGCCGGGATCTGAACAGGATGCGCGTCCCGTCCGGGGTCCAGCCGATCACCATGTTGTTGGGCCCGGCCCTCTCGCTCGGCTGGCCGGTGTCGGTCCAGAAGGTGAGCCGCTTCGGCACGCCCCCCTCGGCGGGGATGACGTAGACGTCGCGGTTGCCATCGTACTGACCGGTGAACGCAATCCATCGGGAGTCCGGGGAGTAGCGCGGCATGATTTCCAGCCCCGCATCCGAGGTGAGGCGCCGGGCCGTCCCGCCCTGGCGCGGCACCGTCCATATGTCGCCGGCAAAGGTGAAGGCGATCGAGTCGCGGGACAGCGTCGGGAACTGCAGCAGCCGCGTCGCCGCGTCATCGGCCGGGGCGGCGGCGAACGCGCTCAGGGACAGGACGGCGATGGCGGTCAGCGGGACGGATCGACGGAACGGCGCGCGGCGCATGCAGGGCTCCTCAGCTGTCGGTGCGCCGCGTTTCTACCCGCTGCGCGCCGCCGCGTCAAGTCCGGGGGCCGGGGCGTTTCTTCAACGACACATAGAGTTCGTGCGCCTCGCGCGGCTTCATCTTTTCGTGCACGACTTTCCGGACCGCCTGCAGCATGGCGATCGGCGCGTCCGATTGAAAGATGTTCCGCCCCATGTCGACGCCGGCGGCCCCCTGGTCGATGGCGTTGTACGCCATCGTCAGGGCGTCGAGCTCGGGCTGTTTCTTGCCGCCCGCCATGATGATCGGCACCGGGCAGGAGGCGACGACGGTGTCGAAGCCCTCGGCGATGTAATAGGTCTTGACGAACTGCGCGCCAAGCTCGGCGCACACCCGGCAGGCGAGGCGGAAGTACTTGGCGTCGCGCACCATGTCCTTGCCGACCGCGGTGACGGCGAGCACCGGCACGCCGTGGCGCAGGCCGGCGTCGACCAGGCGGGTCATGTTGTGAACCGAGGCGGTCTCGCCCTCGCCGCCGACGAACACCTGCACCGCCAGCGCCGCCACGTTGAGCCGGCAGGCGTCCTCGATGTCGACCGCGATCTCCTCGTTGGAGAGCTCCTTGAGGACGGTCGGGCCGCCGCTGGCGCGCAGCACCACGCCGCGCCCGAAGGCCGGCGGGATGCTGGTGCGCAGGATGCCGCGGGTCACCATGAGGGCGTCGCAGTGCGGCAGGAGCGGCACGATGTTGACATCGACCCGCTCCAGCCCGGTGGTCGGGCCCTGGAAGTAGCCGTGGTCGATCGCCAGCATGACGGTGTGGCCCGAACCGGGATCGAAGATCCGCGCGAAGCGGTTCTGCATCCCCCAATCGAGGGCCCCGGCCCCCTTCAGGAAGAACGGCCGGTTCTGCGCCGGGATGTCGAGATGGAAGTCCTTCGCGTCCTTGCCGTGATCCGCCTCGGGCATGATGCCTGGCTCCTTTCGACTGCAGTGCCGGTGAGGTCCCTGTGTATCACCGCAGCGGCGCGGTTTTCAAGTGGCGACGCGGCGCCGGCGGGCGGCGCTCCGCCCGCCGGGCGCCAGGTCGAGGAGCGTCGTGCGCCGCGACCAGGCGTGGAACGCACCGCTGAGACCGGACCACGAGTCGTGCAGGGGGCACGGATCGCGGCGGTCGCAGCGGCCGTCGCCGAACACGCACAGGTCGCGCTCGAGGGAGCCGCCGGCCGCCTCCAGGACCTCGCTGAGGCGGGTGGCGCGCAACGGCCGTGCCAGCCGGTAGCCGCCGCCGTGTCCCTTGATCGCGTGCAGCAGACGGCGCGCCGTCAACCGGCGCATGATCTTGGACAAATAGGCCGGCGGCACCCCGGTCGCCCGCGACAGGTCGCGGGCCCGCACCCGGCTGCCGGCGGGCAGCGCCGCCAGGTGCATCAGCGCCCGCAGCGCGTACTGGGCGGTCTGGTTGACGTGCATGGTGGAATCGTAGCACGTCGCCGTGCGCCGCGCGGGCGCGGCCTTGACCGTCCTCGGAGGGCGCCCGTAAGATAGCGGATGCACTGGTCTCTTGAGAGGGGAGGGACGATGGATGGGGCGGCGCTGTACGGCGCGATCCGCGCCGCGGTGGTCGAGGGTGATGCCGAGCGGGCGGGGGCGCTGGCCGGCGAGGCGCTCCGGGCCGGGCTGGATCCGCTGGAGATCCTCGACCGCGGCTTCACCTCGAGCCTGCGTCACGTCGGCTCCTGCTGGGAGAAGGGCGAGCTCTACCTCCCCGAGATGATGCTGGCGGCCGAGGCGGTGAAGGCGGGGCTCGCGGTCCTGAAGCCGCGCCTGAGCGCCGCCGGCGCCTCGAAGGCGGGCGGCGCGGCGCCGCTGGTGTGCGTCATGGGCACCGTCGCGGGGGACATTCACGACATCGGCAAGAACATCGTCGGCACGCTGCTCGAGGCGATCGGCGTCCGGGTCGTCGACCTGGGCACCGACGTCGAGGCGTCGCGGTTCGTCGGTGCGGTACGCGAGCACGGCGCGAACCTGGTGGGGATGTCGGCGCTGCTCACCAGCACCATGCCGGCGATGCGGCAGGTCGTCGAGGCGCTCGAGGCGGCCGGTCTGCGCCGGGGCGTGCGGATCGCCGTCGGCGGCGCGCCGGTCACCAAGGCGTTCGCGCAGGAGATCGGCGCCGACGGGACGGCGGCGGACGGCATGGGGGCGCTGCGGCTGTTCCAGTCGCTGGCGGCGAAGGAGGTGCCCGGTGCGGTTTGAGGCGCTGACCGGACAGGAGACGAAAACGGTCCATCGGGCGGCGCTCCAGATCCTCGAGGAGGTCGGATTGCACCTCCCGCCGGCCTCGACCCTGGCGGGACGGCTGCGCGAGGCGGGATTGCAGGTGACGCCCGAGGGGCGCCTGCACCTGCCGGCGTCCTTCATCGAGGCGGCGCTCGCGAAGGCGCCCCGCGTGGTGCGGCTGGGCGGCCGCGACGGCCGGGAGACCGCCGTCCTCGACGGCCGGCGCACCTTCATCACCACCGACGGGTGCGGCGCCTGGACGATCGATCCGGAATCAGGGGAACGGCGCGCCTCGACCCTCGACGATGTCGCCAGGAGCGCCCGGCTGACTGATGCGCTCGAGCACTACCAGGTCTACTGGATGATGGTGAGCGCCGGCGACGCGCCGCTGCCCCTGCGCACGGCGCGCGAGTACCTGACCGCGGCCCGGAACACCACCAAGCACGTGCAGATGATCGACGTGCACCGTCCGGAGGAGGCGGCCGCCATCGTGAAGATGGCACGCGCGCTGCGGGAGAGCGGCGCCGCGACGGACGCGCCGGTGTCGATGCTCAACAGCGTCGTGTCGCCGCTGCGGCTCGACCCGGGCGGCTGCGAGGCCGCCCTGGCGTTTGCGGCCGCCGGCCTGCCGGTGGCCGCCTGCAGCATGCCGATCGCCAGCGTCACTGCGCCGGCCACGGCGCCCGGCTCGCTGCTGATGTCGCACGCCGAAATCATCGGCTTCACCGCCCTGGTCCAGACGCTCTACCCGGGGGCGCCGGTCATCTACACCGGCTTCCCGGCCTTCGCCGACGCGCGCACCGGCATCACCAACTACCGCGACCCGCGGCGCTGGTGGGCCGCCGCGGCGGCGACCCAGATGGGACAGAGCGTCCGCCTGCCGGTGTTCACCTCGGGAGAGCTGGCCTCGCTGCTGGAGCATCCGGACATGCTGTGCTTCGGGGGACTGCTCGAGGTGTCGACCGTCCTGTCTTTCGAGCAGCTGGTCATCGACCACGAGATCGTGCGCGACATGCTGCTGTCGGCCGCGCCGCAGCCGGTCGACGACGAGACGCTGGGGGTCGACGCCGTCCGCGAGGTGGGGCCGGGCGGTCACTTCCTGTCGCGCCGGCACACCCTGCGCCACATCCGCGAGTTCGTGGTGCCGAAGTTCTCGGAGCCGGCGCGCCCGGTCGAGCGGGCGGAGCAGGATGCCGCGCGCGGCAGCCCGGGGGACGCGGCGCGCCGCGAGGCGCTCCGCCTGATCGCCACGCACGCCGTCCCGCCGATCGACGCGCGCGCCGCCGCCGCGATGGAGCGTGTCGCGGACGGCCCGGAGCCCGCCCGGCCCGAGACCCGGGCTAGAAGTTCACCACCAGCGAAGTCGTGAAGATCGAATCGAACTTCTCCAGCGGGACGAGCGTCGTGCCCAGCGCGATCGCCAGCGGCTGGCTCGGATAGATGTCGTAGACGGTGATCGCCTCGAGCGATGGCGAGTTGTCGTACAGCCACTGCAGGCTGGCCTTCAGGGCCAGCCGCTGGCTCATGGTCACCGCCACCCAGTTGGTCATGTTGGCCCGCCAGTCGGTGGTGTCCTTCAGGTTCTCGTTGAAGGCGGTGTCGTTCCCGAAGGTCGTGGCGGCGCCGAACTTGTGCATGAAGTTCGACGAGATCATCAGGCCGCCGAAGGTGTCCTCGACGTCCGGGTTGACGACCACGTCGTTCTGGTTCGTGAGCGTGGCGGCGTAGCTGGTGCGGAACTTGGCCCGGTCGCTGTCCAGCCAGATGTTGCCGAGCCCCCCGCCCGCGGTGTAGCGATTCTCGATGCCGGCGAAGGTGTTGCGGTCCCAGCCGGCGCCCAGGAACCAGAAGGTCCTCTTGGAGATTGTGCGGTCGTAACGGCCGGTCAGGTAGTAGCTCTCGGCCGTCAGCGCCGTATCGCGGTCGGTGTGCTCGTCGGGGTTGGCGAGGGTCCCGGTCGCGAAGCGGGTGATGGTCGTCGACTCGCCGCGCACCGCGCCGGCCTTCAGCTCGAACATCGACTTGTCCCGCTTGCCGGTCAGGGCGTTCTTGAAGCCGAGAGTCGAGAGCTCCGAGTTCCCCGATGTCTGCACGTAGCTGAACTCGGAGACGTCCGACCAGGTCTTCGGGGGCGGCGCCGGCGCCGCGTCCGGGTTCGGCTGGTCCTCGGCGCGGGCCGGGCCGGCGCTGACGAGCAGCAGGCCGGCGGCGACCGCCGCCGCCGGCAGGAGAGCGAGCACACTGCGGACTTGTCTGTTCACGAGGGTTCCTCCGTGTCTGATGTCGGGCGCGGACCGGCGTTGGACCCGCGGCGCGGCGACGCTACACCGGGCTCTGACAATAGCGGCACTTCTTGGCCGCCGCCGGGATCTGCTCCGTGCACTGGGGGCACGATTTCATCGCCGGACCCGGCGGGGCCGGGGCGGGTCGCATCGCGATCTTCGTGATCATGTAGATGCAGAAGGCGACGATCACGAAGTCGACGATGGTGTTGATGAACAGGCCGTAGTTGAGGGTCGGGGCGCCGGCCTTCTTCGCCTCTTCGAGGGTGGCGTAGGATTCCGGTCCCAGGGTGACGAACAGGTTGCTGAAGTCGACCTTGCCGAGGAGCAGACCGAGCGGCGGCATCAGGATGTCATTGACCAGCGACGACACGACCTTGCCGACCGCGCCGCCGATGATGACGCCGATCGCCAGCGCCAGCGCGTTGGACTTGAGCAGGAACTCCTTGAATCCGCTCATCTTGAGCCTCCTTGCGGTGAGCGAGCCGTCCGCCGAAATGCCCCGGCGGCAGCGGGCATCCCATGATTTTGTGTCGAGGGGGCCGGACGATACACAACAGCCTGGTCGAGCGCAAGCGCCCGACCACGCCGCCCCCGTCGAGGCCGCTCCCCGCGCGGCGGTCCCCGCTGGCCCTGTGATATCGTCCGCATCATTCGCCTTTCAAGGAGGTCCCCGGCATGAGACATAACCTCGCGCGCATGACCGGCGTCACGGCCGAAACGATCCTCGTCAACCTCGTCGTCATCGTCTCCGTTGTCTTCGTCGTCACTGCCGGCGGCGCCTGGGTCGGCTGCGGGCCGGGCGGCGCGCGGCAGGCCGGCGGCGCCGCGCCGCTGCAGCAGATCGGGCCGGGCGAGGGCGCCGTGTCGATCATCTCCTGGGCCGGCTACATCGAGCGCGGCGAGAGCGACCCGAACTACGACTGGGTCACCGGCTTCGAGAAGGAGACCGGCTGCGCGGTCAGCGTCAAGGTGGCCGCCACCTCCGACGAGATGGTCGCGCTGATGAACGAGGGAGGCTTCGACCTGGTGACGGCGTCCGGCGACGCCAGCCTGCGGCTGGTGTCGGGAGGACGGGTGCAGCCGATCAACACGGCGCTCATCCCGTCGTGGAGCAGCATCGACCCGCGGCTGCAGAACGCCCCCTGGCACACCGTCGACGGGACGCATTACGGCGTGCCCTATCAGTGGGGATCGAATGTCCTCGCCTACAACACGAAGGTCTTCACGACGCCGCCGAAATCGTGGGATGTCGTGTTCGAGGCGATGACGCTCCCGGACGGCAAGCCGAACAAGGGGCGGGTGCAGGCGTTCGACGGGCCGATCTACCTCGCCGACGCGGCGCTCTATCTGATGGCGCACCGGCCGGAGCTCGGGATCACCGACCCGTACGCGCTCGATCGCCCACAGTTCGAAGCGGCGATCGCGCTGTTGCGCCAGCAGCGGAAGCTGGTCGGCCGCTACTGGCACGACGCCATCGCGCAGGTGGATGATTTCGTCAACGAGGGGGTGGTGGCCAGCTCGTCGTGGCCGTTCCAGGTGAATCTTCTAAAGAGCAAGGGCGCCCCGATCGCCAGCGTCATCCCCTCGGAGGGCGCCACCGGCTGGGCCGACACGACGATGCTGCACGTCGGCGCGCCGCACCCGAACTGCGCCTACCGATGGATGGAGCACTCGCTGTCGCCCAGGCTTCAGGGCGACCTCGCCGCCTGGTTCGGGTCGGTGCCGGCGGTGCCGGCGGCCTGCGACGGGAACGCGCTCCTCGGCGCGCAGGGGTGCGCCACCAACGGTGCCGGCAACTTCGATCGGATCCGGTTCTGGCGGACTCCGGTCGCCCGCTGCGGCGAAGGGCGCGACTGCGTGCCGTACCACGAGTGGGTGACCAGCACCATCGCGGTCATCGGCGGCCGCTGAGCGCCGCGACGCGGGCGGGGGAGATGGCAGGGGAGCGGGCCCCGGTCGTGCGGTTCATCGGGGTCAGCCGGCACTTCGGTTCGCTGCGGGCCGTCGACGACGTCAGCCTCGACATCGCCGACGGCGAATTCTTCTCGATGCTCGGGCCGTCCGGCTCGGGCAAGACGACCTGCCTGCGGCTGATCGCCGGCTTCGACCGGCCGACCTCCGGCCGCATCCTGCTGCACGGCCTCGATGCGGAGCGCCTGCCGCCCTTCGAACGCGACGTCAACACGGTGTTCCAGGACTACGCCCTGTTTCCCCACATGACGGTGGAAGAAAACGTCGCCTATGGCCTGGCGATCCGGAACGTGCCGCGCGCCGAGCGCCGGCGACGCGCCGGCGAGATGCTGGAGCTGGTGCGCCTGCCGGAGGTCGCGTCGCGCCGCCCGGGGCAGCTGTCGGGGGGCCAGCGCCAGCGGGTCGCCCTGGCCCGGGCGCTGGTCAACCGCCCGCGCGTCCTGCTGCTGGACGAGCCGCTCGGCGCGCTCGACCTGAAGCTCCGCCAGCAGATGCAGATCGAGCTGAAGGCGATCCAGGAGCGCCTGGCGATCACCTTCGTCTACGTGACGCACGACCAGGAGGAGGCGCTGGCGATGAGCGACCGCCTCGCCGTCTTCCGGGAGGGGCGGGTCGATCAGGTCGGGACTCCGGCCGAGGTCTACGAGCGGCCGGCCACCCCGTTCGTCGCCGACTTCGTCGGCACCTCCAACCTCATCGAGGGACGCCTGGCGGAGCGTCTCGCGGGCTCGCCGGCGCCGTGCACCATCCGGCCGGAGAAGATCCGGATCGTCGCGGCGGCGGCGCCGGTCGCGGGGGGCGACGGTGCGGTGGACGGGACGATCCGCGATGTCGTCTACCTCGGCAGCCACACGCGGTACCGGGTCGAGGTCGGCGAGGGGGTCGTGCTGGTCGTCGTCGAGCTGAACCGCGCGACCACCGCCGTCGACGCGCACGCGGCGCGCGGACGACCGGTCCGCCTGGCGTGGGCGCGCGAACACCTCCGGCCGGTGGGCGGCCGATGAGGTCGACGCGTCGATCACCGGGCCGGGCCGCGGCGACCTTCCTGTTCCTGCGGCCGCGTCTGGCGCTCGGCCTGCTGCTGGCGCCGCCGCTCGCCTGGCTCGGGGCCGTTTACCTGGGCTCGCTGGCGTCGCTGGTGGTGCAGAGCTTCTTTCATCTGGATGGCTTCACCGGTCAGGTGATCCGGAAATTCACCTTCGCCACCTGGCGGGATCTCATGACGCCCGCCAACTTCGATATCGCATTGCGCACCGCGACCATGGCGGCGGCGGTCACGGTGGCGGCGGCGCTGCTGGCGTTCCCGCTGGCCTATTACATGGCGCGCTACGCCTCGCCCGCCGTCAAAGCGGTCCTGATGGTCGGGGTCCTGCTGCCGCTCTGGTCGAGCTACCTGGTGCGGGTCTACTCCTGGAAGCTGATCCTGGCGAAGGAGGGTGTTTTCGCCTGGTTCGTCGGGCAGGCGGGACTCACCTGGCTGCTCGAGCGCGTGCTCGCGCTTCCTGTCATTGGGGGGCCGTCGCTGTCGGTCTCGTCGCTCGGGACCTTCCTCGCCTTCCTGTACGTCTGGCTGCCCTACATGATCCTGCCGATCGAGGCGGCGCTGCAGCGCGTGCCGCGCTCGCTGGTGGAGGCATCCGCCGATCTCGGGGCCCGCCCGGCGCAGACCTTCCGGCGCGTGACCCTGCCGCTGGCGCTCCCGGGCGTCATCGCCGGATCGATCTTCACCTTCTCGTTGACCCTCGGGGATTTCGTGGTGCCGAGCGTCCTGGGGAACTCCAGCCTGTTCATCGGCCAGGCGGTGCTGGCCCACCAGGGGACGGCCGGCAACATCCCGCTGGCGGCGGCGTTCACGGTCATCCCGATGGCGATCATGGGCGCCTACCTGCTTTTCGCCAGGAGACTCGGGGCGTTCGATGCGCTTTGAGCCGGCCGCGTCGCAAGGTCGCGAACGGGCGCCGGCGGCGCTGAAGCTGGCGGTGGCCGGGGTCCTGCTGTTCCTGCACCTGCCGTTCGCGATCATCGTGCTGTATGCCTTCACCACCGACGACGCCTCGTACCGCTTCCCGCCGCCGGGGCTGACGCTCGACTGGCTGCAAGTGGCCTGGAACCGCCCGGATGTCTGGCAGGCGCTCGGTCTGTCGCTGCGGGTCGCCGCCGCGGCGACCGCCGCGGCGCTGGTCCTGGGCACGCTCGCCGCCGCGGCCGTGCACAAGAGCCGCTTCTTCGGCCGCGAGGCGCTGTCGTTTCTGCTGATCCTGCCGATCGCCCTGCCGGGGATCGTCACCGGCATCGCGCTGCGTTCGGCGATGAGCCTGGCGTCGATCCCGTTCTCGTTCTGGACCGTCGTGGTCGGCCACGCGACTTTCTGCGTCGTCGTGGTCTACAACAACGTCCTGGCCCGTTTGCGGCGCACGCCGGCCTCGCTGGCCGAGGCGTCGATGGATCTCGGCGCTACGCCGCAGCAGACCTTCCGCCGGATCCTGCTGCCGCACCTGGCGACCGCCCTGGTCGCCGGCGGCATGCTGGCCTTCGCCCTGTCGTTCGACGAGATCATCGTGACGACCTTCACCGCCGGGCAGCAGCAGACGCTGCCGATCTGGATCTACGCCCAGCTCAGCAAGCCGAGGCAGCGCCCGGTCACCAACGTCGTCGCGGTGTTCGTGGTGCTGACCACGGCCGTGCCGATCCTGCTGGCCCATCTGCTGACGCGGGACAAGGGCGGGGGGATCGCCGGAGAGCGGTGATCTTCCGGCACATGGCATGTCCTTCGCTAGCCTCACGACCGCGGGAGGCCCATTACTTGCGAAGACTCGCAGGCCGGTTGTCCCCCCCGATGCTCGCGGCGCTGGCGTTCGCAGGTCTGGCGCTGACGCCGCCGGCGGCGGCCGCCGAGCAGGCAGGCGAACCGCCCTACCCGCACGGCTCCTATGTCGAGGACTGCGGCCTGTGCCACGAGGCGCAGGGCTGGAGGCCGGCGCGCCCCGGTCCGCAGTTCAACCACGCGAAATATTTTCGGCTGGAAGGTGCCCACAGGACGGCGGCGTGCAACGGCTGCCACAAATCGCTGAAGTTCGACGCGGAGAAAACCAAACAGGACTGCGTCGACTGTCACGGCGACCCCCACATCGGCGAATTCGGTCCCGATTGCGCCCGCTGTCACACGACGGTGAGCTTCATCGACCAGGCGCGGATGCGGCGGGCGCACATCCTGACCCGCTTCCCGCTCGTCGGCGTTCACTACGCGGCTGACTGCGACACCTGCCACCCGCCGCAGGCGCAGGGTCACCTCAGGTACGTCAACACCCGCACCGACTGCGTCGCCTGCCACCTGGACGATTACCTGGGCACGACCAACCCTAACCATCAGGCGGCTAATTTGTCGCAGGACTGCAACCAGTGCCACTTCCAGACGACCTGGCTGCCGGCGCGCTTCCCGGGACACGACTCGCTGTACTTCCCGATCTCCACCGGGACGCACCGCGGCAAGTGGACCTATTGCAGCGAGTGCCACTACCAGCCGGGCTCCTACACGATCTTCTCCTGCATCCTCTGTCATGCGCACAGCGATTCGGCGCAGCTGGCCAACAAGCACTCGGGAGTCGGGGGGTACCAGTACACCAACACCTCCTGCTACACCTGCCATCCGAGCGGGCAGGCGGACGACTGATGAGAGCGACCAGAATCGCCTTGGCGCTCGTGGCGCTCGTCACGGTGCCGGCGCCATCGCCCCACGCCCGGGCCCAGGACGCGCCGCCGCCGGCCGCGGCCCCGGCGACCGCGGCCCAGGTGCCTGCGGCCCCGGCGCCCGCAGCCCCGGCGACGGCGCGCATCACCTACGTCACCGGCACGTCGATCTATCTCGACGCGGGGCGGCAGGAGGGGATCAACGAGGGCGACACCATCGAGGTCATGCGCGACGGACAGATGATCGCGACGCTTCGTGTCGCCTACCTGTCGGAGCACAGCTCCTCCTGCACCATCGTCGGCGTCTCGGAGCCGCCGGCGGTCGGCGATGTCGCGCGCTACACGCCGCGCGCGCCGTTGACGGGCGCCGCGGGCGCGACCGCGCCGGGCGAGGTGGCGGGCCCGGGCTCCGGCGCCGGAGCGGCGCCGACCGCGACGCGGAGCCGGTTCAGCGGGCCGGGTCTGCACGGGCGTGCGGGGGTGCGCTATCTCGTCGTGCGGGACACCGGCAACGCCGACAACGGCTATACGCAGCCGTCGCTCGACCTGCGGCTCGACGGCGAGGGGCTCGGCGGCAGCGACTTCGACCTGAACGTCGACGTCCGGGCGCGGCAGACCTACCGGAACTGGCCGGGGTCCGAGGACCAGCGGCTCGACCGCGTCTACCGGCTGTCGACGACCTACCGTTTCCCGGACCGCCGGCAGCGGCTCACCGTCGGGCGCCAGTTCGCTCCGAACCTCGAGGCGGTGAACATCTTCGACGGGGCTCTCTATGACATCGACGGCGGGCGGTGGGGTGCCGGGTTCTTCGCCGGCACGCAGCCGGACCCGACCGACTTCGGCGTCGACGGCACCGTCACGGAGTACGGCGGCTACTACCTCGTTCACAGTCGCGCGCCGGAGGCGAAACAATGGGCCGTCACGCTGGGGCTGATCGATTCGTATGCCGAGGGGGACGTCAACCGGGAGTGGTTCTATCTACAGGGGCGCTACCGCGGCCCCCGGCTCAACGGTTTCGTGACCTCGGAGATCGACTACAACCGTTCCTGGAAAGTCAGCGAAGCGGGTGAGAGCACCGTCTCGCCCACCAGCACGTTCGCGACCCTGCACTTCCGGGCCAGCGAGCACGTCAGTCTGCGCGCCGGGTACGACAACCGCCGCAGCGTCAGGCTGTACCAGGACCGCGTGACCCCTGCGACCACGTTCGATGACGCCTACCGGCAGGGGGGCTGGGCCGGGGCTTCGTTCAGGTTCGGCAGGCATTTCGGCATCGGCGCGGACGCGCGCGTCAGCACCGGCGGCCCGGCCGGCCGGGCCGACGGCTACTCGGGCGACCTCGCGTGGGACGGCGTCGGCGGCGCCAATTTCGGGTTCAGCCTGCGCACCACCCGCTACGGCAACGATCACAGCGACGGCTGGCTTTACACCCTGATCGGCGGGTGGGACCTCGGCCGGCGCTGCCGCATGGATCTGTCGGTCGGCCGGGTGGAAGAGACCGACACGGAGGATACGGCGCTCGACCGCTCCGACGACTGGTACGGCATCGACCTGAATATCGTGATGGGGCGGAGCTGGTTCGCGATCGTGTCGTGGGAGCGCTACACCGGTACCTTCAACGACAACGACCAGGGGTACGTCGCGGCGACCTACCGCTTCTAAAGTTCCTCACGGACCTCATTTCCGCTTGACTGGACCCGGCGACCGGGTAGATTCCCACCGACGCTCCGCGGACCTATCCAGATGAAAAGGCTGATCATCGTGCTCTGCGCCGGGGTCCTCCTGGCCATTCGGGTTGCGCCGGCAACGGCGGCAGGCGACCCGGACCGGGGTGCCCGCGCCGGCCCGGCGGCCGATCCGATCGAGCCCGACCTGCGGGAGCGTCTCGCCACGTTGGAGAAGGGACGGAAGGTCGCGGTGATCGTCCGTTTCACCTCCGGGCAGGAGCCGGCGGCGGACCTCCGCCCCGCCGGCAGGGCCGGGCGCGCCGGGTTGATCCGATCGCTGCGGCTCGCCGCCGAGGCGAGCCAGCGCGAGGTGAGAGCCGCGCTCGATCGCGACCGCGCCGGTCCGTACACCGTGCTGTGGCTCATCGACGCTCTGGCGCTCGAGGCGGAGCCGGCCGTCATCCGAAGACTGGCGATGCGGCCGGAGGTCGCCTCG
>JAGYID010000036.1 GCA_018606725.1 Acidobacteriota bacterium
CTGGAAGCCGTCCGCCTCGCGGCGGACGATCACCGGCTGGACGATGCCGTTCTCCTTGATCGAGGTGACCAGCCCCTCCAGGCCGGAGAAGTCGGTCCGTGGCTGGAAGCTGTTCGGCCGGATCCGGTCGATGTCGAGCATCACCAGACCCGGCTGGGCACCGTCGACGGTCGTTTCAGGGATGAGGCTGCTCAGTCCTTTGCCGAGCGCTTGTCTTTTCATGGCGTCGGATCACCTCACGGGCGAGATCCATGTAGGACTCGGACCCCTTCGAACGGATGTCGTACAGCATGATCGGCTTGCCGAAGCTCGGAGCCTCGCCGAGCCTCACGTTTCTCGGCACGATGGTGCGATAGACGCGATCCTTGAAGAAGGCGCGGATGTCGGCGACCACCTGCCGCGACAGGTTGGTGCGCTCGTCGAACATGGTCAGCAGCACGCCGTCGATCTCCAGCCCCGGGTTGAGCGCCGCCCGCACCCGCTGCAGCGTCTCGACCAGCTCCGAAACCCCTTCGAGCGCCAGGTACTCGCACTGCACCGGGATCAGGATCGCGTCGGCCGCCGCCAGCGCGTTGATCGTCAGGAGCCCCAGCGACGGCGGGCAGTCGATCAGGACGTAGGCGAAGCGCTTGCGCGCCTCTTCGAGCGCGCGCCGCAGGCGGAACTCGCGCCCCTCGGCGCCGACCAGCTCCACCTCCAGGCCGACGAGATCGCGCGTCGACGGGGCGACCGACAGGCACTCCAGCTCGGTCGGCAGGAGGATCTCCTCGAGCCGCGCCTCGTCCGACAGGACGCTGTACATCTCGCGGCCGCGGATCCCCTTCAGGCCGAGCCCCTTGGTCGACGACGCCTGCGGATCGAGATCGACGAGAAGCGTCGACCGCTCGGCGATCGCCAGACCCGCCGCCAGACTGATGGCGGTCGTCGTCTTGCCGACCCCGCCCTTCTGGTTGGCGATGGCGATGACGTGGCCCATGGGTGGGCGAAGGTTAACACACCGCCGGAGCCGGATCTCCCACCCAAATGTTCCACGTGGAACATCCGGCCGGGCGGGCGGAAATGTTCCACGTGGAACATTGTCATCGACGGAGGACGAATCGCTCAGGCGACCGGGGCCGGCTCCAGCACCGCCAGGGTCGAGCCGGTCGTCGACGACGGCAGGGGGCGGGCCTCGACGAAACGGAGGCCGGAGAGCGGCCTCTTCCTGATCGCCTCGGCCTCGTCCGGGGCGACGAACAGCAGCGCCCGGCCGCCGGGCTCCAAGATCGGCGGCCCCTCCCCCTTCAGGAGATCGCGGACCCGCACCGCCCGGATGGTCAGGTAGCGACACGGCAGAAGATCGGCGAGATCGCGGCGTCCGCCGATCCGGCGGGTCTCCACCCGGGCATCGCGCATCCCCAGCTCGCGCAGGACCGCCGACAGGAAGGCCGATTTCTTCTCCGATGCCTCCACCAGGACCAGGCGGAGGCCGGGCCGGAGGACCTTGAGCGGGATCGCCGGGAAGCCGTTGCCGGACCCGAGATCGAGCAGCGTTCCCCGATCATCCAGAAGCGGCGCCGCGGCTATCGGTTCCAGGAAATGCCGGCGGGCGATCGCCTCATCGTCCTTGAGGCCGGTGAGGTTCATCCGCTCGCCCCAACGCCGCAGCAGGCGGTGATGGATGCAGAAGGCGTCGAGCTGCGCCTCGCTCGGGTGGAAACCGGCCGCGGCGGCGATCCCCCGCAGTCGGTCCGCGAACGAGACGGTCGAAGAGGTTCGGGTTACCATACGCCGGGTACGGTAGCACGCCGGGCGCGGCGGCAATCCGACCGCCATCCAAGCCGGCGGCCAACCCGGCGGCCAACGATGAGGAATGCGGCGTTGATTCACACCCCGGCAGATCGTCCAGCGTCGAGGCACCGGCTCCCCGCCATTCGGGCGTGCGCCGCTGGATTCCTGGCGCTTCTGTCGCTGCCCCTGGGAGCGCAGACAGCCACAACACCGGTCGCCGGGGCTTCCGATCCTCCCCCGGCGGCAACGGCGCCCCCTGCCTCGAGCGCCCCCAGGCAGGAGCGGCGGCCACCGGGACCGCCCCGACCCTCCCCTCGGCCGACGCCGCAGGCGAGCCCGGCTCCGGCTTCTTCTCCCGCGCCGGGTCGCGAGGCCGGCCAGGTCGATCTCGACGACCTGCTCAAGCGGCTCGGCGATCGCGCCCGTGCGTACGAGACCGTGGCGCTGCGCTTCGTCTGCGTCGAGACGGTCCACGACACCGAGGACGCGAAAGACGACAAGCGCTACGACTACATGTACGTGGAAGAGCAGCCGCAGCGCTACAAACCTTACCGCCAGCGGCACACCGGCAAGCCGGGCCCCGGGGCCGAGGTCAGCCTCGATCTGCAGTTCCCCGATGCCTACTCCTGGACGCTGATCTTCGTCGGCCAGCGCCAGCACCTGTTCAAGTTCCGCTATGCGGGGCAGGAGTGGTATTCGCTGCGGCGGGCGCACGTCCTGCAATTCGACGCGCCCCTGCCGTTCACCTCCGGCCGGATGATCTACGAGTGGTCCGGGAAGGTCTGGGTCGATGCGGAGAATTTCAACATCCTGAAGGTCGAGGCGACCCCTGGGAATCAGGAGGACCGGATACAGCGGGAGCTGGCGGCGTACCGCAAGTCGCCGCGGTTCCTGTCGTTCGCCATGGGCCACAAGCCGGCGGGGGCGCGCTATACCGTCACGTTCCTCAACGAGTTCCACGACCTGTCGCTGCCGGATCAGGCCGATTTCCTGCAGTTCGCCGTCGATCTGGACGGGGCCGAACAGTGGGGCGGCCAGCTGACCCTGCGCTACAACGCCTACCAGTTCTTCAACATCGACGCCCGCGACATCATGCTGAAGCCGGCGGGGTAGTCCCGCGACCCCTGACCGGGCCCCGGCCCGCCGGCCGCGCCCCACCGCGGCGCGCCTTCTCGAGATAGACGTTCAGCAGGCTGAGGGCGGCCGGGGTAACCCCGGAGATCCGGCGCGCTTGGGCCAGAGTCGCGGGACGGGCACGGCCCAGCTTCTCGACGATCTCGTTCGACAGGCCGGCGATCACCCGGTAATCGAAATTCTCCGGGATCCGCCGCAGTTCATCTTTCTCCAGCCGGCGCAGGTCCCTCTCCTGGCGCTCGATGTAGCCGGCGTACCGCAGCCGGGCGGCCAGGAAGCGGCGCTCGCGGGCGGTGCTGCCGGCCGGCGCCCCTTCGAGGCAAGGCTCCAGGGCGTCGATGTCGACGTCGCTCCGCTTCAGGAGCCTGGCCGGCGTGGTGGCGGTCTCGATCCGCAATCCCAGTGCCGCCTCCGACCGGCAGGCGGCCGACGACCCCGGGACGATCCGCGCCGATGAGAGAAACCCGGCATAGCGCTCCAGCCTCTCCCGCCGGTCGTGAAAGCGCGCGTATCGCTCGTCGGCCACGAGCCCGACCCGCCGGCCGTGCTCCGTCAGCCGCAGGTCGGCGCTGTCGATGTCGAGCAGCAGCCGGTACTCGGCCCGCGAGGTGAACATCCGGTACGGTTCGCTCGTCCCCTTCAGGACCAGGTCGTCCACCAGCACGCCGAGATAGGCCTCGCCCCGCGACAGGATCAGGGGTGGCAGGTCCTGCGCCCGGAGCGCGGCGTTGATGCCGGCGTGCAGGCCGAGCGCGGCCGCTTCTTCGTACCCGGTGGTGCCATTGATCTGCCCGGCCAGAAACAGGCCGCGAACGGCGCGGGTCTCCAGGGTGTGGGTGCAGGCGGTCGGCTGCACGTAGTCATACTCGACGGCGTAGCCGGAGCGGGCGATGGCGGCGCGCTCGAGCCCCGGGATCGACCGAACCATTGCGGCCTGCACCTCGGCGGGCAGGCTGGTGGACACGCCGTTGAGGTAGATCCATGGATGCGCCCGCCCTTCCGGCTCGACGAAGATCTGATGCCGTTCGCGATCGGCGAAGCGGACGACCTTGTCTTCGATCGACGGGCAGTAGCGCGGCCCGATGGCGGTGATGGCGCCGCTGTAGAGCGGCGATCGATCGAGATTGTCGCGGATGATCCGGTGCGTCGCTTCGTTGGTCCAGGTGATGTGGCAGTCGATTTGACGGGTGGTGATGACGTCGGTCTCGAACGAGAACGGCACCGGCTCCGCGTCGCCCGGCTGCCTCTCCATCCGGTCGAAGTCGACGCTCTCCCGCAGGACGCGCGGCGGCGTGCCGGTCTTCAGCCGCCCCATCGGGAAGCCGAGCCGGCGCAGGGCGTCCGACAACCCGACCGCCGGCCGCTCGTGAATCCGGCCGCCCGGCCGGCGTTCCGAACCGACGTGCATCAGGCCACGCAGGAAGGTGCCGGTGGTCAGCACCGCGCAGCCGGTCTGGAGCGTCGTGCCGTCGGCGAGGCGCACGGCGCGCAGCGCGCCGTCCTCGACGAACAGATCCGCCGCCTCCCCTTCCAGCAGCGCCAGGCCGGCGGCCGACTCGATGACGCGGCGCATCCGCTCCGAATACGCGTCCTTGTCGGCCTGCGCCCGCGGTGCCTGCACCGCCGGCCCGCGGCTGGCGTTGAGCAGGCGGAACTGGATGCCGGTGGCATCGATCGCCCGCCCCATCTCGCCCCCCAGCGCGTCGATCTCCCGCACCAGGTGTCCCTTCGCCAGGCCGCCGATCGCCGGATTGCACGACATGCGCGCCACCGCCTGCCGGTCGAACGTGACCAGCGCTGTGCGACAGCCGATTCGGGCAGCCGCGAGCGCCGCCTCGCAGCCGGCATGCCCGGCGCCGATCACCACGACGTCGAACCGCGTCGGCGGCCGCGGCGGCCGCCGATCGCTGGTCACTTCCCTGGCGTCGGTCATGTCCCTGGCGTCGCTCATTTGCCGATGCAGAAGGTGCTGAAGATCCGCTCGTAGATCCCCTCGATATCGACCGCTCCGGTGATCTCCCCGAGCCGGTCGAGCCCGTCGCGGAGGTCGACGAGCAGGTATTCGTCGGCGACCCCGGCGCGCGCGCCGTCGTCGGCGCGGCGCAGCGCCTGCGAGGCCTTCAGGAGGAGATCGCGGTGACGCGCGTTGGTCACGAACGCCTGCTCGCGCGAAGTGACCGCGGCGGTGGTGACCCGCTCCTCCAGGCATCGGCGCAGATCGGCGACCCCGGCGCCGGTCCGCGCCGAGATCTCGACGGGCGGACTCCCCCGCCATGCCGCAGCGCCTTCATCCTGGTCGACAGGGGCCGCCGGCAGGTCGATCTTGTTGAGGACGACGATGGTCCGCCGCGGATCGGCCGAACCGAGTAGGGCGCGCTCCTCGGTGGTCGTCCGGCGCGACCGGTCGAGCACCAGCAGCAGCAGGTCGGCCTGGTCGGCGGCGCCGCGGGCGCGGCGGACCGCCTCTGCATCGGCTTCGTCGCGCGGCGGCTGCAGACCGGCAGTGTCGAGCAGCGTGACCGGAATCCCCCCGAGATCGAGCGTCTCCTCCAGGAGATCCCGCGTGGTGCCGGCGATGGGGGTGACGATGGCCCGTTCTTCTTCAAGTAAAGCATTGAAAATACTAGACTTGCCTGCGTTGGGCGAGCCGACGATGGCGACCCGCGAGCCGTCGCGTATCCACCGCCCGCGCTCGAAGGTCGAGGCGAGCCTGTCGATCGCGGCGCGCACCTCACCGGCGCACCCCAGCAAGCCGCCGGCCGGAACGAATCGATCCGACTCCCCCTCCTCGCCGAATTCGATCGCCGCCTCGAGCCGCGCCAGCACGTCGGTGAGCCTGTCCTTCAAGATATTGACCTCCCGCGAAATCCGCCCCCTCACCTGGTCGTGCGCCACTTTCGCCTGGAAGGCGGTGCGTGCCTCGATCAGATCGCGGATCGCTTCTGCCTGGGTGATGTCGATCCGGCCGTTGAGGAAAGCCCGCAGGCTGAACTCGCCGGGCGTCGCCGGCCGGGCTCCGAGGCCGATCGCCTCGGAGACGAGCAGCCGCAGGACCGCGACGCTGCCGTGGGCCCAAAGCTCGGCGCACGGCTCGCCGGTGAAGGTGCGGGGCGGTTCGAAGGTCGCCAGGTAGCCGTGGTCGATCGGCTCCCCCGCCGCCGATACCATCAGGCCAAAGCGCAGGCGCGCCGCGCCGGCGGTCTCCCCGGGAGCCAGCTCTCCGGCGGTCCCGCTGACGCTCCGCGCGCCGGCGCCGGCGCGGAACAGGCGGGCGGCGATCGCGGCAGCGCGCGGGCCCGACAGCCGCACGGCGCCGATGCCGCCCCGGCCGGGAGGCGTGGAGATGGCGACGATGGTGTCGCGGTCGGCCATGGATCGGTGCGGAACGCGACTACGCGTGTTCCGGGCCGGCGCCCGGACCGCGTTTGACGGGGATGATCGAGACTTTCTTGAGGAAGCCGTCACCGAGGCTCTTCGTGGTCACCCCCTCGATCTCGGCCAGCGCCAGGTGCACCAGCCGCCGCTCGTACGGGTTGAGCGGGCTGAGGACGACCTCCTCCCCCTTCGCCCGGACCTTCTCGGCGGCGCGCACCGCGATGTCGACGATCTCGTCCTCGCGCAGCTTGCGGAAGCCGTCGCTGTCGATGTGAATCTTCTTTCCCTGCCGGCCGCGGTAGACGATGCGGTTGAGCAGGTACTGCACGGCGGAGAGCGGCTCGCCCTTGCGGCTCAGCAGGAAGTCGCGATCCGCGCCGGAGATGTTGACCTCGATCGTGTCGCCGGCGTCGCGCGCCGCGGCGGTCACCTCGAGCCCGAGCCCGAGCAGCAGCCGCTCGGCCAGGCGCTGGACGTCGGCGGGGTCGGCCGGGGCGGCGGGCGGGGCGGCGGCGTCGCCGCCTTCGGGGCCGACCTCGTCCTCGCCGTCGGGACCGGAATGAAACGGGGCGCTCATGCGGCTGCCTTGCCCTCGGCGTCGACTTCCTTGTTGATCAAGTACTGCTGGAGGATGCCGAGGAGATTGTTGACGAGCCAGTATAGCACCAGGCCCGAGGGGAACTTGACGAAGAACGCCGTGAAGGCGATCGGCATGATGTACATGATCCGCCGCTGCATCGGGTCCGGCATGCTGGCCGAGGTCATCACCTGCTGGATCAGCATCGTCCCGCCCATGACGATGGGCGTCACGTAATAGGGGTCCGGCTGGCTCAGGTCGCGGATCCACAGCATGAACGGCGCGTGGCGCAGCTCGATGGCGATCGACAGGACGCGGTAGAAGCCATAGAGGATCGGGATCTGCAGCAGCAGCGGCAGGCAGCCGGACATCGTCCCGAACGGGTTGATGTCCTCCTCCTTGTAGAGCTCCATCATCTCCGCGTTCATCTTGCCGCGCATCTCGTGGCGGGCGGCGGCCTGCCCCTTCTGGAGGGCCTCCCGCTCCTTGCGGCGGTAGCGCTCGCGCAGCGCCTTCACCTTCGGCTGGACGCGCTTCATCTTCTCCTGCATGCGGCGCATCTTGACCTGGCTGCGGTGCATGAACGGGAAGAACAGCAGGCGGATGGCGACGGTCAGGATCACGATCGCCCAGCCGAAGTTGCCCACGTAGCGGTCGATGAAGGTCATCGCGTAGAACAGCGGCTTGGCGATGAACCAGAAGGTCCCGAAGTCGAGCAGCCCATCGAGGCCCATCCCGAGCTGTTTGAGAAGCTGGTAGTCCTTGGGCCCGACGAACAGGTGGGCGTGCGACAGCCCCGGCAGGGCGCACGCAAAGGTCAGATGGAGCGCTTCGCGCCCCTCGCGCACCAGCCGCAGTACCGTGAAGCGCACGCGGGCCTCGGCCGGCTCGGGCGGGACGAGCAGCGCCGCGAAGTAGGTATCGTCGATGCCCGCCCAGGTGATCGGCCCGGAGGTCGTCCAGGGCGCACCGGCCTTGATGGTCGCGCTCGGCCGGGGCTCGACCGTCTCGCCGGTCCGGACCAGGGCGCGCAGGGCGTCGGCGAACTGCCCCTCCTCGAGGCCGGTGTGCTCCCCGAAGCCGGCGCCCCAGACGATCGCCGGGGCCGCCGGTGCGCCGCCGACCTGGGCGGCGAAATCGATCTCCGCCAGATACGCGTCGTCCGCGACGCGCAGCGCCTTGGTCGCCGCCAGGCCGCGGCCGTCGCTCCAGGTGAAGGCGATCTCGGTGACGTGGCGGCCGGCCTCGTTTCGCTCGGCGCGGGTGACCCGGAACAACGCGTGCTTCAGCGCCTCGGTCGCGGCCGGGTCGTCCAGCAGGAACTCCAGCGGCAGGTGATCCAACTCGGCCGCAGCCGGCGACACGAGATCGAGCGGCTTCCCCGTTTCGTCCAGGTACTTCTTCAGCTTCCACGAAGTCACCCGTGCGCCCCGGTTCGTCAGGCGGATCGACGCGAGCGGCGTGTCGATGACGATCTCCTCAAGCGACCCGGCCGCCACCGGCGTGCCGTCGGGAAGGGCCGGCTTCGCAGCCGGCGCCGCGGTTCCACCCAGGCCGGCGAGCGGCGCGGCGGGCGCCGCCGCAGCGGCGGCCGGCCCGGCGCCGGCCGGCGTCGATGACTCAGGGCCGCTGGCCGTCGGAGACGCGGCGGCGGGGCCCGAGGCGACCGCGCCCGGCGTTCCGTCATGCGACGGCGCGTGCTTGGGCGTGAAGTACCACGTCCACACCAGCAGAACGGCGATCGACAGGGCGACCGCGACGAGCGTCCGCTGGTTGTCGGTCATGGAGCCGGATCCCAGCCGCCGCGGCACCAGGGGTGGCAGCGCGCCAGCCTTCGAAGGGCGAACCCGGTCCCGGCGACCACGCCGCGATGGGCGATCGCCGCGGCGGCGTAATCCGAGCAGGTTGGCAGGTACCGGCAGGCCGGCGGCAGCAGAGGAGAGATCCACCGGCGATAGAGATCGAGCGCGGCGAGGATGGCCCGCCTCACCGATCGCACCGGTACGGCCGCAGGCGGCTCATCAGCTCCTGCTCGAGTCGCGCGTAGACCGCATCGGGCAGGCCGGCACGGCCGTTGATGACAATGTCCACGCTCGTCAACTCCGCCCGGTGGCGCCGGAAGATTTCCCGCAGCAGCCTCTTGGCCCGGTTCCGCTGCACCGCACCCCCGATCCGCCGCGTCACGGTGATCCCCAGCCGCGGCCGCCCGAGGTCGTTGCGCATCACGAACAGCACGAAGCTGCCTGACGAGATCTTCTGCCCTTTGTCGTAGATCGCCTGGTATTCGCTGCGCTTGCGGATGCGGTCCTGGGGGCGGAAGCGCTGGCCGGCGCTCAGACGGTCAATCGTCTGCGACCCTTGGCGCGGCGGCGCTTGAGAACGTTGCGGCCGTTCTTGGTGCTCATCCTCGCCCGGAACCCGTGGGTCTTGCGCCGTCGACGGTTGTTCGGCTGAAAAGTCCGTTTCACGCTCGCTCTCCCGACTCTCAACGACCACGAAAGGCCTGCTGCTGTGAAGGAGGTGCGGATTATGGACCCGGGGCTCCGGGACTGTCAAGGCAAGCCGCCGGCGAGCGCGAGCGGCAGCGCGCGCGATCGCCCCACACATCCGACGGCATCGCGGCTTCAGAGAAATCGAAAAAAGGGGATTGACAGCGTCGCGCGCGACCGTGGTATAAGGCGCCGACCACAACATTTCGATTGCTTTTCATCGTCGCGGGTTCGGAGTTCTCGTCAACCTCGATGAACCGATCGTCGTCGTTCGGGATCGTCCCGAAGTCCGTCGAAGTGTCTCCGGAGATCGAGACGGATGGCGCGCGTGCGACCCGAACCCCAGATATTCCGCCGGCCTCACCGGCGGCCCCACATCTGGTGGAAAGGAGATTCGGTTGACATAAGATCGCCACGCATCTGAGCCGAGGTTGTTGCAAATCGCCGCCTTTCAACGCTTTACAGTGACGAAACTTTTCCACATCTGTGGAAAAGTTGTTGAAAAGAATTGTGAGACACGGCGCAAATGGCCGTCCAACGGGCATCAGGGTGAAGTGACTCGGGCAGAACGTGCCCGCCGGGCCGAGGGCGCATGACAATCTGGGACAGGATCCTCAACAGTCTTCAACAAAAGCTCAATCCGCAAAGCTTCAACACGTGGCTCAGGCCGACCCAGCAGCTGTCGCTGGCCGACGGCACGCTCCAGGTCGAGGTCCCGAGTCCGCTGTTCGCGGACTGGATCAACCGGAATTATCTCCCCCTCATCGAAGAGAGCGCGCGTTCCCTCGAATGCGGCAGGTTGAGCGTGACCTTCTCGCCGCGGCAGGCTCCGCCGCGGCCGGCGGCGTTGTTCGGCAATGGCTCCGCGCATGGATCGAGAGCGACCGGTGGCGGCGGGCGCGGCGGCATGGCGCCGCTGTCGCCTCCGGTGCCGGATGCGCCGCGCTCTCCTCTGGGCCGCACCGGGGTGGCGACGGAGACGCCGCCGCTGGGGCTCGGGCTCAACCCGCGCTACAACTTCGGCTCCTTCGTCGTCTCCTCATGCAATCAGTTCGCCCACGCGGCCGCCCACGCCGTCGCCGAGCAGCCGTCCACCGCCTACAACCCGCTGTACATCTACGGCGGCGTGGGGCTCGGCAAGACCCACCTGATGCACGCCATCGGCAACCAGATCGCGCGCGCGCAGATGGGCCTGCGTCACCTCTACATCAGCACCGAGAACTTCATGAACGAGCTGATCAACTCGATCCGCTTCGAGAAGACGATCGACTTCAAGGAGCGCTTCCGCAACGTCGATGTTCTCCTCATCGACGACATCCAGTTCCTGGCGGGGAAGGAACGGACCCAGGAGGAGTTCTTCCACACCTTCAACGCGCTCTACGAGTCCCAGAAGCAGATCGTCATCACCAGCGACTGCCCGCCGCGGGACATCCCGACGCTCGAGGAACGACTGCGGTCGCGCTTCGAATGGGGGCTGATCGCCGACATCCAGCCACCCGATCTCGAAACCAAGGTGGCGATCCTGAAGAAGAAGGCCGAGGCCGAGAACCTGAACCTGCCCGAGGACGTCTCGCTGTTCATCGCGTCGCGCGTCCGCTCCAACATCCGCGAGCTCGAAGGGTCGCTCATCCGCCTGATCGCCTACGCTTCGTTGAGCAGCCGCCCGATCGACCTGGCCATGGCCAAGGAAACCCTGCGCGACCTGATCGACGACCGGGCCAAGATCATCACCATCGAGGCGATCCAGAAGACGGTCGCCGACTACTTCCAGCTCAAGGTGGTCGAGCTGAAGTCGCGCAACAACGCCAAACACATCTCCTTCCCGCGCCAGGTGGCGATGTTCCTCTGCAAGCGGATGACCGACAAGTCGCTGCCGGCGATCGGCGCCCAGTTCGGCGGCAAGCACCACACCACCGTCCTGCACGCCGTCCGAAAGATCGAGGCGCTCAAGGAACGCGACCAGGAGTTCGCCAGAATCCTGAACACCTTCCTCGAGTCGTTCTCCTGATGGATCCACAGGGCCGCGTGCAAAACCGCAGAACCGATTGTGGATGGACGAAGGCGTCCGAATCATCCACAGGCGCCGCGCACCTTCCCCACAGCAGCATCGACCGGCGGTGCTGTGCCGGACCCCGTGACCGGCGCCCGGTCCGGCGGTTATCCGCACCGTGCACAGGCCCTGCTAGTGCTACAATGCTCTCTCTTCTGATCGAAAAGCCGATCCCATTGCAGTCGTCGGAGGCGGTATGGACTTCCTGACCAGCAAGGAAAATCTACTGAGAGAACTGCAGGCGGTGCAGGGGATCGTCGAGAAGAAGAGCACCATCCCGATCCTCTCGAACATCCTGCTCGAGGCGCGCAAGGATCGCCTGGAGCTGCTGGCCACCGACCTCGAGGTCGGCATCCGCAGCAGCTGCGAGGCGACGGTGAAGTCACCGGGCTCGGTGACGGTTTCGGCCCGGCGGTTGTTCGACATCGTCCGCTATCTTCCGGACGCCGAGATCCGGCTGAAGGCGGACGAGGGCAACTGGGTCGTGCTGACCTGCCAGAAGGCCCGCTTTCGGATCGTGTCGCTGCCGAAGGAGGATTTCCCCGCCATCCCGGAGTTCGACTTTTCCAAAGGGATCACCATCGAGCGCGCCCTGCTCCTCGACATGATCTCCAAGGTCATCTTCGCGATCACGACCGACGAGAGCCGCTACCAGATCAACGGCACCCTGATGACGCTCAACAAGAAACACCTGACGATGGTCGCGACCGACGGCCACCGCCTGGCGTTCGTCAGCGGCCGGCTGGAGAAGGGGGCGGCCGAGGCGCCGATCGAGGTCATCGTGCCGCGCAAGGCGTTCCAGGAGCTGCCCCGCCTGGGCGAGGGGGAGAGCGAAGTCGTCTTCGGCCACAAGGAGAATCACATCTTCTTCAAGGTCGGCAGGACAGTGCTGATCTCGCAGATCAGCCCGAGCAAGTTCCCCGACTATCAAAAAGTGATACCAGAGGGGAACGACAAGCTGCTGAAGCTCGACAGCGTGGCGCTGGCCGACGTCGTCCGCCGTATCGCGCTCCTGTCAAGCGAGCGTTCGCGGGCGGTCAAGGTCAGCGTCTCGAAGGGGTCGATCGAAATCTCCTCGAACAACCCGGAGGTCGGGGAGGCATCGGAGACCCTCGATGTGGATTATGACGGCCCCGGTCTCGACATCGGTTTCAACGCCAAATACCTCCTCGATTTCCTGCAGGCGATGGGTCCAGGTCCGGTGATCCTGGCCATCAAGGACGAGGCCACGCAGGGCTTATTGCGCCCAGTCGGCCTCGAAGGCAGGGACTACCGCTACGTCGTCATGCCGATGCGCATCTGATCGGCGCGACGACAACGTTAAGTATCTGAAAATAATATACTTACAACAAATACCACACATATCATTATTATATGCCCAGCGCGTGGGTCGATTGGCTCGTCCAATCCGTTGCTCCGGCCTGCACTATGTGATAAAATCCGCGCTGTTTTTGGCCCATTGCGAGCCAGGAGATCGGGCGGGCCAAAAGGTTGACCGAACCCCGTCCCAGTCGTACCCCCATAACGCACCATCAGGGATGCGAGTGACCTTGACACGGGCGACGCCACCTGAAACCAGCAGGTCTTCTCGAGTGGGCTGGTCGTGGTAGCCCGCAAGGGGGAATCGTCGATGGAGACGAACGTGCAGCCGCGCTCCGACGCCGGCGGCGTCGAAACGTACGATGCTTCGAAGATCAAGGTCCTGGAAGGTCTCGAGGCGGTCCGCAAGCGCCCGGCGATGTACATCGGCAACACCTCGACCAGCGGGCTGCACCACCTGGTCTACGAGGTCGTCGACAACAGCATCGACGAGGCGCAGGCCGGCTACTGCACGCACATCGAGGTGACCCTCCACACCGACGGCTCGGTCACCGTGACCGACGACGGGCGCGGCATCCCGGTCGACATGCACCCGACCGAGGGCGTCTCCGCCGCCGAGGTGGTGCTGACCGTCCTGCACGCCGGCGGCAAGTTCGACAACGAGTCCTACAAGGTGTCCGGCGGCCTGCACGGCGTCGGAGTGTCGGTGGTCAACGCGCTGTCGGAATGGCTCGATCTCGAAATCCTGCGCGACAGCCTGGTCTACGAGATGCGCTTCGAGCGGGGCAAGACGATCACCGCCCTGCACCAGACCGGCACCACCAAGAACCGCGGCACGCGGGTGCACTTCAAGCCCGACCCTCAGGTTTTCGAGGACCTCAACTTCTCGTTCGACACCCTGTCGCAGCGGCTCCGCGAGCTGGCGTTCCTCAACGAGGGCGTCACCATTACCATCGAGGACGAGCGGGCCGCCAAGAAGCACGAGTTCAACTACAAGGGCGGCATCTCGTCATTCGTCGAGCACCTCAACAAGAACAAGAACGCCATCCACCCGAAGCCGATCTTCATGCGCGGCGAGCGGGACGGGGTCGTGGCCGAGATCGCCCTGCAGTACAACGACGGCTACAACGAGATCGTCTTCTCGTTCGCCAACAGCATCAACACGCTCGAGGGCGGCACCCACCTGTCGGGGTTCCGCTCGGCGCTGACCCGGACGATCAACGCCTATGCCGCCCGGACCATCACCAAGGAGACCATCCAGCTTACCGGCGACGACGTGCGCGAGGGGATGACGGCGGTGGTCAGCGTCAAGCTGATGCGGCCGCAGTTCGAGGGCCAGACGAAGACCAAGCTCGGCAACAGCGAGGTCAAGGGGATCGTCGAGGCGCTGATCAACGACAGGCTGTCGGCGCACTTCGAGGAGAACCCCGGCGTCGCCCGCAAGATCCTCGACAAGGGGCTCGAGGCGCTGCGCGCCCGCGAGGCGGCCCGCAAGGCCAAGGAGCTGACCCGCCGCAAGGGGGCGCTGGACTCCGGCAACCTGCCCGGCAAGCTCGCCGACTGCCAGGAGGAGGACCCGGCGAAGGCCGAGCTGTTCATCGTCGAGGGGGATTCGGCCGGCGGCTCGGCGAAGCAGGGACGCGACCGGCGCACCCAGGCGGTCCTGCCGCTGCGCGGCAAGATCCTCAATGTCGAGAAGGCCCGCTTCGACAAGATGCTGGGAAGCCAGGAGATCCGCACCCTGATCACCGCCCTCGGCACCGGCATCGGCGAGGGCGACTTCGACCGCGCGAAACTGCGCTACCACAAGATCATCATCATGACCGACGCCGACGTCGACGGCTCGCACATCCGCACCCTGCTTCTGACCTTCTTCTTCCGCCAGATGCGGCAGGTCGTCGACGCGGGGCACCTGTACATCGCCCAGCCGCCGCTCTACAAGGTCAAGAAGGGGAAGCAGGAGGCGTACCTCGCCAACGACGACGAGATGAACAAGTTCTTGATGAAGAACGCCGCCGCCGAGCGCGTCGTCAAGCTGCGCGACCGCTCGGTGGAGGGCGGGGAGTTGAAGGCCCTGCTGGACCATCTGGTGCGCTACAGGACCGAGCTCGAGATGCTCCGCAAGCGGGGCTACGAGGCCGAGCTGGTCGAGGCCCTGCTGGACCTGGACGCGGCCGCCATCGAGACCTTCCAGGCCGGGGAGTCGCTCGAGCGGGTGCGCGCGGCGCTCGAAGCCCGCGGCTTCAAGCCGGGCGAGCTCGAGAGCGACGAGGAACACGGCCGCTTCACCTTCGACGTGGCGTCACGCGTGCCGGGCCACGGGCGCGTGCGGGTCTCCTGGGACCTGGCCTCGGGTCCCGAGTTCAGGGCCCTCAGCCTGCTCGACCGGGAACTGCAGGACGTCAAGCAGCCGCCGTTCCTGGTGGCGCAGAACGGTGATGTGCAGAGCCTCGCCAGCCGGCTGGAGCTGCTGAAGTGCCTGATGGACGAGGCCAAGAAGGGGCTCACCATCCAGCGCTACAAGGGATTGGGCGAGATGAATCCGACGCAGCTCTGGGAGACCACCATGAACCCGGAGACGCGCCGGATGACCCGGGTGACCGTCACCGACGCGGTCGAGGCCGATACCATGTTCACCGTGTTGATGGGCGACGTCGTCGAGCCGCGCCGCCGCTTCATCGAAGAGAACGCCCTCGAGGTCCGCAACCTCGACATCTAGGTCGGAGCCGATGGACGAACAGAAGGTCGCAGGCGAGCCGCAGCGCGTCAACATCGAAGACGAGATGAGGACGTCCTACCTCGATTACGCCATGAGCGTGATCATCGGCAGGGCGCTGCCCGGCGTGCGCGACGGCTTCAAGCCGGTGCACCGCCGCGTGCTGTACGCCATGCACGAGGCGGGCAACGACCACGACAAGCCGTACAAGAAGGCCGCCCGCATCGTCGGAGACGTCATGGGGAAATACCACCCCCATGGCGACACCGCCATCTACGACACCATCGTGCGCATGGCGCAGGACTTCTCGATGCGCTACCCGCTCGTCGACGGGCAGGGCAACTTCGGCTCCATCGACGGCGACGCCGCCGCGGCGATGCGCTACACCGAAGTACGCATGGCGAAGCTGGCGCACGAGATGCTGGCCGACATCGAGAAGGACACCGTCGAGTTCGGGCCGAACTACGACGGCCAGCAGAAGGAGCCGCTCGTCCTGCCGTGCCGCTTCCCCAACCTGCTGGTCAACGGCTCGTCCGGCATCGCCGTCGGCATGGCGACCAACATCCCGCCCCACAACATGAGCGAGGTCATCGACGCCATCGTCGCCCAGGTCGAGGACCCGGAGATCACCATCGACGGCCTGCTGCGGCACGTCAAGGGGCCCGATTTCCCGACCGCCGGCTTCATCTGCGGCCGCGAGGGGATGCAGCAGGCCTACCGCACCGGGCGCGGCATCATCACCATGCGGGCCCGGGCGGGGGTCGAGGAGGGCGGCAAGAAGGGCAAGGACCGGATCGTCATCACCGAGATCCCGTACCAGGTCAACAAGGTCCGCCTGATCGAGCAGATCGCCTCGCTGGTGAACGACAAGAAGATCGACGGCATCGTCGACATCCGCGACGAGTCGGACCGCGACGGCATCCGCGTCGTGCTCGATCTCCGCCGCGACGCCGTCCCCAAGGTCATCCTGAACAACCTGTACAAGCACACCCAGATGCAGGAGTCGTTCGGGGCGATCTTCCTGGCGATCGTCAACAACCGTCCTCAAGTCTTGAATCTCAAGCAGCTGATCGGCCACTTCATCGATCACCGCCGCGAGGTGATCGTCCGGCGCACGGCCTTCGAGCTGGCGCGCGCCGAGGAGCGGGCCCACATCCTCGAGGGGCTCAAGATCGCCCTCGACAACATCGATGCGGTGGTGGCGCTGATCCGCGCCGCCAAGACGCCCGACGAGGCCCGCCAGGCGATGCGCCTGCGCTTCAAGCTGTCCGACGTCCAGGCGCAGGCGATCCTCGACATGAGGCTGCAGCGGCTGACCGGGCTCGAGCGCCAGAAGATCCTCGACGAGTACGCCGAGACGCTCAAGCAGATCGCCCGCCTCAGGGAGATCCTGGCCAACGAGAAGCTGGTGTACGGCATCCTGGTCGAGGAGCTGCGGGCCATCAAGAAGAGCTTCGGCGACGCCCGCCGCACCGAGATCATCGCGCAGCCGGGCGAGATCGCCCTCGAGGACATGATCGCCGAGGAGGAGATGGTGATCACCGTCTCGCACGCCGGCTACGTCAAGCGCAACCCACTGTCTCTGTACCGCTCCCAGCGCCGGGGCGGCAAGGGGCGGACCGGCATGACGACCCGCGAGGAGGACTTCGTCGAGCACCTGTTCGTCGCCTCGACGCACGCCTCGATCCTGATCTTCACGACGCGCGGCCGGGTCCACTGGCTGAAGGTGCACGAGATCCCGCAGATCGGCGCCGCCGGCAAGGGCAAGAACATCGTCAATTTCGTCGAGCTCGGCCCCGAGGAGAAGGTCGCTGCGCTGGTGCCGGTCAAGGAATTCGGTGAGGAGCGGTTCCTGGTGTTCTGCACGCGCAAGGGGATCGTCAAGAAGACGGCCCTGTCGGCCTACGCCAACCCGCGCGCCGCCGGCATCATTGCCATCAACGTCGACGACGGCGACGAGCTGCTGTCGGTCAAGCTGGTGGAGCCGAAGCAGGAGGTCTTCATGGCGACGGCCCAGGGGCAGGCGATCCGCTTCGCGGAGGAGGACGTCCGCCCGATGGGCCGCAGCGCTTACGGCGTCATCGGCATGCGGCTGGCGGACGGGGACAGCATCGTCGAGATGGACGCCAGCCGATCGAAAGAAGGTAAGATGCTGACCGTCAGCGCCAACGGCTACGCCAAGCGGACCGAGATCGGCGAGTACCGGCTGCAGGGGCGCGGCGGGTCGGGGATCATCAATCTTCGGGTCACAGACAAGACCGGCCCGGTGGTCAAGGTCATGGAAGTGTCCGACGACGACCAGGTGATGGTGATCACCGCCTTCGGGAAGATCATCCGCACCAACGTCCGCGACATCTCCATCCTCGGCCGGCCGACCCAGGGCGTGCGGTTGATCCACCTCGAGGACGGTGACGCGGTCGTGGGGGTGGCGCGTGTGGCGGAGAAGGACGATCCGGGCGGCGACCGCCCGGGCAACGGCAACGGCGGCGCGCCGGAGGCCGAGGCGGACGCGGGCTCGGAGGGCGCCTCCGGCGGCGGCAACGGCGTCGCGGACGCCTAGGACAAAAGTGACAGGGAGGATGCGATGAAGATTTTCCTCGACACCGCGAACGTCAAGGAGATCCGCGAGGCGGCGGGCTGGGGCATCCTCGACGGCGTCACCACCAACCCGTCCCTGGTCGCCAAGGAAGGTCGCGATTTCCTCGAGGTGGTGCGGGAGATCTGCGCCATCGTCCCGGGGCCGGTCAGCGCCGAGGTCGTGTCGACGACCGCCGACGAGATGATCAAGGAGGGGCGCGACATCCTGCGCCGGGTCGGCGCGCCGAACGTCGTCATCAAGATCCCGATGATCCGCGAGGGGCTGCGGGCGATCAAGACGCTGTCGTCCGAGGGGGTCAAGATCAACACGACTCTGATCTTCTCGCCGTCGCAGGCGCTGCTCGCCGCCAAAGCGGGCGCCGCGATGGTCAGCCCGTTCGTCGGCCGCCTCGACGACATCAGCCAGGTCGGCATGGAGATCGTCAGGGACATCCGGACGATCTTCGACAACTACGACTTCAAGTGCGAGATCCTGGCTGCCAGCATCCGGCACCCGGTGCACGTGGTCGAGGCGGCCCGCATGGGCGCCGACATCGCCACCCTGCCGTTCGCCGTCCTCGAGGCGCTGATCAAGCACCCGCTCACCGACATCGGGCTGCAGAAGTTCCTAAAGGACTGGGAGAAGATGCCGCAGCAGGCACGGAAAGCCTGAGCGGCGTCCCCGCGTGGCCCCCGACCGTCACGACCGGCTCGAAGAGCTCAGGCGCAGGAATCGCGAGGCCGAGGCCGGCGGCGGCGCCGAGCGGCTTCAGCGCCAGAAGAGCGAAGGCAAGCTGACCGCCCGCGAGCGGGTCGACCTCCTCCTTGACCCCGGCACCTTCCAGGAACTCGACAAGTTCGTCGTCCACCGCTCCGCCGACTTCGGGATGGAGAAGCAGAAAATTCCGGGCGACGGGGTCGTCACCGGGCACGGCCTGATCGACGGGCGTAAGATCTTCCTGTTCGCCCAGGACTTCACGGTGTTCGGCGGGTCGCTGTCGGAAACTTACGCCGCCAAGATCTGCAAGATCATGGATCTGGCGATGAAGGTCGGCGCCCCGGTCGTCGGCCTCAACGACTCGGGCGGGGCGCGCATCCAGGAGGGGGTCGTTTCGCTCGGCGGTTACGCCGACATCTTCCTGCGCAACACCCTCGCCTCAGGCGTCGTGCCGCAGATCTCGGCGATCATGGGGCCGTGCGCCGGCGGGGCCGTCTACTCCCCGGCGATCACCGATTTCAACGTGATGGTCCAGGGCACGTCGTACATGTTCATCACCGGCCCCGACGTCATCAAGGCGGTCACCCACCAGGAGGTCACCAAGGAGGAGCTGGGCGGCGCCATGACGCACGCCTCGGTGTCGGGCGTGGCGCACTTCGCGGCGGCCGACGACCGCGCCGCCCTGCGATTGATCCGCGACCTGCTGTCGTACCTGCCGTCGAACAACATGGAGGACCCGCCGCGCCGGACGCCGTCCGACGACCCCGACCGCGAGGACGCCGCCCTCGACGCCGCCGTCCCGGACGATCCGAACAAGCCGTACGACATCAAGACGGTGCTGCGCGGAGTCCTCGACAACGGCGCCTTCCTCGAGGTGCACGAGCACTACGCCAAGAACATCGTCGTCGGCTTCGGGCGGATGGACGGCGGCCCGGTCGGGGTGGTGGCGAACCAGCCGGCCGTCCTGGCCGGCACGCTCGACATCGACGCCTCGCTCAAGGGGGCGCGCTTCGTCCGCTTCTGCGACGCCTTCAACGTCCCGCTGCTGATCTTCGAGGACGTCCCCGGCTTCCTCCCCGGCACCGACCAGGAGTACCGCGGAATCATCAAGCATGGCGCCAAGCTGCTGTATGCCTTCGCCGAGGCGACCGTTCCGAAGATCACCGTCATCACCCGCAAGTCCTACGGCGGCGCCTACTGCGTCATGGGCTCAAAGCACATCCGCACCGACCTCAACTTCGCCTGGCCGACCGCCGAGATCGCCGTCATGGGTCCGGAAGGGGCGGTCAACATCCTGTACCGCCGCGAGCTGCAGGCCGCCAAGGACCCCGAGGCGCTGCGCCGCGAGAAGATCGACGAGTTCCGCGACAAGTTCGCCAACCCGTATATCGCCGCCGAGCGCGGCTTCGTCGACGAGGTCATCGAGCCGCGCCAGACCCGCCGCAAGCTGGTCAACGCGCTGCGCCTGCTGCGCACCAAGCGGGACACGAACCCACCCAAGAAGCATGGCAATATTCCGCTCTGAGTTCGACCCCGCGGGATGGGACCGGCGCGCAGGATGAAGCGCATCCTGATCGCCAACCGGGGCGAGATCGCCCTGCGCGTCCTGCGGGCCTGCCGGGATCTCGGGCTGTCGCCGGCCGTGGTCTACTCCGACGCCGACCGGGATTCGCTGCCGGTACGGCTGGCGGACGCCGCCGTCGCGATCGGGCCGGCGCCGGCGGCCGAATCGTACCTGAACATCGACGCGATCCTCGAGGCGGCGCGCCGGGCCGGCGCTGACGCGGTTCACCCGGGGTACGGCTTCCTGGCGGAGAACCCGAAGTTCGCGCGCGCCTGCGCGGACGCGGGATTCGTCTTCATCGGTCCGCCCGCCCAGGCGATGGCGCTGGTCGGTGACAAAGTCGAGGCGCGCCGGCTGATGAAGAAGCGCGGCGTGCCGGTGATCCCCGGGCTTACCGAGCGGGCCGCCGACCTCGAAACGTTTCGGAAGTTCGCCCGCCGCGCCGGCTACCCAATCATTCTGAAGGCGGCCGCCGGGGGCGGTGGCAAGGGGATGCGCGTCGTCCGGGCCGAGGGCGAGCTGGAGAGCGCATTCCGCGGCGCCCGTTCGGAGGCGAAGTCGGCGTTCGGCGACGACGGGGTGTACGCCGAGAAGCTCCTCGAGAACGTCCGCCACGTCGAGATCCAGGTGCTGGCCGACGGGAAGGGACTGGCGGTCCACCTCGGGGAGCGCGAGTGCTCGGTGCAGCGCCGCCACCAGAAGTTGATCGAAGAAGGGCCGTCGGTCGCCCTCGGCCCGAAGCTGCGCCGTGCCATGGGCGAGCTTGCGCTCGAGGTGGTGAAGGCCTCCGGCTACCGCAACGCAGGGACGGTCGAGTTCCTCCTCGACGGCGACGGCAACCCCTACTTCATGGAGGTCAACGCCCGCATCCAGGTTGAGCACCCGGTAACCGAGATGATCACCGGCATCGATCTGGTGCGCGCGCAGATCGCCATCGCCGCCGGCGAGCCGCTGTCGATCCGCCAGGAGTCGATCAAGCCGCGCGGCTGGGCGATTGAGTGCCGCATCATCGCCGAGGACCCGGAGCAGGGGTTCCGGCCGTCGCCCGGCCGGATCGCCGCGCTGCGCGTGCCGGCCGGGCCGGGCATCCGCGTCGAGACCGCGCTGCAGCAGGGAGAGACGGTGTCGCTCTACTACGACCCGCTCGTCGCCAAGCTGATCGCCTGGGGACGCGACCGCGCCGAGGCGATCGCCCGGATGCGCCGCGCCCTCGACGAGTTCCTGATTTCCGGCATCCGCACCACCATCCCGTTCCATCGCCAGGTGATGGACGATGCGGAGTTCGCCGCCGGCCGGATTGACATCGGCTGGTGCGACCGCGCTCTGCCGCGGTTGTCGGCAGCGCTGGCCGGGCCGGGGCGGGATGCCGAGGCGGCGGCGATCGCCGCGGCGCTCGCGGCGCACCTCGAGGCCGGCCGGACGGTCGCCGCCGAGCCAGGCAATGCCGTGAGCCCGTGGGTCCTGGATGGCCGGCGCGCCCTGATGCAGGGGCGCGTCCTGCCGCGTGCCTGATGGCGGGGGACTGATCGTGGCCGGACGAACGACGGCGCGCGTCGGGGGACGCGACATCCCGATCGAGATCGACAGCCGCGGCGGCGACCGATTCCGCGTCATGGTGGATGGCCACGAGCGCGCCGTCGAGGCGCGCGAGCGCGACGGCATCCTCCTGCTGCGCATCGGCGACGAGGTCATCGAGGCGGCGGTCGCACCGGACGGCGGCAATGGCGGCCGCGGCGCGGCGCGCGCCCGCGCCGTGACGATCCGCGGCCGCGTCTACGAGGTCACGCTTCAGGATACTCTGCATGCGACCGCGCCAGGACAGGCGATCCGGATCGCCGGCCCGATCGATCTGCGCTCGGTCATGCCGGGCCGGATCGCCGCGGTCCTCGTGAAGGAAGGCGAGACGGTGGCCGCCGGCCAGGGGGTGATCGTGGTCGAGGCGATGAAGATGGAGAACGAACTATCCGCCCCGAAGGAGGGGCGCATCGCCTCGATCCAGGTCCGTCGCGGCGACACCGTCGAAGCCGGTGCCCTGCTCCTGCGCATCGAGTAAGACCGACCCTCGAAGTCCTCAGGCGCCGAATCAGGCCAGCGCGGTCGGCTACTTCTTCTTCATGTGGATTTCGGTGCCCCCGCGCTCGAAGCGCACCTCATCCATGAGCTGGTTGATGAGGAAAATGCCGCGCCCGTGCGTGGAGTAGACCTGGCGGCCGACGACGGGGTTCGGGATGGAGGCGGGATCGAACCCCGTGCCCGGGTCGCGGACGACGATGAGCATCCCGCGCGCCTCGTCGCAACAGACGCTGAACTGAACCTGGCGGTCCGGATCCCCCTTGCAGCCGTGGGTCATCGCGTTGGCGAGCGCCTCGCGCAGCGCGGTCTCCACCTCGAACTCCTTGCCGTGGGCGCACCCCATGTGGCGCACCAGCTGCATGACGCCATCCACCGCCGGGCCGATTGAATTGACATCCGCCGGCAGGGTGGTTTGCAGTTGCAAAATCAGCTTGTCGCGATCGAACTCGCAGCGCGGCAATTCTTCCGGGGACATGAGGGCTCCGGCCAGTTGCGGGAATTGTAGCAGACCCGCGTCATCGAGTGCCCTGAACATCGGAGTGCCCTGGCCCCGGACCAGGCCCGCCTGGCATCCTGTCTGCAAGTAACAACTCCTCTAACGAGACCCCTCGGCGGTGCACCAGCGGTTTGGAGGGAAACACCATGCGACCGAGCGCCTGGAAGGCTCTGGCCGGAATATTTTTCCCCTTCGTCACGTCTGTCGCGCTCATTTATGCGGCGGCCACCGTCCCGGGGGTGATCGAGCAGCCCGGCAGCCAGCCGGGGGATGCGAATCTGGAGACCCCGGACAAGTGCGACAACTGCCACGGGGGGTACAGCAACGCCACCGAGCCGGCGTTCAACTGGCGCGGCTCGATGATGGCGAACGCCCTGCGCGATCCGATCTTCTGGGCGGCAGTTGATGTCGCGGAACAGGACTTCATCCCGAATACAACCGTCTGGAATAATCTGATGCCCGGAACAACCCCCGATACCGGCGGGGTCGGCGACCTGTGCCTGCGGTGCCACACCCCGGACGGCTGGCTGGCGGGCCGGTCGACGCCGACCGACGGCGCGGCCTTGGCGGCGTCCGACTTCAACGCGGGGGTATCGTGCGACCTGTGTCACCGGCTGGTCGACCCGGCCTCGCCGGAAGGGATGTCGCTGGTCTCGACCGACCGCCAGCCGTTCTGGACCAACCCCGACACCGGCCAGGTGGAAGGGTTCTACGGCAGCGGGTTGTTCGTCGTCGACCCCGGCACGGCCAAGCGCGGCCCGTTCGACGACGCCACGGCCCGGCACCAGTTCCTCCCGTCCACCTATCATCGCCAGGGTGACCTGTGCGGCACCTGCCACGATGTCAGCAACCCGGCGGCCGGCGGCCTGGCGCCGAACAGCGGCCGGCTGGACGGCACGCAGCTCGGGGCGGACGCGGCGTTCAAGTACCCGCCGTACGCCTACGGCATCGTCGAGAGGACGTACAGCGAGTGGAAGTCGAGCGGCTGGGACACCCGGTTGGTCCGGGACTTCGCCGCCCTGCCGGCGAACCTCAAGGGGATCGGCGGGGCGCCGGAGCGGGCCTCGCACTTTCCCGAGTACAATTCTTCGACGTCGTCGCTCTACAACCCGCCGCGCGCCTACACCTGCCAGACCTGCCACATGCCGCCGGTGACCGGCCAGGGGTGCAACAAGAACCCGGAGATCCGCACCGACCTGCCGCTGCACGACCAGACCGGCGGCAACACCTGGATCCCCGAGGCGATGATCTGGCTGTCGGGACAGGGAAAGCTGAAGGGGGGCGTCCTGACGCAGCCGCAGATCGACGCCATGCGGGACGGCGTGCGGCGGGCCCGGCTCGATCTGCGCCGCGCCGCGTCGATCGAGGCGATGACCGCCGGCGACGGGGCCTCGCTTCTGGTGCGGGTCACCAACCTGACCGGCCACAAGTTCCTGTCCGGTTATCCCGAGGGTCGGAGGTCCTGGGTCAACGTGCGCTACTACGACCAGAACGGCCTGCTGGTCGGCGAAACCGGCCGCTACGACGCGGCGACCGCCGACCTGGCGGGCGACACCCGGGTCTACGCGGTCAGGCCGGGGATGACGCGCGACTGGGCGCAGACTCTGGTGTCGGTCGGCTACGACCGGGCGATGCCGCTGACCTTCCACGCGGACGGGACCGTCGAGCACACCCTCGGCGAGTTCGTCGACGGGACGCTCGGCGATGCTCTCGAGACGTTTCACTTCGTCCTGAACAACAAGATCCTCGAGGACCACCGGATTCCGCCGTACGGCATGAATCCCCAGGAGGCGGCGAAGCGCAACGTCCTGCCGGTCCCGGCAGACGCCTACCCGGTGCTGCCGGACGGGACCTACCGCTACTGGGACGACATCATCGTCCCGGTCCCGCCCGGGACCGCCCGCGCCGACGTGACGCTGTTCTACCAGAGCACTTCGAAGGAGTACATCTCCTTCCTGCGTCACGCCAACACGACCACGACGACGGGGGAGGACCTGTACCAGGCCTGGCTCAACACCGGCATGTCGCCGCCGGAACTGATGGCGACGACCACCTGGACGGCGCCGCCGTGTCCCGGCCCACCGGAACCGGTCGTCGACCTTACAGTGCGCGCCGGCACCGGGGTCGACCTGTCGTGGACGGCGGTGAACGGCGCGACCGGCTATCGCGTCTATCGCTACCTGACGCCGGATCGTTCCGGCGCGCCGGTGATCATGACGAGCTCGGCGCCGTCGGCCTCCGACGCCGCCCTGCACGACGGCGTCAATTACTTCTACGACGTGAGGGCGACGAACGCCTGCGGCGAGTCAGCGCCCTGACCGCCTGCCGCGCGCAAAACAAGAGGGGGCGGCGTCCCTGACGGAACGCCGCCCCCTCGATGGCTTTCGCGACCCCGCGATCCGCTAGACTGTCGCGGTGGTCAGCGCACTCCGGGCTCGATCAGCGGATCGACGACGCCAGCTCCTTCCCCGGGCGGAACCGCGCCACCTTGCGCGCCTTGATCTCGATCTGCTCGCCGGTCTGCGGATTGCGGCCGACGCGCGCCTTGCGCTTGGAGACGGTGAAGGTGCCGAAGCCGACAAGCGCCACCCGGTCGCCCTTCTTCAGGGCCTTGGTGATGCCGTCAACCAGGGAGTCCAGCGCCTTGCCGGAGGCCGTCTTGCTGATGCGGGCGTCTTTGGCAATCTTGTCGATCAGGTCCGCCTTGTTCATCGGGACACCTCCTCGAATTGAAGGTTGGTGAAAAAGTTCGTTGATCTCCGAGACGTATCGGCCTTATATCAGAGGGCGTGATCCGTTGTCAATAAGGCTGGACGGGACGTTGCCGCGAGGACCCCGGCGAAGGGCTAGCCGGCGGGGACTTCACGGGAGGCGCGCAAAGCGATGAGCATCAAGGGATTCAAGCCGGATCCGCCGAGACCTCCCGCGGCGCAGATGCTCGAGGCGATCGCCGCCGAGGCGATCGGCGCCTGCGATCCGCGCGAGGCGGCGCGGCGCGCCGTGCGCGCCGGCGATGAGGAGATCGTCCTCGGCGGGCGCGCCATCCCGCTGCACAGGAAGGGCCGCCTGATCCTGATTGCCTACGGCAAGGCCGCCGCCGGGATGACGGCCGGGGTGATCGAATCCCTGCTGAAGGCCGGCGGCCGCCGCCGCGTGGAGGGGCTGGTCGTCGGGCCGGCCGCGGCCGTCGCGTCGCCGTCCCGCGGCG
>JAGYID010000121.1 GCA_018606725.1 Acidobacteriota bacterium
AGGGCGCATGGGGGTTGCGGCCGCAGCCGGCGTCGCTCGTCGTCGATGACCGACCAAGGTCATTGTCCTCCTCGCTCCTTGTCTGCGACCCGCAAGCCCCATGCGCGCGACCCGGCCGAATACTCGGACAGGCTCCCAGGGAGCGCCCGCTTTAAACGAGTCTCAGGGCTTCAGATCCCAGTCCGTGAGTTTCCTCGCCGCCGTCCCGAACGCGCCGAGCTGGTAGACGGCGGCGCCCGCGGGCGAGAAGGTGAACGACTCGAACGGTTCGGCGAGCATCTTGTCGAGGTACTCCCGGGGAGCGACGCCCGTGCTCACGTGCGGATTGAAATGCTCGCCGGAATACTTCGGGACGAACACCGTCACGTATTGAATCAGGGCCGCGTCGAGGGCGGGGTCGTTGTGTGAGGTTGCGAACGCGGCCGTGGTGCCGGTTTCGACTGTGAACGGGGCCACGGCGTCGATGATGTCCTCTTGCAGCTTGAGCAGCTCCGGGATCGGCTTCGCGACAATGCCCGCAACGCCGGTGTCCGGGGGGGTCGGGGCGTAGTAGTACTTGAAAGCCTCCAGCTTCATGCCGTTCACGCGAGCGGCCGCGAACACCTTGCCGGCGGCGGCATAGACCTTGTCGAGATCGGCGGTGCGGACGAAGCGCTGAATCAGCGTGATGTGCGGCCGGTGCGTCTCGTCCAGCGCAAAGCCGCCCGGGTAGACGCCGAGCAGGCGGGCGTTGTTGGCCCGGCAATGCTGGAGCATCGTAGCGTCCGGCTCCAGCAGGATGTCGATGGCGGTGACCCCGGATTGCCCGGCCGCGGACGACCCCGCCCCGGACGGCCCGGCGGGGAAGACGGTCCTCCAATCCTCCCTCATGCTAACGACGGTCCAGCCGTCCTTCTTCGCCTGTTCATCGAGCGCGGGCGGGAAGGCGCCCAGCTTGACGTCCGGCAATCCCCGGGCGGGGCCATAGGCGTACTCGCGCGCCGCGTCGTCGTGCAGGACCAGCAGCTCGAACCGCGTGCCGCGGCCGCTCTGCGTGTACTCCAGCATCTCCTGGTCGCCGCGGGAGTTTCCGAACGCCGCGATCGGCCGGCGGCCGATGTGCTCGTTGATGCCGACCGGCTTGCCGTCCCGGTCGTCGTTGAAGTTCAGCTCCGGTAGACGCACCAGAATGGTCTTGCCGTCACGCATCTCGAACTTCGTCTTGACGCTGCTGCCGACCACCTGCTCCGGCGGGATGCCATAGACCTGTTCCGCCCACGCGCGCATGAACTCGATGCCGCCGCCGGAGACGATGAAGGTCTTGAATCCGCTGGCGCGCAGATAGGAAAGCAGCTCGAGCATCGGCTGGTAGACCATCCCGGTGAACAGCCTCCCGGTCTTCGGATGCCGGGCGGTCGCAATCCACTCACGGACGATCTGCTCGAACTCGCCCGTGGTCATGCCCGTGTGCGTGGCCATGACGAGATCCAGGATCGCGTGGTCGCCGCCGACGAGCGCGGTCTTCAGGTCGCCCTTGAGCAGCGAGGCGAACGGCTCCCGCGTCTTCCATTCGGGATGCTGGGGCGCCAGCACCTTCACCCGGTCGAGCGCGAAGTACAGCTGGACCGGCACCGGCTGCTCGCACCAGAGCGTGCCGTCGTTGTCGAAGACGGCGATGCGCTCGGCGGGCGGCACGAAATCGGGCGAGCCCTCCCGGGTGACCTTGTCGACGAAGGCGACGATGGCCTTCTTCGGTGCGGTATCGTTCCAGGAAGGGAGCGGGTCGGCGGCGAGCGCCGCGCCCGTGAGGAGAAGCAGCGCCGGCAGGACCCTCATGAGTGGTCTGTTCATCGATGCACCCCCGGCGCCGCGAACGGCGGGTGGCGGCCACCCCGGCGCGGCCGGCACCGGGCTGATTCCCTCCAGCTACGCCACCTGCCTGACCACACGCCGCGCGGCCGAACCGATCGCGATGATGGAGGAACCGGCGAAGAGCAGGTTGATCCCCACCAGTGTGCCGATGGCCCACAGCCCGGAAAGCGGCCACTCCCAGAGCAGGAGGCCCCCCAGCAACACCGCCATGACGGCGCTCAAGAGGATCCAGCCCCAGCCCTTGACCGGCCGCACGCGGAAGGCGAGGACAGCGCCGGCGATCCCGTCCACCAGCAGGTAGAACCCGAGCACCAGGGTCAGGCTCGCCAGCCCGATTCCAGGCCGGACCACGAGGATCATGCCGGCCGCCAACGTCAGGAGGCCGCCGATGAATGCCAGAGCGCCCTGACCGAACGACCCCGCGTGGAAGGCGCCGACTGTCCGCGCGATGCCGGCGACCAGCAGCGCGATACCGACCATGACGGTGACACTCAGCCCGCTGAGATGGGGAGCGGCGATGGACAGGAGGCCCGCGATCACCGTGAGCACCCCCAGCGCCACGAGCCACCCGGCGTTCTTCTTCGCCTGCTGGGCCCAACCGCTTATCGCCGTACCGACGTTCTCCATGTCACTCCTCCTCTCGAGAAAGCCCGCCTGGGCAAGTGACGGCCGCCCGGGCGGGCGGCCGTCATGATTCACTGCACGCTCCCCGCGTCGGCGGGTGTCTAGTACATCGTCGCCAGGGCCTTCAGATCGGCGGTGTCGGCGGCGACCACCTGCTTGGCGAACTTGTCGGCCTTCTTCATCAGCTTCTCGGCACCGGCATCGAAGGTCGCGTCGGCGACGAGCAGGATGCCCGTCGCTCCGGGCTTGAGCGCCCCGGCGATGTTCTTGATGTCGCCCCTCCCGAAGCCCTTGGCCAGGTTGCCGGCAGCGGCGCCGGAGACGGCGCCGACCCCGGCGGACACCAGGACCGAAGGCAGGAAGATCGCCCCCATGATCGCGCCGACGATCGCTCCGGCCTTGGCGCCGGCCGTGCGCTGCGTGGCGTCGATGTCGAGCACGTTGACCTTGTCGTCGAGGGTCTTGGCGAACAACGCGGCATCGTAGGTGCCGATCCAGTTCTTGCGATGCGCTTCCCTGATGAGCTCGAAGTCGGCCTTCGCGTCATTGACATCGACATAGACACCGGCATAACCGATCAGATTGTTCGAATCGCCCATGACGTGCTCCTTTGCGAAACGTGCGGGACCCGGGGAGACAGCGACCCCGTTGCTATTTCGACGCCTTCTCGACCTTGAGCGCCACGGCCTCGGTGTAGCTGAGATCGACCGTGTCACCGACCTTCACGCCCTGGAGCTTCTCCGGGTACTTCACCTTGATCGTGCGGGTCCCGCCGTCGGCCGATCTGAAGGTGACCGAGGGGGTCTTGGTGTCGATCGCCGCGATCGTGACGGTCGCCGAGACCTGCTCCGCGACGGCGCCCGCTGGCTTCACACCAGGCGCGGCGGCCACGGCCGCGACGGTCGTGGTCGGAGCGCTCGCCCTGCCACCCTTCCTGACCTCGTAGGCAATGGCTTCCGTGTAGGTCGCGGTGACCTTGTCGCCCTTCTTTACCTGGGCGAAGTTCACGACATCGTCCCCGACCACAAAGCTGTACTCCTGGCCGTCGTCCGTCTTGAGCGTGACGAGCCGCGTCGCATGATCGATGTGCTTCACGGTCGCGGACACCTGCGTGGTGTCCACCACGACCTCGCCCTTGGGCGCGGGGCTCGCCGGCGCCTGGGCCATGGCCACGGTCGCCAGACACAGGACTCCCGCCGCGCAGAAGACGATCATCCAGGATCCGAGACTCTTCATTGCTTGTTCCTCCTTCACTGTTGGTGCTGGTTTCCGGAATCGACTCCCACTGAGGATATCTTCACCGTTGGCGACACGAACTTGCGACCGGCCACGGCCTCGTGAATCGCGCTCACGAGATCGGAGGCCAGCCGCGACTTCACGACGTAAGCGTCCGCCCCCAGCGACAGCGCTTCCAGCGCGAAGTCGGGATCCTCGTGAACCGTGAGGAACACCAGCCGGCTCCGGCAGCCCGCGCGCTTGAGACTGCGCGCCGCGCCGAATCCATCGATCCCGGGCATGGTGATGTCCAGCACGATCACATCCGGATCCAGCCGCGCCGCGGATTCGAGCAAGCACAGTCCGTCCCCCACGGTACCGACGATGTCGTACGTCTCGCCGAGAATGCGCGCGACATGAGCCAGAATCGCCGGCTGGTCGTCGGCCAGGAGCACTCGCACGCGCACGGCACCGCTGTACATGACAACCTCACTCGAGCGCACGGTATCAACCAGGGCGGGTGACCATCTACTGTCAGAATTGACAGGTGCCTAGCGGCCTTAGAACAGGATTCGGAGGCGACAGACGGGAGGAACGGTGTTGACCCGCTTGGCGAGAGGGCGTGTGGCGAGGGTGAACATCAGCGGCTTCAGTTCCGAAGCGGCGTCGCCAGGAGCGCCACCACTCCCGGGACCGCGACGAGGACGGCCACCAACTGGGACAGGGAACGCGGCGCGGCGTACTGCGTGCGCAAGCGCTTCAATTGCTGCCAATGCTGCGCCGCCGCCAGTCCGAGCGAAAGGAGGCCGATGACGATCATCAGGGTGCCGACGGTGCGTGCTCCAAACACAGGCTCGGGATGCCGCACCGGGTCCTGCTCGTGCAGGTACGCGAGTTGATTGTTGTCGGGAACTACGAGGGGCGTCTCCTGGGACACGTGAGTCTCTCTCGCGCGGTTCGATTCATCATGGATGTGGACGCGACGGGCGCCTGTCTTCACCGGCGCTGCGCCGTGCGCGCAGCGCCGGTGAATGACCTGCCGCTAGTCGAGTAAGAGTGCCCGCTGCTACTGGGCCTGGTGCGATGCCGCTTTCTTGTCGAGCTCCGCTTTCAGTTCGCTCAAATTGAAGCTTGCGCCCTTCTGCATTGGCGGGAAGTCGAGCGCGGTCTGTGCCAGCTTCCCTACCTGTTGCTGGACGAACACGAAGCGCCAGAACTCGAACGCGAACCAGTTGTAGTAATTGATTGATCCAGTGAAGCCGGTTCGCTCGAACGGATCCAGACGCAGGTTGGTCAGGATCGGCCAGTCCGCTTTGACCGTTGCACCGAACCAGCCATTCGGCTGATCGGTGAAGCGATACTTGTAGTCGTTAATACGCACCGCCGAGAGCGTGCTCTCGGTGAAGTAGTAGACCTCGTGCCGGGCCGACGGGCCCTTCCCGGTGAGCATGTCCATCTGGTTGTACCCGTCGAGGTACACCTTGTAGCTGGTGTCGCCGATCTGCTTGCCCTTCTGCAATTCGGCGGCAATGTTGGGATTGCCAGCAGCGGCAACGAATGTCGGGAACCAGTCGAGCCCGGAGAAGATCCCGTTCTCAACTTTTGCGGCAGGTACCTTGCCCGGCCAGCGAACGATTGTGGGTACGCGGAAGCCGCCTTCCATCGCCGTGCCTTTGCCGCCGGCAAAGGGAGTCTGTCCGCCATCGGGCCAGGTGAAGTTCTCGGTCCCGTTGTCGGTAGTGAAGACCACGATGGTGTTCTCGTCGACACCCATGTCCTTCAGCTTTTGCAGAGTGGCGCCCACGATGTCATCGATTTGGGCCATTCCGCCCTCTTCGATGGTCCATCCATTCTCCGGCGTGCGCATCGCCTCGTACTTCGGCGACAAGTGGGTCACGGCATGCATGCGTGTGGGATTCAGCCACAGGAAGAAGGGCTTGTTGTCGGCTTTCACCTTGTCGAGCCACTTGAAGGCCGCGGCCTGGATCTCGTCGTCCACCGTTTCCTGGCGTGTCGGACACATTTCCCCGGCATCCTCGATCTTTTGCTTGCCGATCTTGCCCCAGCGCGGCTGCACCGTGGAATCATCCACGTTCGTGGCCCAGCTGTGCACCATGTTGCGCGGGCCCACCGTGTTCTTCAGCGCAGAAGGGTAGTTGGGATGGCAAGGGTCTTCCATCGCGTCCAGGTGATAGAGGTAGCCGAAGAACTCGTCGAATCCGTGAACGGTAGGCAGAAATTCATTCAGGTCGCCGAGGTGGTTCTTGCCGAATTGCCCGGTGGCGTAGCCCATGGACTTGAGTACCGTCGCAATCGTTACTGCCTGCGCGGGAATACCGAGCTTGGCGCCGGCCTGCCCGACCGTGGTCATGCCTGTGCGAATGGGAAGCTCGCCGGTGATGAATTGTGCGCGCCCAGCCGTGCAACTCGCCTCGGCGTAATAGTCGGTGAAGATCGCGCCTTCGGCGGCCATCTTGTCGAGGCTCGGCGTACGCCCCGCCATCAACCCGCGATGGTAAGCGCCGATGTTCCAGATGCCAATGTCGTCGCCCATGATGACGACGACGTTGGGTTTCCTGGCCGATGTCTGGCCCTGCGCCGGGAAGCAGGCCGCCAGGACGAACAAGGCCGACAGGAACACTCTATTCATGGGTCTCGACATGCTGCTCCTCCTACCTTCTTCGTTGTTCACGTTCGTCTCCTCGGGTCGTGCCCGTTGTTCCGAATCATGCAGTCACGCCGCTCGAGCGCACGGTACCAGCCCCCGCGGGTGACGCTCTACTGTCAGAATTGACAGGTGCCTGGCCGCCGGTGACTCGGTGTATCTTTCCCTGCGACCATGGCCACAGCCGACGACGCGACGCAAGCGCACGGGGACGTCCTCAACCCGACCGACCGCTTCTCCGAGGTGGTCTTCGGCGTCGTCATGGCGATGACCTTCACCGGGACCGTCAGCGTCGCGAGCGGAGGCGAGCAGAACCTCCACCAGCTGCTCTACGCGGCCGTCGGCTGCAACCTGGCGTGGGGCGTCGTCGATGCCGTCATGTACGTGATCACCAGCGTCGCCGACCGGGGTTGGACCTACCGGTTGGTGGGCGCGATCGGGGGGGCGAAGGAGCCGGACGCGGGGCGACGGATCGTGGCCGAGAACCTGCCGGGAGGGCTCGCGGACGTCCTGCCCACGAGCGTGCTCGAGGAGATCCGCACCGCGATCGCCGCCGACGCCCGCAACGCTCCGCGCCCGCGGGTCGCGCGCGGCGATTTCGCCGGCGCACTCGGCGTCTTCCTGCTGGTCGTGCTGGGCACGCTGCCGGTGACGCTGCCGTTCGCCCTTCTCTCCGACGTGGCCCTCGCCATGCGCGTCTCCCAGGGCATCGGTCTCACCATGCTGTTCCTGAGCGGCTCCGCCCTCGGCCACTATGCGGGCTTCGGAACATGGCGCTCCGGTTTCGCCATGCTTGCCATCGGCGTCGCACTCGTCAGCCTCGTCATCGCCCTCGGCGGCTGAGCTGGCGTCAGACCCCGGCGGAATCGTCCTGCTCACGACACGAACGTGGCCGGCGCGAAAGATGGGGAGATGATCCCCTCCTCGCGCCGGCCACGATCTCCGGACCGCTCCCGACGGGTATCGGGTTCGGCGGCTCCTCAGTTGTCCTTGGCGAGCGAAGACGCGAATTCGTCCAACCGCGGGTCGTCGAAGGCGACCTCGTCGGTGCGGTATGCCGTCACACGCGGCTTGGTGGCTTTGTCATCCGAGTCCGTGACAACTTCGATCGAGCACAAGGCATCAACCCTCGGGCGCGGCGGCGAGGATCGTTGTTGTTTTCATGATCGTATTCACTTCACATTCTCGATGTCCGGCAACGCCCAGCTCTTGTCGAAGAAGGCTTCCGTCGGGGCGTAGAAGCGGAAGTAGGCGAACCAGCCCTTGCCGGGCACGGTCTGCACCCAGTTCTTCTCGTGACCCTTCGGCTCGGCGGGGCCGAAGTAAACGTCCACCGAACCGTCGGCGTTCTTGGCGAGGTCTGGCTTGCGCGAGGAAAGGTCGGTGTTCTTCGTCGGCGACACGACGAACGACCGGGTCGCCTCATCGTAGGCCGTCACGGACCAGAACTGCTTGGCCGGCGGATTGGGCGGGACATGCAGCCGGTAACTCTTGCCGCCATCCAACAAACCGCCGTCTTTGTCCTGGTAGGCGGCGATGTATCGCTGCCCAACGCCCGGCGTTTCGGTCAACATGGCTTTGGCGTTGGCCGTAGCTTCGTAAAACCAGGCCGCGCGCTCATCCAACTGTTCGTAGTTCTCTTTGCGCTGGTTGACGCCCACCACGAGTGCATGTTTCCAACGGGTGTTCGGCCAGAAGGCCGGCTCGACGCGCTTGTCACTGGTGTTCGCCTTCGCCATCAACTCGCCGACAACGGCAGCTTCTGTCAGGATTTTCTGCTGCCGCGCGTCGGGCTGGAACGCCTTGCCCTTCTCGATGCCCAAGAACCGGAGTTGGGCCATGAAGAACCGGTCGCGTTCCTCGACTGGCTCCTGGCGGACGATTCCCGCGAGACGCTCCCAATACGCCATCCCGCGAGGCGGTGTCTGGCTCCACTTCCTGTCGCCGGCTGGCACAACCTGCTCCATGGGCGGGTTATCGCGTTCGCTGTAGGAGTAAGTCCGCAAACCAGGAGTCATCTGGCGGATGGCCTTTTCGGTGTCGGGGTCGAGCAGACGACCGCCCAGGAAGACGTTGAAGGTCGGCGAGTGAACGACAATGTATCCCGGTGCCTGCGGATCGCTCTCCCCGGGGCCGAGAATCAGGAATTTGCCACCTTCCCCCTTGTCCGGGCCGAGCACGCCCACGTCGGCGAGCTGCCGCTGCCAGACATCCATCACCATGCCGGCGAAGAGTCCTTTCGGCACCTCGAACACGAATGGCCCGCTCTTTTCGAGGTCAACCATGGTCGCGACGTAGGGCGTGGTGTAGTTCGGGGTCATGATCCCGACCTTTTCCTCGAAGCTGACAAACGAAACCAACTGGCCGTTCCTGACCTTGAAGACGTCTTCATTCGCTTTCTGCCATTCGGCCAGCCCGACCGCCGGGAGTCCCCAGATGTAGGCCTGGCAGGCGCGCTGGAAATCCATCTCGTCATAGAGTTTGGTGACGGATTCTTTCGATGGTGTCCCGTGCTCCGTGGTGATCTTGCCGATGCGCGTGTTGATGTCTTCGGCGCGTGCGCCGGTGGTTGCGAACGCCAGCGCGCCAACGAGCGCGGCGGCGAGGATAGTTGTTGTTTTCATGATCGTATTCTCTCTTTGGTCGATGGGTTTGGTTACTTCACCTTCACGATGTCGCCGGGCTTCCAGGTCTTGTCGAAGAACGCCTGTGTCGGCGCGTAGAGGCGGAAACCGCCGCACCATCCGCGTCCGGGGACGGTCTTGATCCAGTTGGCGTTGGCAACCTTCGGTGCGGTCGGGCCGAAGTAGATGTCCGCCGAGCCGTC
>JAGYID010000037.1 GCA_018606725.1 Acidobacteriota bacterium
TCGGCGGCCGGGCGCGGGAGCGACGAGCGGCGCCGCGCCTGTCGGCGTTCTCCAGCCGATCCGGGCGCGGCGACCGCGTCCCCGCCAATCCCACTCCGGACCGCCCCCGGCCACCGCGGATCTTTCAGCGCGCCATCCCGCGATGCGGACACGCGGCGTGCTCTTGATTTGGGCGCGGGGGGTTGTGCTAGAGTGTCGCACCTTTGCGCGACCCCGGAGGAGTCGGAATGGCACACGCGGCCACCATGAACGAAGTCGAGCGTTACGAGAGCCCCCTCACACCAGGCTGGGGCAAGCTGATGATGTGGGTGTTCCTGATCTCGGACGCCATGTCGTTCGCCGGGTTGCTGGCCGCCTACGGCACGGTGCGGCTGGCCAGCGCCGAGTGGCCGGTGCCGTCGGAGGTCCTCGACGTCCCGCTGACCGCCGTCAACACCTTCATCTTGATCTGCAGCAGCGTGACCATGGTGAAGGCGCTGTCGGCGATCCGGCACGGCAATCGGGCCGGCTTCCTGAAGTGGCTGGGCGGAACGATGCTGGGCGGGCTGACGTTCCTCGGCATCCAGGCCTGGGAGTGGACGCACCTGATCGTCCACGAGGGTCTGTCGATCAAGACCAGCCTGTTCGGCGCGACCTTCTTCATCCTGACCGGGTTCCACGGCTGTCACGTGCTGTCGGGCGTCATCTACCTGTTCTGCATCTTCCTGCGGGGGGCGCAGGGGGCCTACACGGCCGAACGCCACAGCCCGGTCGAGATCGCCGGGTTGTACTGGCATTTCGTCGACCTGATCTGGATCCTCGTGTTCACGTTCGTGTATCTGATCGCCTGAACGGCGACCGCGTCGAGGAGACCGCCCGTGTCGAGCAACACCCAGCAGCACGCCGAACCGAACTACTGGTACGTCTGGCTCGCCCTCCTCATCCTGACGCTGGTCGAGCTCGGGGTCGCGAAAGCGCCGATGCCGAAGGCCGCCATGGTGTTCCTGCTGTGCGTCCTGGCCCTGGCGAAGGCGGCGCTGGTGGCGATGTATTTCATGCACCTGAAGTTCGAGCGCTACGCCCTGATGTTGATCGTGGTGACGCCGCTGCTGCTGTCCGCCATCCTTTATATAGGTCTCGTGCCGGACGCCATCACCCACGTCCACTGGCTCCCGAAGTAAGCCTCGCATCGATCAAGGCGCGGCGACGTAGCCGACGGCGAGATACGGACCGGCGCCGGCCGGCTGCCCGATCCAGTACCCCTGCGACTTGACGCCCAGATCGAAGTAGAGGCCGCGCGCCGCTCCCCGCGCCAGCCGGCCGCGCAGGCGCGCTCCGCCGCCGAGACCGTGCCCGGGATCGTGCCACGCTTCCGCCGTCCCGCCGAGCAGGAAGGGCCCGGCGGGCAGCGCTTCGGCCACCGAGGCGCCGGCGGCGCCGAACGGTCCCGCCGGCCCCGCGCCGCGCCGAATCACGACGCTCCACCAGGTCGGGACGCGCTCCCGGGGCGCCGTCGGCGCCATCGCCCATTCGAGCGACGCCTGTCCGCCGGAGGGCGTCCACTCGGCCGATAACAGCGGCAGGAAGCGCCAGCCGCCGGCGTGCGGCAGCGGCAGCGGCGGCGCATCGTCACCGCGCCCCACCTGCCGGGCCGCCGAGGCGAGCGCCCACCAGGCACCGGGATCGGCGGCGTTCCACCACGCCTGGCGGCGCAGGCGCCGGTACTCGTTCACCACCGCCGGATCGACGGCTGTCGGTGCGATGCCGCTGACGCCGTCCTGCAGCGTGTTGAGCAGCCCGAGATAGTTGGCGGCATCGCCGCCGCCGGCGTACTCGGAATAGAAGCCGGCCGGGTCGTCCGCCGGATCGGGCGTCGTCCTGAGGACATAGTCGGACACGGTGAAACGGTTCGCGGCCAGGACGATCAGGTCGATCGGGCGCAACCGGACGCCCTCGACGGCGCGCCGCGTCAGGACGGTCGCGGCCACGTCATTGCCCTCCACTCCGCCGGCGTAGATCAGCAGACGCTGGGTCGTGCTCAGCCCCTCCGCATCGAAGCTGGCGTAGGAGTCCCGCCCGCCCCAGGGAGAGCCGAGGTGGAATCCCGGCGAGGCGTGGAATTCGCGGGCGCGGCCACCGTGACCGAAGATCTCGTGCTGCGCCACCCCGAACCACCAGCCCACCGGCAGGTCCCAGACCAGCGTCCGGAGTACGCGCAGGGTGACGCTGTCGGCGCGGCGAGACAGCCAGGCTTCGCCGCACCCGAGCGCGCCGACCAGCGTCGCGAGGTCGCGCGCGCCCGACTCCGCGCCGAGAGTCGGGTCGAGGTAGGCCTCGGAGCGCGGCAGGCAGGGCGCGGCTGCGGCCGGCGACAACGCGGCCAGCGCCGGCAAAGCCGCGAGCCCGACGACCACGACGCCGGCCGCCCGACAGGTTCTCCTGATGTAGACTCCCGCAGTCATCCGATGACCGACACCCAGCGATTCATCGCCATCCGTCGCGTGCTCTGGCAGGTGCTGGCGCTCAACCTGCTCGTGGCGCTGGCCAAGCTGATCTACGGCGTGATGACCGGCGCGATCAGCATGGTGGCCGACGGCATCCACTCGATGCTCGATTCGTCCTCCAACATCATCGGTCTGGTCGGCACCGCGGTCGCCGCCCGCCCGCCCGATCACGGACATCCATACGGGCATCGCAAGTTCGAGGTGATCAGCGCCCTGGGGATCGCCTTTCTTCTTGGTCTGGCGAGCTACCAAATCCTCACCGGGGCGGCCGGCCGGCTGATGTCCGGCGTCGTGCCGCGGGTGACGCCGGTGAGCTTCGTCATCATGATCGGCACCATGATCATCAATGCCTGGGTGAGCACGTTCGAGAAACGCCGCGGCGACCTGCTGCGCAGCCCGATCCTGGTGGCCGATTCCCTGCACACGCGCAGCGACATCTTCGCCTCCGCGGCGGTCCTGGTCGGACTGATCGGCGCCTGGTTCCGGATCCCCTGGCTCGATCCCTCCGCCGCCCTCGTCATCGTCGGCTTCATCATCTGGGCCGGATACCAGATCGTCTCGTCGGCGCTCGACATCCTCGCCGACGCCCGGGTGTACCATCCGGACGACATCGCCGGGGTGATCATGCAGGTCGACGGGGTCCTCGAGTGCCACGACATCCGCACGCGCGGCCTGCCCGACCACGTGCACCTCGATTTCCACATGGTCGTCGCGCCCGGCACGCCGACGCACGAGGCCCACGACATCGCCCACCGCGTCATGGAGGCGCTCCAGTCGCGCTTCCCGGAGATCCGCGACGTGACGCCGCACGTCGAGCCGCCGGAAGAATACCGGAAGAAGGAGCGATCGTGAGCGCGGTCCGCGACCTGCAGCCCGGCTCCCCGGCGCCCGCGGAGATGCGCGACATCCTGACGGGCGCGCGGCGCATCGCGGTGGTCGGGCACTCGGACGATCCGTCGCGCGACAGCTACCGGGTCGCGCGCTATCTCGCGGCCCACGGGTACGAGGTCTTCGCGGTCAACCCGAACGCCCGCTCGACGCCGGCGTTGCGCTTCTACCCGGATCTCGCCTCGCTCCCCGGGCCGGTGGACATCGTCGACATCTTCCGGCGGCCGGAGGCGATCCCGGCCATCGTCGAGGAGGCGATCCGGTGCGGGGCGAAGGTCGTCTGGATGCAGGAAGGGCTGGTCCACGACGCCGCGGCGGCGCGGGCCCGCGCCGCCGGGCTGCGGGTCGTCATGGATCGCTGCATGCTGAAGGAACACAGGGCGCTGTCCACGTCATCCTGAGGGGAGGATCATGCGTAACGTCGTCGCATCCCGTCCGTCGATCCCGGTCGCTGTCGTCATCGTGATGGGGGTCCTGCTCGCCCAGCCCCGGCCGGCTTTCACCCAGTCCGCGCCGGCCCCGACGGCGCCGGCGCAGGCGGCGCAGTCCCGATCGGCGCCGGCGGCAGGCGCCAACGCCTACGCCACCGCGGCCCAGTGCGGCACCTGCCACCAGGCGATCTACCGCTACTGGTCCGACTCCCCCCACGCGCGGGCCGCGACCAGCCCGGTCTACCGGGCGGCGCTCGAGGCGGCGGTCGCGGGCGCGGCCGACGCGGCGGCCGCCCGGCGGCAGTGCGTCTGGTGTCACGCTCCGACGGCGCTGGTGACCGGCGACTGGGAGATGCAGAGGCCGATCACGCGCGACGGAATCACCTGCGATTTCTGCCACACGGTCGAGAGCGTGGTGATGGACAAGGAGGACTATCCCTTCGTTCTCGTGCCGGGGAACGTCAAGTTCGGGCCGTACGAGTACGCCAAATCAGTCGGCCACGAGACCGCCTACTCGCCGCTGCACCGCGCCAGCCCCCTGCTGTGCGCCTCGTGTCACGAGTACACCAACGCGCAGGGCGTGGCGGTGCTGTCGACGTACTCGGAGTGGAAGGCGGGGCCGTACCCGGCCCGCGGTGTCCCCTGCCAGGACTGCCACATGGCCCTGGTGCCCGGCGCCACAGCCAAGGACAGCGTCAAGGGCGACACGCTGCGGGTGGTCAATCTGCACCGCCTGGTCGGCGGCAGCGCCCGCGGCCAGCTCGACCGCGGGCTCGACCTGAAGATCGAATCGGTCACCCGCGCCGGCGGGACGGCCAGCGTCCTGGTGACGGTGAAAAACGTCGCCGCCGGCCACAGCGTGCCCGGCGGCCTGTCGAGCAAGAGCCTCATCCTGGCGGTCGGAACGCAGAGCCGCGATGGCCGCTTCGAGCACCGCCAGGAGCGGATTTACCGCCGCGACCTGAAGGACGCGCAGGGGCAGATCATCAAGGGGGTCGCGGGGCTGTTCCTGCAGGCGGCCTCGGTCGGCCAGGACAACCGCATCAAGCCGCTGGAGACCAGGAGCGAGCGCTTCGAGGTGCCGATCCCGGAGGGCGCCATGGCGATCGCCGCCCGCCTGGAATACCGCGACGCCTCCGATCCATCGGCCGAGCCCGGGGTGATCCTGATCACCGAGAAGGCGTGGGAGCTGTCGAAGCGGTAGGCGCCCGACCCCGCGGAATCGCCGGGCGCGGAAAAAAAGAGCGGGAGCCCGTCCCCTCGAATGATCGGGCCCCCGCCACGGTCGGCCGGGCGGCGACGACCGCTGCCGGGCCGGAGCGTGTCTTCAGAATCTCGCCATCAATTCACAGAACGTCGCGCAACTGGCGCACCCAGCCGGTTGAGAGCAAGCTCCGTACCAGCCGATTTCCCCGCATCATCGACATCTTTCGCACCGATGCGAGCGCAGACATTACCGGTGCGCCCTTCGGCGCGGAACGGCCCGCGAAAGATTTTCCTCAAACGACGCCGGCGTGGCCGGTGCGGACGTAGCCGTACACCGGCTCCAGCCAGTGCCGGTACTGCGAGGTGCGGCCGCGGACGACTTCCTCGTAGCGGTTCTGCAGCTCGAGCGTCAGCGGCCCGGGCCGGCCGTCGGCGACGCTGCGGCCGTCGATCTTGGTGACCGGGGCGACCTGCGCCGCGGTGCCGCACAGGAAGACTTCGTCGGCGATGTACAGCTCGGCGCGATCGAGGCCGCGCTGCTCGGTCGGCACGTCCAGGCCGTCGCGCGCCAGGGTCATGACCGTGTCGCGGGTGATCCCCTCGAGGATCCCCTGCGTCACGTCGGGGGTGATCAGCCGGCCGTCGCGCACCATGAACAGGTTCATGGCGCTGCCCTCGGCGACCCGGCCCGCCTCGTTGAGGAAGATCGCCTCATCGAAGCCGCGGTCGCGCGCCTCCTGGGCGGCCAGCGCCGAGTTCACGTAGGCGCCGCAGATCTTGCCGCGGCACGGGATCGAGTTGTCCGCGATGCGCCGCCACGACGACACGCCGCAGTGCAGCCCCTTGTGGGTGTCGAGATAGGCGCCCATCGGCACCGCGAGCATGGCGAACGATTCCTCCGGCGGCAGCGTGACGCCGACCCGGGTCGCCGACTTGTAGACGATCGGCCGGACATAGACGTCGGACTCGAAGCCGTTGGCCCGCACCAGCTCCGCCGCCACCGCCACCAGCTTCTCGGGCGACATCGGCAGGGTCATGTTGAGGAACTTGACGTTGCGCGCCATCCGCTCGAAATGATCGAGGGCGCGGAACAGCAGGATCTCGGAGGTCACGGGAACGTGGTAGGCACGGATCCCCTCGAACACGCCGGTCCCGTACTGCATACCGTGCGTCAGGATCGGGATGCGCGACTCCGGCTCCGGCATGAATCGCCCGTTGAGAAAGACGATCGGTTCCATCAGACTCCCTCCGCGGGGCACACGCCGGCGCGCTTCACCGCCGCCCCCCCGCCGCGGTCGGCGCCGCGATCGTTCGATCGAGAGTGTGTTGTTTGGCGGCGTAGTCGCACAGCTCGTCGCGAAACTCCGGGTCGGCGATGGCGATGAGCGCTTCGGCCCGCTGGCGAAGCGTCTTGCCGTGCAGGGTGGCGACCCCGTGCTCGGTGACCACGTAGTGCACGTCGGCGCGCGTCGTGACGATGCCGGAGCCGGGATCGAGCACCGGGACGATGCGCGACACCGCGCCGTCCTTGGCGGTCGACGGCAGGGCGATGATCGGCTTGCCCCCCTTCGAGCGGGACGCGCCGCGGATGAAATCGACCTGCCCGCCGACCCCCGAGTAGATGCTCGCGCCGATCGAATCGGCGCAGACCTGCCCGGTGATGTCGACCTGGATGGCCGAGTTGATCGCCACCATCTTGTCGTTTGACGCGATGATGAACGGGTCGTTGGTGTATTCGTTCGGGTGCATCTCGATGATCGGGTTGTCGTGCACGAACCGGTACAGCTTTTTCGTGCCCATCAGGAAGCCGGCGACGATCTTGCCGCGGTGCAGGCTCTTGCGCTCGTTGGTGATGACGCCCGCCTCGACCAGGTTCATCACCCCGTCCGAGAACATCTCCGAGTGCACGCCCAGGTCGCGGTGGTTGCCCAGGTAGCCGAGCACCGCGTCCGGCACCCCGCCGATGCCGAGCTGCAGGGTGGAGCCGTCCTCGATCAGGGCGGCGATGTGGCGGGCAATGCGCCGGTGCAGGTCGGTGATCGGCTTGCGCGGCAGCTCGAGGATCGGCCGCGAGGTCTCGACGACCCAGTCGAGCTTGCGGACGTGGATGAACGAGTCGCCCAGGGTACGCGGCATCTGGTCGTTGACTTCGGCGATGATCATGCGCGCCGAGGCGGCGGCCGCCTTGGTGCAGTCGACGCCGACCCCGAACGAGCAGAAGCCGTGCTCGTCCGGCGGCGACACCTGGATCAGGCAGGCGTCCAGCGGCAGGGCACCAGTGGTGAACAGCGCCGGGATCTCCGACAGGTGGATCGGCATGAAGTCGGCCCGGCCGGTGTTGACCGCCTCGCGCACGTTCGCCCCGACGAACATGGCGCAGTGCCGGAACGAGCCCTCCATGCCGGGCTTCACGTAGCCGGCCTCGCCCAGGGTCAATAGATGAATCACCTCGACGTCGCGCAGCTCGCCCGCCCGGCCGATGAGCGCGTGCACGAGAGTCTCCGGCTCCGCCGCGCCCGGTTGGATGTAGACCCGGTTCCCCGAGCGGATCATGGCGAGCGCTTCGGGAGCGGAGATCGTCCGGGCCCGGTAATCCGATGTCCAGCCGGTCATGCCCGTTTCACCTCCGGAGCGCCGCACCCGCCCCTGCGGCGACCGCGTCGCCGCGCAGCAGATAGGCGCCCCTCGACAGGCCCGGTCGCGCCCGCAGGGCCCCGTCGATCCCCAGATCGGCGAGGGCCCGGACGAACGGCAGGCAGGCGTAGTTCAGGGCCTGTGACGCGGTGCGCGCCACGGCGGAAGCCATGTTCGGCACCGCGTAATGCGTCACTTCCCCTTCCATGAACACCGGATCGGCGAGCGTGGTCGGCCGGATCGTCTCGATGCAGCCGCCCTGGTCGATCGACACGTCGATCACCACCGCGCCCGGCCGCATCGCCCGCACCATCGATCGGGTGACGACGGCCGGCGTCCGCTGGCCGCGCACCAGGACGGCGCCGATCAGCACGTCCGCGAACGACGTGGCGCGCGCGACCGACGAGGGATGGGAGGCCTCGGTGATGACCCGCTGTCCGAGCGTCTCCTCCACCCGCCGCAGGGCCGGCAGGGCGCTGTCGAGGAGGGTGACCTGCGCGCCGTTGCCCAGCGCCGTGCGCGCCGCCCAGGTGCCGACCACGCCCGCCCCCAGGATGACGACGTGCGCGGGCGGGATGCCGGTGGCGCCGCCCAGCAGGACGCCGCGGCCGCCGGAGCGGGTCTCCAGGTAGTGCATCCCGACGTGGACCGCCAGCTGTCCGGCGATCTCGCTCATGGCGTGCAGCACCGGCAGGTCGCCGGTCTCGTCCTCGATGACTTCGAGGCCGATGAGCGTGGCGCCGGTGCGGTGCAGCCGCTCGAGCTGCTCGCGACCGGCCGCCGCCAGATGATGGAAGGCGACGACGCCCTGCCCCTCGCGCAGCAGGGCGACCTCGGACGGGTCCAGCGCCGCGACCTTGACGACCAGGTCGGCGCGCCCGAACACCTCGTCCTGCTCGTAGGCGACGCGCGCGCCGGTGGCGGCGTACTCGCCGTCGCCGAAGCGCGAGCCGAGCCCCGCGCCCGAGTGAACGACCACCTCATGCCCCGCATCGACCAGCGCCTTGGCCCCCGGCGGGGTGAGAGCCACGCGGTGCTCGGTCGGGTTGCGCTCGAACGGCACGCCGATCTTCATGACGCCCCTCCTGGCGCGGGCGTCGCCCCCGACGACGTCGCTCCTTGGGCGGCGCCTCCCTGCAGGACGAAGCGCCGTCCCTCCTCGATGGCGCGCATGTTGAGGGCCACGACCTCCGGTTTCAGCTTGCCGCGCATCGCCGCCTCGACCGCCTCGAGCGGCAGGCCCCGCGTCCGCCCCAGCCAGGCGCCGAGCGCCACCATGTTGGCGACGCGCGCCGCGCCGAGGCTGTCGGCGAGACGCGACGCCGGCACGGCGATCGCCTCGAGACCGGGCATCGGCGGCGGGTCGTTGATGAGCGAGGCGTCGTAGACCACCATGCCGCCCTCGACGACCTCCGGCACGAATTTCTCGAGCGACGGCCGGTTGAAGGCGAACAGGACGGTCGACCTGGTCACCAGGGGCGAATCGACCTCGCCATCCGAGACGATGACGTGGCAGTGGGCCGTGCCGCCGCGCATTTCCGGGCCGTACGACGGCAGCCACGACACCGCCCGGCCGGCGCGCATGCCCGCCTCGGCGATCAACGCCCCGAGGAACAGCGCCCCCTGTCCGCCGAAGCCGGCCGCCTTGATGCGGGAGACGCTGCGGGAGACGCTGCGAGAGACGCTTCGAGAAACGCCGTGGGGCACGCCGCGTATCGTGTGCAGGCGCGTTTCCGCCGGGCCGGGCGCGGCGGTCTGACCGGTCGGCGCCTCCGGAGAGGTCAGACCCAGGAGACGGGGGATCTCCCGGACGGCCACCTCGGCGCGCCGGCCGGTCATCTCGCGCGGCGCCCCCGTGCCGGCGGCGCCGTCGCGCGACGCGCTCGCAGACGCGGCGCAGTCGCGCACGGTCCCCAGCGGGAAGGTCTTGGTCATCGTCTCGAGCACCCATTTGGCGGCGTCGGGAGGGGTCATCTTCCAACCGGTCGGACAGGGCGACAGGATCTCCACCAGCGAGAAGCCGCGGCCTTCCATCTGGTTCTTGATGGCGTGCCGGATCGCCTTCCTGGTCTTCAGATCGCTTTTGATGTCTCCCAGCGCGACGCGGGCGATGTAGGCCGGCGCCTCGAGCGAGGCCAGCAGCTCGCTGACCCGCATCGGGTAACCCTCGCGGCTCGCGGAGCGACCGAGCGGGCTGGTCGTGGTGACCTGGCCCAGCAGGGTCGTCGGGGCCATCTGGCCGCCGGTCATCCCGTACAGGGCGTTGTTGATGAAGATGACGGTGATGTCCTCGCCGCGGCTGGCGGCCTGCAGGATCTCGTTGCCGCCGATGGCGGCGAGATCGCCGTCGCCCTGGTAGCAGATGACGATGCTGCCCGGGTGGGCGCGCTTGACCGCGGTCGCCACCGCCGGCGCGCGCCCGTGCGCCGCCTGCACGTGGCCGACGTCGAGGTAGTAGTAGGCGAACACCGAGCAGCCGACCGGATCGACGAAGATCGTCCGGTCGGCGATGCCGAAGTCGTCGATCGCCTCGGCGATCAGCTTGTGGACGTTGCCGTGTCCGCAGCCCGGGCAGTAGTGCGTGACGGTGTGGTCGCCGTCCTTGCGTTCGAATGTGTCGAAGAACGATTTCGGGCGCTCATGCAGCGACGTGCGCATGCTGCACCTCCGCGGCGCCGGATCCGGTCTGCAGGGCCTCGACCCGCTCGACGATTTCCTCGGCCGAGGGGACCATGCCGCCCTGCCGGCCGTAGAACCCGACCGGGCAGCGCTCGGCGGCGGCGAGCCGCACGTCCTCGACCATCTGCCCGGTGCTCATCTCGACGACCAGCATCTGACGGGCCCGCGACGCCAGGGCGCGGACCTCTTCGGAGGGGAACGGCCACAGCGTCATCGGCCGCAGCAGCCCCGCCTTGATGCCGCGCTCGCGCAGCAGCCCGACCGCCCGGCGCAGGACGCGGGCCACGATGCCGTAGCCGACGAGGACCACGGTGGCATCGTCGAGGGCGATCTCCTCATAGCGCACCTCGCGCCCCGCCGCCTTGTCGTACTTGAATTGCAGGGCGCGGACGTGCCGCTCGAGAGCCTCGTGCTCCAGGAAGATTGACGTGATCAAGTTGCGGCGCGTCGCGGCCGTCCCTTCGACCGCCCAGGGCCTGGCGATCGGGGCGGCCACCGACAGCGGCAGCGCCACCGGCTCCATCATCTGGCCGATGAAGCCGTCGGCCAGCACCACCGCCGGGTTGCGGTAGCGATCGGCCAGCTCGAACGCCAGCATGGTGAAATCGGCCATCTCCTGCGCCGAGGCCGGCGCCAGAACCAGGTTGCGGTAGCAGCCGTGCCCGCCGCCCTTGACGATCTGGAAGTAGTCGCCCTGCTCGGGCCCGATGTTCCCCAGGCCGGGGCCGCCGCGCATGATGTCGACGATGACGCAGGGGAGTTCGGCACCGGCCATGTAGGAGATCCCCTCCTGCATCAGGCTCACGCCCGGGCCGGACGAGCCGGTCATGGTCCGCTCGCCGGCGCTGCTGGCGCCGTACATCATGTTGATCGAGGCGACTTCGCTCTCGGCCTGCAGGAAGGTGCCCCCGCACGCGGGGAACAGCTTCGCGGCCGTCTCGGCCAGCTCGCTGGCCGGCGTGATCGGATAGCCGTAGAACGACCGGCAGCCGGCGAGCAGCGCGCCGTAGATCGCCGCTTCGTTCCCTTTCATCAGCCGCGGCGCCGCGCGCCGCCCGGTGCCGTTACCGTTGACGACGATCATCGAGCGCCTCCGCGGAAAGGTTCTTCGGTTCTTCGTCCTTGAAGACCGCGATCGCCCCGGGCTCGGGACAGGCGTAGAAGCACAGCCCATCGGCCCGGCATCCTTCACCGGAGTAGCGGATCGGGTGATACCCCTGATGGTTGAACTCGTCTCCGAAGGACAGGCACCCCGCCGGGCAGGCCAGCACGCACAGCCCGCACCCCTTGCACTCTTCGGCGTCGATGACCACCCATCCTCTCGTGCCGGTCTCGCTCATCGGTGCCTCCTCCGTCACCTTCCGCGAGGGTGAAGAGCAGTATCCGTGCCACCCCATGAAAAGGCGGCTGCCCCGAAACCGGCGCCCCGCAAGCGGATACAGGCGATCGCGCGAGGCCTCGACGCGCCCGGCGGCGGGCCTCCGCAGAAATTGCGGTGGGATCACAAACGGGTGAGAGGCCCCGGCGCTCCTTGCGCGGGCGCGGTGCGGCTCGGAACGCGGCGCGGCAGCCGGCGCCGGCCGCCGCGACGATGACGCGTCAGGCGCGGGCCAGCGCCGATGGGGCGAGGAATTCCTGCTCGATGACTTTCCAGTCGACCGACGGCGTGCCGCCGACGGCCGGGCCGCCCGCTTTGCGCAGCCGCTCGATCTCCTCGCGATACCAGGCGACGACCGGTTTGCCGATCCGGAGATTCGACAGCTCGGCGGAGAGATCGTCCGGCTGCAGCACGCACACCCAGCCGCGCTCATAGGGGCTTTGGCCCGGCAGGCCCGGATCGTCGAGCAGCGCGGTGTTGATCTGAGCGACTTTTCCGGCGACCGGCGCGCAGAAACGCACCGCCCGCCCGGCCCGCTCGACCGTGAACAACGGCTCGCCGGCCCGCACCCGGGCGCCGCGCTCCGGGAGCACAACCCGATCGAAGGCGCCGAGCGCCTTGCGGGCGAAATCGTCCACGCCGATCCGCAGCATGCCGCCCGGTTCGATCCGCGCCCAGGCGTGGCCCGGGGACAGGAACGCGCCGCCCGGGATGCAGTACTCGTGGGCGGCGGCCCGCTCCGCCACCGCCGGCGCGGCGATGCGCACCGTCGGCAGGTGCTGCGCCTCCAGGCGCGCCTGGCGCTTCAGCAGCAGCCGGCGGGCGAAGGCGGTCAGCTCATCGGCGGTGAACGGCTTCTGGACGTAATCGGCGGCGCCGTGCTTCATGGTGTCGACCGCCGAATCGATGGTGGCGTAGCCGGTGATCACCGCGACGTCGATGTCCGGCCGCAGGTGCTTGACCGCCCGGACGACTTCCTCGCCGGTCATGCCCGGCATCTTCAGGTCGGTGAACACGAAGTCGTAGTCGTGGCGCTGCACCAGCGCCAGCGCCTCGGGGCCGCTCTCGACCGTGTCGACCGAGAAACCGTCGAGCACCAGGATCTTGCGGAACGAATCGAGCACCACCGGCTCGTCGTCGACCGCCAGGATGCGCCCCTTCGCTTTCGGCACCTCGGCGCGCTTGAGGGTCGTGACCTCGCCGGCGATTTCCAGGCGGACCGCCGTCTGCAGCACCGCTTCGCGCTCGCGCCGCAACCGGCGCTCCTCCAGCCGCCTGCCGACGACGCGCACCACGACGTCGAGCACGACGAAGGCGGCCAACATCAGCACCATGATCAGGGCGGTCATGATCGTCTCTCCTCCGCGGGGACCGTGCGGCCCCGCAGGGCCTCCCGCACCACGGTCAACAGTTCCGAAGACGTGAATGGCTTCGCCAGGAAATCGCTGGCGCCGACTTCCTGCGCCCGCTGCACGTGATCCGCCGTGGCGTACCCGGTGATCAGCACCATCGCCAGATCGGGCCGCGCCCGGCGGAGATGCTGCAGCAGATCGAGGCCCGACCGATCGGGCAGCATCAGGTCACAGACGACCAGGTCGCAGGTGGCGGCCGCCGGATGGGCCTGGGCCGCGGTGGCGTCGGCGGCGGTCTCGACGCGCAGGCCGTCCGCCTCCAGCACGCGACGCACTCCATCGCGCACCACCGCCTCGTCGTCGACCACGAGCACCAGGGCTCCCGTCTTGGCGCCGGCGCCGCTCATGCCGCTGCTCCTCGTGCGGCTCCCGCCGGGCTTCGCACCGGGACGGGACCGGCCGCGGGGCCCTGCAGAGGCAGCCGGACCGTGAACCGGGTGCCGCTGCCGAGTTCGCTTTGCACGGCGATCGTCCCGCCATGGCTCTCGACGATGCCCCAGGTCACCGCCAGTCCCAGCCCGGTGCCGCGGCCGTTCTTGGTCGAGAAGAACGGCTCGAACAGGCGCGCCATCGCCTCCGGGGCGATGCCCGCCCCGGTGTCCTCGACGCTCAGCTCGATCACCGGCTGCGGCCCCCGCCGGTCGCGCGCCTCCCAACGCGTCCAGTGGCAGCCGTTGCGCGTGCAGAACTCGATCGGCTCGCCGTCGTGGCCGCGCACCGCGTAGGCGGGCGCCCCGCAGCGCTCGCAGGCGCGGCCGGGCTCCGCCAGCGAGCTCCGGCAGCGCGGGCAGGCATAGTTCGCCATGATCCCGTCCTCGCACTGCTCGGCCGCGACGTGCCCGGAGCGTCCGTACACCGGGTCGAGATGCAGCGGTCTCTCCTTCCCGCCGCAGGCACGCAGAACCCGGATGGTCGGCAGTCCGCCACGACGCGTTTCCGGGTCGAGCAGGTCGCACCCCTTCGGACAGGCGGCGGCGCGGATCGGCTCGTTCCCCAGCGGCGGCGGCATCGTCGTGCGGGTGGCGATGCGGATCGTTCCGCCGCCGCCGCTCGCGTCGGCGGCGTTGAGCAGCAGGTTGACGATCACCTGCTGCATCTGGTTGGTGTCGGCCGGAACGCTGGGCAGCCCGGGCGCCAGGTCGAGCGCCAGGGCGATGTGATTGAGGGTGAGCTGGTTCATGACCACCGCGATCGACCGGCGCGCGACGTCGTTGAGGTCGGTCGGCTGGCGGCGGGGTGGCGTCTGCCGGGCGAAGTCGAGGAGCCCGCGCACGATTTCCCGGCAGCGCTTGGTCTCGCGGACGATCACCTCGAGGTCGCGCCTCAGCTCGCTGTCCTGGGGTGCGCGGTCGGCCTGGAACGAGGCGTAGGTCAGGACCCCGGTCAATGGATTGTTGATCTCGTGCGCCACTCCGGCGGCGAGGCGGCCGACCGAGGCGAGCTTGTCTCCCTGCGCGATCTGGCGCTGCATCTCGAGCAGGCGCCGGGTCATCGTGTTGAAGGCGCGGGCGAGATCGCCGAGCTCGTGCGTCGCGGTCACCGGGATCGTCGTCGTCAGGTCGCCGTCGGCCACCCGCTGCGTCCCGGCCGCGAGGGTTGCCACCGGGCGCACCACCAGGCGCCGGTTGAGCCACCACAGGATGGCGCTGCTGGCGGCGATCGCCAGGACCGCCAGGGCGATCATCCGGACACGGCTCCCGGCGATCTGGGCGTCGACCTCGGCGAGCGGCACGTTGACGTCGATGACCCCCAGGACGGTGCTGGCGGCGGGGTGCGCGTGGCAGGAGGCGTTCGAGCATGCGGCGCGGTTGCGGATGGAGCTGACCACCCCCATGACCCGCTCGCCCGACCCGTCGCCGAAGATCCGCATGCGCGTCTCTGTCGGCGGCCGCTCGAGGGCCCGGCCGGCGGCGTGGCAGGCGAAGCAGGCCTCGGCGCGCGTGTCGAGGACCTGCCCGATCTCGGCATGGTCGGAGGAGAAGCTCAGCCTCCCCTCCTTGTTGAAGATCCGCACCCTGTCGATGCCCGGCTGCCGGCCGATGGCGTCGATCTGCGCCTGCAGCCGCTCGCGGTGGTTCTCGAGCATGTAGTCCTGCGTGCTGCTCTTGATCGTCTCGCTGAGCTGATCGACCGAGCGGGCGAGTTGCGCCATCAGGTCGGCGCGGTGGGCGCGCACGATGACCGTCGTCATCAGGCCGATGATCGGCGCCACGACCACGGCGACGCCCAGGATGATCTGCGTGCCGATGCGGGTGCGCAACGCCCTCACCTCCCCGGGGCGGCGGCTTCGCCCTCGATCAAACCGGCCTCGGCGTCATCTCCCCCGAAGCCGGCGGCGCCCGGGCCGCCTTCAGGCTCCGGGAAGATCGGCAGGACCCGCACCGCCACCGCGAAGATCGCCATGCCGATCGCCAGCAGTCCGAGCGACACGACCAGCTCCATCCACGACGGTGTGTAATGCACCCCCGAGGTCGCCTCCATGCCGGTGACGCTGACGTTGAGCCGGTACATCACGAAGCCGAACACCGCCAGGAAGCCGGCGCCGACCAGGCCACGCGGGCTGTTGCGGATCCGCCGCGACAGCAGCAGGGCGACCGGCAGGATGACCCCCAGGCCGATCTCGAGCATGAACATCCATTGTTCGTAGCCGGGGTGGAGCAGCCCCGCCAGCGCGCCGTTCGCCTGCGTGATGCGCAGCCGCCACAGGCCGTAGACCGTCAGGATCACGACCATGAAGCGCGCCAGCGGCTCGAGCAGGGTCATCTCGAGGTGGCGGCCGAAAGCGCGCTGGCTGAGGTACGACTCGACGAAGGTCATGCCGATGCCGGCGCCGACCGCCGAGATGAAGAACAGGAACGGCAGCAGCGGCGTGTACCAGAGCGGATGGAGCTTCGACGGCACGATCAGATAGAGCGAGCCGAGCGACGACTGGTGCAGGGTCGAGAGCAGCACGCCGGCGACCACCAGGGGCGTGGAGACGAAGCGCAGCATGCGACGCGGGCGCTCGAGACGCAGGCGCTCGAAGACGATCGGCAGGAACTCCAGCATCAGGACGGTGGTGTAGAGCATGACGCACCACGCGACCTCGAACATGACCGAGTGGGGGTTCCAGAACACCAGCGCGTGCCAGATCCGCCAGGGCTGCCCCAGGTCGAACATCAGCGCGATGATGACGAACACGTAGCCGAGGAAGCCGGTCAGCAGCGTCGGCCTCACGATCGGCTCGAAGCGCTTGATGTTGAGGAGATGCACCGTCGCCATGATGGTGAACGCCCCGGCCGCCAGCCCGACCCCGCACAGCACGTCGAAGCCGATCCACAGCCCCCACGGGAAGCCGTCGCTCAGGTTGGTCACGGCGCCGAGCCCGCGGGTGAAGCGCACGAAGGTCACGCCCAGGAACAGCAGCAGCAGGACGACGAAGATCCCCTGCCAGAAGGAGATGCGGAAGTTCCGCGCCCGCAGCGCCAGCGCCTGGCTCATCGTTCTTCCTCCACCCGGGTCATCGCTCGTCCTCCTCCGCCTGCCGCACCTCGTCGCGGCGGTGGGTGATCCAGTGCAGACCGAACAGGAAGGCGCCGGCGAGAATGACGAAGTCGGGCACCTTCGACAGGATCTGCCAGGTCAGAAGCGGCAGCGGCTGGCGCGGCACGTCGGTCTTCATCCCGAGCCGCTCGAACGGCACGCCCGACAGCATCAGCACCGAGGTGCCGCCGGCCTCCTCGAGCCCGTAGACGTGGTCGACGTATTTCGCCGGCTCGGCGTCGATGCGCGCGCGCGCCTCGCGCGCCAGGGCGTCGCGATCGCCGAACAGGGTGGCGCCCGTCGGGCAGACGGTGGCGCAGGCGGTCGCCAGGCCTGCCTTGACCCGATCGGGGCAGAGGACGCACTTGCCGACCACCGGGATGGCCCGGTCCCACTGGTACTTCGGCACACCGAACGGGCAGGCCATGATGCAGTAGCGGCAGCCGATGCACTTGCCGGCGTCGTACACCACGCCGCCCGAGGCGCTTTTCTGCAGCGCCCCGACCGGGCAGACCGACACGCAGGTCGGCTCGAGGCAGTGCATGCAGAGGCGGCGGACGAACGCCCCGTCGCGCTTCTCGACGATGGTCCAGGTGTAGGCGGTCGTCACCGGCTCGATCGGCAGCGGCAGGTTGTTCTGCTCCTTGCACGCGGCGGTGCAGCCGCCGCAGCCGATGCACTTGGTCGAATCGAACAGCAGCCCGACGCTCATGGCGTCCCCCCGGTCCTGGCCGAATACCCGGACTGGCTCCTGGCCTTGTGGCAGTGCTCGCAGTCGTCCTGGACCCCCGAGGCGGTCTTCCCGTCGTGACACGTGCCGCACAGCTTCCCGGCGTTCATCTCGTCGTGAGTCACGTGGCGGGACGGCTTGAGCATCTTGAACGGCTCCGGATGGCAGCCGGTGCACTCGCCTTCGGTGGAGGGCGCGAGCGCGACGTGGTTGACATGACTGAAGATGACCGGACCCGGCGAATCGGGCGATCGGTCATAGGCGATATCGGGCGGCAGGCGCAGCGTCGCCGCCCCGGCGCCGATCCCCAGGGCCGCGGCCACGGCACAGGCCACGACACAGACGAAGTTGAGCAGGATGTTGCGACGGACTCGCGTCGTCCGGCGAGGCGAGACAGGGTCGGACGACGCCCCTTCACCAGGAGAATGTTGGTCGGGCGAATGGCGCATGCGGCTCTCCTCGAACGTTCCCTGGCATCGGGACGAGGATGCAACATGCGTGCCGCATCGTTGAGGCAGGAATTCTGCAGGACGCGCGGCGCAGCGTCTAAGCGAGATTTACGCGCGGCCCGACAGGGCACCGGCGCCAGGCGCGGTTTTTTGCGTGCCTGGTTTGTAAGCGCACCAGGGATCGCTTTCCAGGTAGTCGCCCGTCAGCGCGAAGGCGCGCGAGCGCGAGCCGCCGCAGATGCCGTTGTACTCGCAGACGCCGCAGACGCCCTTGAACGACGCCGGGCGGCGGAGCGTCCGGAACAGCTCCGAGTCGCGGTACATCGACGCCAGGCTGGCGCCGCGCAGGTTGCCGGCGCTGATCGGCAGGAAGCCGCTCGGGAACACCTCGCCGGTATGCGACACGAACAGGAATCCGTTGCCGGAGTTCACTCCCTGCGGCGCCAGCCCGATGCTGTGACCCGGCCCCTCGGTGCGCAGCAGCATGGAGGGCAGTCTCCGGCCGGGGTGGCGCGGCGCCCCGCCGTCGGCCTGCTCGCGCTGCGCCGCATAGCGCCGGTAGTGCGGCGCCTCGGTGATCTTCACCAGGAAGTCGGCTTCCTTCTGGGTGCGGTACAGGACCTCGAAGATCGACTCGCATTGTTCGGCGGTCAGACCGCCGAGCGCCGCCCCCCGACCCATCGGCACCAGGAAGAAGACCTCCCAGAACACCAGGCCGAGCGTCTTCACCAGCGCCACCATCTGCTCGAGGTAGGGGGCCGAGCGGCCGCAGAGCGTCGTGTTGATCTGCAGGGCGAGATCGCGGGCGTGCGCCCATTCGATCGCCTGCATCGTCTTCACGTAGGCCCCGGGCACGCCGCGGAACGAGTCATGCAGCTCGGCGGTCGGGAAATCGAGGCTCAGGGCCATCTGGCTGAGGCCGGACTGCTTCAGCCGATCGACCACCACCTCGGTCAGCAGCGGCGTCGCCGCAGGGATGGTCGCCATCCGCAGGCCGAGCCGGCTGCCGTACTCGATCAGGTGATAGAGATCGCGCCGCTTCAGCGGGTCGCCGCCGCTCAGGACGAAAATCGGCGTCCCGAGATCCTTCGCCTGGCGCAGCAGCGCCTCCCCCTCGGCGGTCGTCAGCTCCCCCGGGTGCGCGTCGGGCTGGGCCGATGCCCGGCAGTGCTGGCAGGCCAGGTCGCAGGCCTGCGTCGTCTCCCAGATGATCAGGAAGGGGGTCTCGTCATAATTGATCGGGTTGACGCGGCGAATGGAATTCCCGGGCTCTGTCGTCACGACGTCCTCCATTGAAGCGCGCCACCTGCGGGCCTGTCCGGGGCCCCGGCCTGTCGATCATCCCGAAGTCCACCCCCCGTAAACAGCAACACGCGTGCCAGAATCAACGCGTCGCTGGTCCGCCGCGAGCCCGGGGAACGGAACTTGCAGTCTCCGCCCCATCCTGGACCGGCGACGACCGGCCCGGGCCGCCGGCGGGCCGGACCGGCCGCGCCGCGGGGGCGGGTTGGCGCGATGGAGGAGGACGCATGAAACGCTGGATCCATTCCCTCGGCTCGATGAAAGTCGCCGTGGCGCTCCTCGTGATCATACTCGTGGCGCTCGCGGCCGGCACCATCGTCGAATCGCTGCGCGACAGCGGCGCGGCGACGGCGGCCGTTTACGGCGCCCCCTGGTTCCGCATTCTCATCGGACTGTTCGCCCTGAACCTGTGCTTCTCCCTGATCGACCTGTGGCCCTGGGGACGTCAGCGGATCGGGTTCCTGATCACCCACGGCTCGATCCTGCTCATCCTGCTCGGCGCCCTGGCGACCGATCGCTTCAAGGTCGAAGGGCAACTCGCCCTGTGGGAGGGCGATCAGGGTGACGTCATCGCCGGGCCGCCGGCGCGCGGCGCCGCGGAAGGCACGCGACACACGCTGCCGTTCAAGGTGCGGCTCGACGCCTTCGAGATCGACTATTACCAGGGCACGCACCGGCCGGCGCAGTTCCGCAGCCGGGTGACGGTCAGCGACCCGAAGAGCGGCGCGACCTTCCCGGCGATCATCGAGATGAACCACGAGCTGTCGTACGCCGGCTACCGGCTGTTCCAGAGCAGCTACCAGCAGGCGGAGGGACGTGACCAGACCGTCCTTCTCGTGTCGCGCGACCCCGGCCAGCCGATCGTCTTCGCCGGCTATTTCCTGATGCTCGGCGGGATGCTGACGGTTCTGGCGACGCGGGTGGTGCAGCGCCGCGCCCTGGCGCGGGTGACCGAGGCGCAGCGCCGCAACGGGCGCCGGCCGCAGCGGGTCGCCGCCGGCGTGGCGGTGCTGCTGGGCTTCGCCGCGATCCCGGGCGCGGCCCGGGCCGCGGTCAACGTGTACCCGGGCGCCCCGTTCGACGGCGCCACCGTGGAGACGCTGCGCCGCCTGCCGGTGCAGAACGACGGCCGGGTGATGCCGCTCGACACCATGGCGCGCGAGGCGACCGAGAAGGTCACCGGGCGGGCGCGCTGGCAGGGGATCGATCCGGTCGCGCTCGTCCTCGGCTGGTCGATCGAGCCGCAGCGCTGGGTCAACGAGGCGATCGTCCGGATCGGCGGCTCGGACGCGACGCAGGCTCTCGGCTACCCCGCCGGGCAGACCCACGCCTCGTTCCTGGGGCTGGTCCAGAACAAGACGCTGATGCGGCTCATCGGCCAGGCGCGCGCCTCATCCGGACGCGAGCAGCCGGCCTCTCCGATGCTCCGCCATGCCCAGAGCATCGAGGAGCGCCTCGTCCTCCTGCAGCGCTTTCTCAACCGCGAGGCGGTAGCACCGGTGCCGGGGACCGATCCGCGGGCCGCCTGGTCGGCGCCGGCGACGCTTCTGGGCGCGCCGGACTTCAAGGCGGTGCTCGACGCCGGCGCGGCGGCGCCGTTCGCGCCGGCCGCCGCCATGGAGCGCGAAGTGCTCTACAACCGCATTCACCCGACGCGGCTGGCGTGGTGGGTCCTCTCCGCCGCCGCGCTCGCCGCGCTGCTCTCACTGATGACGCGGCGCCGCGTGTACGCGGCCCTCGCCTTCATCGCGCTGCTGGCGGGATTCGCGGTGATGACCTGGGGGATTGCGCAGCGCTGGATCATCGCCGGCAGGATCCCCGCCTCGAACATGTACGAGTCTCTGCTGTTCCTCGGCTGGGGCGTCGGCCTGTTCGCGGTCGTCGCGTTCGTGTTCCTGCGCAACCGGCTCGTGGTGCTCAACGCCGCGGCGATGTCGGCCCTGACCATGGCGCTCGCCGATCTGCTGCCAATCGATCCGTACATCCACCCGATGCCGCCGGTCCTGGCGGGGACCGCCTGGCTGGCGATCCACGTTCCAATCATCATGCTGAGCTACTCGGTGCTGACGCTCGGGGTGTTCATCGCGCACGCGCAGATCGGCACGGCGATCGCCGCGCCGCAGCGACGCGACCTCGCCCTGAAGCTGAACGATCTCCTGTACTGGTACATACAGATCGGCTCGATCCTCCTGATCGCCGGCATCCTGACCGGGTCGATGTGGGCGGCGTCGTCGTGGGGACGTTACTGGGGCTGGGACCCCAAGGAGGTCTGGTCGCTGATCGCATTCCTGGCCTACCTCGCCATCCTGCACGGACGGTTCGATCGGTTCATCGGCGTGTTCGGCGTAGCGGCGCTGAGCATCGCGGCCTTCTGGACGATCTTGATGACCTACATCGGTGTGAACTTCGTGCTCGCGTCGGGGCTGCATTCGTACGGCTTCGGCGGCTCGGGGGTTGTGCGCTGGATGTTGATCCTGGCGGCGGTCGAGGGCCTTTTCCTCGGAGTCGGCTATCTGTCCCAGTCGTCCGGCGCCAGAAGCCCGGCCCTGGAAAGTCGTTGATGAGTTGCGCCCGGCAATCGCGCAATACTTGCGGTAGCAATCATGGAACGGATCGACCTGTCCCGGCTCAGGTTCCCGGAGAACCTTGTATCCCCACCCGGCGGCAGTCACGGCGCCGCGATGCGCAGCCGCCTCGCGCCGCACTCACGGCGCCGGGTGGGTGGGCGAGCAGTCTTTGAAACCATTGAGCAATGGGCATTTCGCCGCATCTCTGGACGGCTCTGTGAACCGCACTTTTGTCGCCGGGCGGTCCGTCATCCGGACGGTCCCCGCAATTCTTTCCGGACTCCGATTACGGGAGCCGCTTGCATTGACCGCCAAATCCAGCCTTTTCCGTATCCTGCGGGCACGGCACATGATTTGCTCGTTGCCCAACCCGGATTCAGGCTCAACGGCGGCGGACGGCCGCTTCCGGGAGCCGGTCGGAGACAGATTGTGAAACCTTTCACAACTTCGGCAGTCGGCGGGCATCGTGACAGCGCGGAAGCGCGAACCTCGCGAGGCGGATCGCTGAGGTCGCCGGCGGTGTCGCAGGCATCATCGGGCATCAGGGGCGGGGCGAGCGCTCGACCCACATCGGCAGGAGGAGCGAGGCATATGAATCCAAGAACAGGAAGCCATCTCAGGAATCGCCTCTTCGTGGCAGTCCTTGCTCTGGTCATTCCCCTGCTGCTGGGCGGGGCGGGCGCCTGGGCGGCGGTCCAGTATCTCGGCGACGGCGCCCTGCCGAATTCCAGCGGCGGCTGGGATCTCCCCAACAACGGCTCCTGCTACCCGGATGCGACCAAACTGTCCCGTCCGGAGTGCCTGGCCCTGCGATTCCCGGCGTTCACGACGTCGGCGACCTGCATCTCCCCGGTGGCGCCGGACGTCGCTCCCTACATCAAGGCCTGGTCCACGGGCTCCTGCAATGACCTGATCAACACGACCCAGGCCGCCTGCGAGGCCCAGCCGGATCGCCTGTGGAACAACGGAATCTGCGCCGTGGTCATGAAGGGCGACGACCGCAACAACGTCGTCTGCGCCCTGCACCAGGGCACCTGGATCACGACCGGCACCTGCACCGGGAGCTGGGTCATGCCGGCCTCGAGCACCTACACCCCCCCGCTGTTCACCGGGACGACGAACCCGAGCACCGGCGATCAGTGCCTTCGCTGCCACAACAGCATCACCGAGTGGAACGGCCCGCGGATCAGGGACGTCGACTGGTACCTGAGGACCGGCCACAAGAACATGTCGAGACCGGTGACGGTCGGCATGCCGTGGGCCGGCCCCGCGTATGAGTGCACCGTTCCGATGTTCACCAACCGCGCCGACTGCGAGGCGCACAGCGGGACCTGGGAACGCGCGCTGATGATCTACCCCTCCGACGACAGCGGCAACGTCTTCGACTGGGGCACCGGCACGATCTCGGTCGGCGGGGTCAGCCGCGATCTCACCTGGATCTACGGCGACTGGCTGAGTGCCTTGCCACGGGCGATCTACAAAGCCCCGGCGAGCACCTCCAAAGTGTGCAGCAATCCGCTGTACACGACCCAGACGACCTGCGAGAGCAACGGCGGAACCTGGATCTTCAACGCCGGCGCCTCGTATTCCTGCGCCCGCTGCCACACGACCGGCTGGACCTCCGACGCCGCCATCGGCCCGAGCACCGGCAACCTCGCGAAGCTGCCGGAGAGGATGATCCCCGGCATCACCTGGGATCGGAACTCCGATGCGCCGTTCGGCGTGGTCAATCTCAGCAGCGGCGTGACCGGGGACGCCAACCGCTACGCGTCCTGGGATTACTGGGGCATCGCGTGCTCCCGCTGCCACTCGTCTGCCGTCGACAACACGACCAACGGCGGCGTGCCGCCGTACAGCGCGCCGACCGGCATGTCCAGCCATCACAGCGTCCTGACGTCTCCCGACGCCGGCAGCGGCTACTGCACCGACTCCCGGTTTACGCTGCAGGCGCAGTGCACGGCCGCCGGCGGCACCTGGCTGACGGCGTGCAGCAACGGGACCTCCACCAGCCAGGCGACCTGCGAAGGCGCCGGCGCGGTCTGGTACATCCCGTCGTGCAACATGGCTGGCATCTGCAACAACCCGCTGTTCACGACCCAGGCGTCCTGCGAGGCCAACAACTGCAGCGACCCCCTGTACACGACGCAGGCCACCTGCGAAACCAATGTCTGCAGCGACCCGCTGTACACCACGCAGCCCACCTGCTTGGCCAATGGCGGAACCTGGGCTCCCCGCGGAGTCTGGACCCTCGTCAGGCAGTGGGCTGCCGCGACGGACGTCATCCGCTGCGAGGACATCGACGCTCGCTGGACCGGCTCCAAAACGCAGCGAGGTCCGATCATCACCGCACTGTGCATGCAGTGCCACAGACAGGAGACCGGCGGCGCCCCGTACGACAGCACCAACCCGGGGACCGTGCTGAAGGTCGGACCGGCCCACGGCACCGTGGCGTTCGTCAGCCACCCGCACGGCAACATGTTCCTGAACAGCCCGCACGGGAAGTTCACCGGCACCTTCAGCCAGATCGCCACCGGCAAGTTCAACTACGCCATGACCGGCGAGTACAAGAGCTTCTTCCAGATCGACGGCGAGGCGGCCAACACCGGCAACGGCTGCACCGGCTGCCACGACGTGCACAAGAGCGTCGTGGAGGAAGCCTTCGAGCCGGCGCCGGGCCAGGAAGGGGCGATCAGGGAAGAGTGCACCGCCTGCCACGCCAAGAGCCTGACCGCCATCCTGCATCCGAAGGGGACCGGCACGCCGCTCGAGGAGATGGATGAGGAGCCCGCTGAGGCCTGCGTCAGCTGCCATATGCCGGACGGCATGCACATGTTCCGGGTCAACGCCGATCCGTCCTACTCGACGTTCCCGGCGACCGCCCTGACCGCCACGGTCAACGCCAATACCACGCCGGACGGCACCTTCACCAATGCCGTCTGGGTCGACATCGACCATGCCTGTGGTCAGTGTCACGGCGGCGGAACCGCCCAGGCGACCACCACCGGCGACATCGCCAGCGGCAGCAAGGTCCTGACCGTCGCCAGCACGACCGGCTTCACCGCCGGCCAGAAGATCACCGTCGCCGACGCCGGCGCCCTCGGGTACGACGACGAAGGCCTGGGCCGGGGCGATTTCGAGACCTACATCGTCTCGGTCGCCGCGCCAGTCATCAACCTGGCCGGCGCGCCGTCCCTGTCGGTCACCGGCAAGAGCGTCGTCCAGAACGCCACCAGGAACGGCGCCGGCTACATGACCAAGACGCAGCTGGCCGCGCTCGCCGAGAACATCCACAACGACAAGCCGTACGTGAACTTCGCCACGTCGCTCGGCAGCCCCAACACGCTGACGGTCAACGTCGACGCCTCGGGCTCGACCTGCAGCGGCAGCGGCGCCAACTGCGACGCGTACGACTGGAGCTGGGGCGACGGGACGCCCGACGGGTCCGGCGTGACCGCCTCGCACACTTACGCCACAGGGGGCGTCAAGACGATCACGCTGACCGTCGAGCAGTACGGCGTCAACGGCGGCTCGGTGTCAAGGACGGTCACGGTCTACGCGCCCGACACCGCGCCCACGGTCGCAGGCGTCTGCGCTTTCAATGCCGACACCTGGACGGAGACGCTGACCGACACCTCGACCGATGACAACGGCATCAAGCAGGTGACCGTGAACTGGGGCGACGGCAGCATCCTCGGCAACGACACGACGGCGCCGTTCGGGCCGTTCTCCCGCACCTATCTCAATGCCGGCACCTACACGATCACCCACAAGGCGATCGACACCATCGGCCAGCAGCGCACCAGGACGTGCACCGCGACGCCGGCGTACTTCACCATCAGCGGCACGGTGTTCGCCACGAATGGCACCACGGTGCTGCCGTCCGCGATGGTCACCGTGAAGAAGGGCCTCAGCATCGTGAAGACCGTCTATACGGCGGCCAACGGCACGTTCTCGGCCGGTACGCTCAAGCCGGGCACGTACACGCTGACCATCGTCAAGTCCGGCTACACCTTTGCGATTCCCGCGGCGACGATCACGGTCGGGCCCAGCAGCTCCGGGAACAGCGTCGTCGCCACCGGACCGTAAGGAAGGCAGGCGGGGTAACCCGCGCACCTGTGTCGGAGTGAGGAGGGTTTCGGACAATGCGACCCGATGAATTCAATGGAGGAGCCATGAGGAGACTGTTGCTCGGTGCGCTGGTTGTCGCTCTCGGGATGTTGCTGGCGCCGTACGCCGTGGCGTACACCGGATCGTACACCCCCGATACGGGGATCAACGGCACGGTGCACGACCTGTCCCAGGCCGTGAACGGCATGAATTACGTGGCGATCCCGGCGGAATGCCGCCAGCCCGAAGGCGTCGCAGGCCATCGCCAACGGCATGACGCCGGGCAGCGTCTCCCTGCTCTGCCTCAGCTGTCATGACGGAAGCATCTCGGTCAACTCGTACGGCACGACCGACCAGCCGACCGCGTCCCAGAGCAGCGGCGGCGGGACGATCGGCGCCCAGTACGTGATCGGCAAGGACAACTACCTCGGCAACCACCACCCGGTCGGGTTCGACTACGACGCGGTCCAGGCGGTGGACACCGAGATCCGCCCGGCGGACACCACCAACCTGACGGCGACGAGCACGGTGCGCGATCACCTGTTCGGCCCCGGGAGCTCGATGGTCGAGTGCGCCACCTGCCACTCGGTCCACAACAAGGGCAACCCGAGCGGCGAGACCCTCCTGTGGAGGAGCGACGTCAACAGCCAGCTCTGCCTGACATGCCACGACAAGGGCACCTACACGGCTCCATAACGAACCGCTCTGCTCGATTCAAGCGAGAGGGGAATGGTCTCCATTCCCCTCTCGTCATTTCGGGCGGTCTTCGCTGCGGCCGCTGCGCTGCCGCATGGTGATAGAGTGTCGGCCGCTTCGCCGGAGTGGCGCTGCTGACGGAGAGTTCCCGGGAACGCGGGAGGACGGTGCACACGCATGACGAACCGCCTCAAGGGTGCGAGCTTGGCGGTCCTGGCGTTCCTGGCGGCGGGCTGCGCCACGACCCACCCGAAGGCTCCGGCGGTCTTCTTCCCGCCGGCGCCCGAGCCTCCCCGACTGCAGTATCTGACCTCCTTCAGCGGCCTGAAGGATGTCGAGAAACAGTCGGCGTTCGACCGGTTCGTGGTCGGCGCGCAGCAGGACATCAAGATCGACAAGCCGTACGGTGTCGGGATTTACGACGGAAGAATCTACGTCTGCGACACCAACTCGACGGTGCTCGTGTTCGATCTCAAGAGCAGAAGCTTCGGGGCCCTGAAAGGCGCCTCCGGACCGGGGGCCCTCGTCGCGCCGGCCAATATCAGCATCGAAAAGGACGGCACCAAGTACGTGGCCGACCCGAGTCGTGGCCAGATCGTCGTCTTCGACCGGAATGATGACTACCTGAAGGCCTATGGAGCGCCGGGGGGATGGAGGCCCGTGGATGCCGTTCCGTTCGAGGACAGGCTCTACGTCGCCGATGTCGCCAACGGCCTGGTCAAGATCTTCGACAAGCAGAGCGGCGAGATGATCAAGGCGATCGGCGACAAGGGAGAGCCCTCGGAACGCCTCGACCGTCCCACCAATCTGGCGTTCGACGGCCAGGGATACCTCTACGTCACCGACATCGGGCGCTTCCAGGTGGTCAAGTTCGATCGGGACGGTCACTTCAAGGCGACGTTCGGAAAGCCGGGTGACAACCTCGGACACTTCGCGAGACCGAAGGGGATCGCCCTCGATCGCCAGGGCCGGCTGTACGCGGTCGATGCCTCCTTCAACAACGTGCAGATCTTCAACGGCGAAGGACGACTGCTGATGTTCTTCGGGGGAAGCGGCGAGGCGGCGGGCAGCTTCACGCTGCCGGCCAAGGTCGCGATCGACTACGACAACTTGCAGTACTTTCAGCAATACGCCCAGGCCGATTTCCAGATCGAGTACCTGGTCCTGGTGACCAGCCAATTCGGCCCGCGCCTGGTGAACGTCTTCGCGTTCGGCCAGGAGAAGGGGAAGACCTACCCGAGCGACGAGGAGGTCCTGAAGCAGATCGAGGAGCGGCGGAAGAAAGAGCTGGAGAAGCAGCCGAAGGAGTGAGCCTCGGCATTGACCAGGGGCCGGGACCCGGGATCCGATGACGGTTCGGACGCTGGCGATGGGGATGATCGTTGCAGCCGCGCTGTCGACCGGTTGCAGCGCGACGACGCGCCACAAGGTCCTCACCTTCTTCTTCGACGGCGTGCCGCCGCCCAGGACACCCGCTGCGGCGCAGGCGCAACAGGCCGGGGGCGGCGCGGGCGCCGCCCCCGCGTCGCGGGTCCCCTACCGTGAGCATGGCCCCTACGCCGCGAAGTTATGCAACGCCTGCCACGATGCCGGCGCGACCAATGCCCTGATCGCGCCCGGAGATCAATTGTGCTTCCGGTGCCATGACCTCGGGCTGGGCAAGACCTACGTCCATGGACCGCTGGCCTCGGGCGGCTGTCTCGTGTGTCACGATCCGCACAGCTCCCGGTCGCGCTACCTTCTCGTCTCCGAATCCGACGACTTCTGCCTGCATTGCCACGACCGTCAGTCCAAGGGGGGAATCGGCGCGCAGCACGGGCTTCAGGAGAACTGCACCATCTGTCATGACGCCCACATGTCCGACAGGAAGTACCTGTTGAAGTAGCGGCGGGGTCACTGTTTGCGCTTGAAGACGCTTCTCATCCGGATTGTCGCGGTCGGTTGCGCCTGCACGTGCGCCTTCGCCGACTGGAAGTCTTTCGTTCCAAGGGCTACGCGCAACGGCGCCTTCTTCGACCTGTTCGGATCGATCGAGCACGACGACAGCCGCAACGGTACCTGGCCGTTCGAGTGGACCGACACCTTCTTCAGGGAGAAGCTGACAGCCTATTCGAACGGCTATGTCTATCATCCGAAGTTCCTCCAGTATTACGTCGCGCTCGCCGGGGCCCTGAAGCAGGAGGACTACCGGGCCACGTCCTTCGACTCGCCCGGATGGACGCACGGCTCTGGCGTCGAATACGACACCAAGCTCCTGTTCCTGCCGGAGCATCCTTACAGCGCCGAGCTGTTCGCGCTCCGCTACGAGCCGCTGTTCAAGGAACAATCGGCGGTACAGCACAACAACGTCCAGACGAGCTGGGGCGGTTCATTCCAGTACCGCAGAAAACCCTGGGCGCTCAGGGCCGGCTATAACGACAACACCATCGAGTCCGGGGTGTCCTCCTCGAACGTCGCCAGGTACAGCGTGGACGGCGAGGTCCTGAAGGTCACCCGGAACGGGTATCTGGTCTCCGCGAACGCCGCCTATCATCCGTCGACGTTCAGCAACTCGGCTGGCCTCGAGGGCGACACGACGGAGTACCTGTTCGGCAATGTCATCGATCTCAGGCGCGCGCGCCTGACGACCACCCTGGCGAGCAATACGTCCGACCAAGAAGGGAATGCGTCGGGGCGCTACACCACCGACCAGTTCGCCTGGTACGAAATGCTGAATCTCTACTTTCCCCTGGGCTTCAGGAGCAACGTGTCGTATCGCTATCAGGACAACAACAGCGAGCAGCCGGGCGGGATCGCGTCGGGGTCGCGGACGCTGTCCGACCTGAGCCGCAACTTTCAACTCGATGTCCTGCACCGGCTGTACCAGAATCTCGACACCACCTACACCTATCTCGACCATTCCAGGAGCTCGTCCGGCGGCGACACCACGTTCCGGTCCAACACGCTGGGGCTCAGCTACAACAAGCTCATCCCGCGGGGCAGGCTCCTCGCCGGCGTTTATCTGGGGCGGGGGAAGACGGAAAACCAGGGGCGGGCGGACGTCGTCAATGAGCCGCATCTCGCCACCCCCGTGCCGGGATTCTTCGATCTCGTCCAGCAGAACGTCGATCTGCCCAGCGTAGCGGTGTATCTCCAGTCCCCACTCTCCCCGTTTCAGATGATCCTCCTGACGGAGACCATCCACTACACGGTGACGCCGATCTCGAACACCGTGCAGATCACCGTGTTCGCGCTGCCTCCGGCGTTCGTCGTGCCCGGGACCTACGACTTCTTCGTCTCCTACTCCCTGATCACCGGGGACTTCGGGCTGCAGACCGACACCCTCGGGTACAATGCCAGCGTCGAGCTGTTTGACACCATGCTGACCCCCTACTACAGCTACGGATCGGTCCAATCCGATGTCGTGACCGGGACGTTCCCGGGAATCCCCCTCGATTCGAGAACCATCACCGCGGGCGTGCGGTATCACCGCGGCCCCTGGCGGGCCCGCGGCGAATACCAGGACGTCCAGTGGGAGGTAAGCCCGTACCGGGCCTGGAAGGGCGAGCTCCAGTACGTGGGCACGCTGAACCCGACCACCAGGCTCTACGCGACCGCCACCTACCTGAACAAGTACTTCCCCGAGGGCACGACGATTCAGCTCGGGGAGGGCTACACCGACTCGACGATCTCCGCTTCCGGCAGCATCCAGAAGCAGCTGCCGCCGCGGAGCATGGCGCTGTCGGCGGGCGGCTCGTTCTCGCGGCTGCAGGGCATCGTCGACACCAATGCCTACGCCGTGAACGCCTCCCTGTTGTGGAAGATCGGCAAGCTGGACTTCTCCGCCGGCGCCAGCGCCTATTCCTCCGATACCCAGGGCGCCACCGGCTTCGACAACAGCCGCTTTCATGAGTACTACTATTTCAACGTCCGGAGAGTGTTTTTCTAGCCGGGGGCGACGCGGGCGCCGAGATGATCACGTCAATCTGGAACCGGATGGGCGGCGGGCGACGGGCGCTGTGCGGCGCCCTGATCCTCCTGTGCTCGGCCTGCAGCGCGGCGCGCTGGTCATTGCGCACGGCGCAGCCGGACTTCGTCCTGCAGTGGCCGTACCAGCCGAACAAGCCGAAGGTGACCTTCGTGCGCTCGCTGACCGGACTCGCCCGGCAGAAGGGCTCCGCCTCCAGGGTCAAGGACTTCTTCGTCGGCGCCGAGGCCGAGGACAGCAACGCCTTCGCCCTGCCGGTCGCCGTGGCGAGGGGCGGCGATGGACG
>JAGYID010000122.1 GCA_018606725.1 Acidobacteriota bacterium
GCAGGACCAGGATGCCGGCGGCGATCTCGATGACGCGGTGCGGACGGAACGCGCCGCCGCGGCCCAGCGTCGGCGCCAGCTCCAGGACCTCGGTCGCCAACGGCACCAGGAGCCCCAGCAGCACGACACCGATCCAGAACACTCCCGTGTAGGGGCCGCCGAGGATGAGCCCCAGCGACTCCCGCGCGCTGCGCGTCGACAATTCGGCGTGCAGGATGTAGGGCGCGATGATCAGGAGCTCGAGCAGGATGAAGATGACGTCGGCCGAGATCAGCAGCTTGCGCTCTTCGTTGACCTCGCCTCCCCGATCGAAAATCGGCACCAGGATCATCAACAGCGCCGAGGCGGTCGACAGCGCCGAGAACAGGAACAGCTGCGCCACCATCGGCGTGTTCCAGAACGGCCGCGCCGGCACCGCGCCGAGCAACACGCCGGTGTAGATCCCGACTCCCAGCCCGATCGGCAGGCCGGCCGCGGCCAGGATGTTCTTCCAGGCTTGCGCCTGCGCCGGCTTCCAGATACGCAGGCGGTCCGGCAGGAACAGGTTCATGTACGCCAGGCTCACCAGCGAGAACAGCGCCAGCAGCCACGTCCCGACCCACATCGGCGATTCGGGCTCGAACGCGAAGAACAGCCTCCAGAACTGCATCGGCCGGCCCAGGTCGAACACCAGCAGCCCCGACCCGATCAGCACCGGGAACGGCGCCACGAAAGCGCCGACGCGCGCCAGCGCGAGGTAGCGCTCCTGCCGCCCCAGGTACGTCGCCAGCCCCGAGATGACCATGGCGCCGGCGCTCAGCCCGCCGAGCAGCAGGTAGATGACGATCAGCAGTCCCCAGTTGTGTTCCATGACCGCGCTCCCCCGCGTCCCGTGACCGGGCTCCTCAGGACAGGTAGAAGATCTTCGGCTCGGTGCCCGCCTCTTCCTTGCGCACCTCGACCCTGTTGCGCGCCAGGAGCTTCGAGGCCTCGCTGTCCGGGTCGTCGAGATCGCCGAAGACCCGCACCTTGGTCGGGCAGGTGACCACGCATGCCGGCTCCTGCCCGGCATCGATCCGGTGCCGGCAGAAGGTGCATTTGTCGACGGTACCCGACTCCTCGTCGAAGTAGCGGGCCGCGTACGGGCAGGCCTCGATGCAGTACCGGCAGCCGATGCACTTGGCGGGGTTGACCAGGATGATGCCATCCGCGTCGATGTACGAGGCGCCGGTCGGGCAGACCCGCACGCACGGCGGGTTGTCGCACTGCATGCACTGTCCCGGGTCCATCTGCACCGAGACGAACGGGAACGAGCCCTTCTCGGTCTGGTTCACCCAGATCCGGTTGTGGCCGAGCGGCACGTCGTTTTCCGCCTTGCAGGCGACGACGCAGGCCTTGCAGTTCAGGCAGGCGCGGCCGTCAATGACCATGGCGTAGCGGCGCGGGCGTTCGTCGCTCATCTGTCAGGCCCTCTCGATGCTGACGAACGTCTCGTGCAGGGCGGCGTTGCCGCTGAGGCGATCCTCGCGCGGCACGATCAGGTCCTGGTCGCTGGCGCCGCGCCCCTCCGCCAGGCGCAGCCCCGGCGAGCGCTGCCCGAAGCCGTGCGGGATGTGCACGCAGTCGGCGCGGATGCGGTCGGTCACGTACGCTTTGATCCGGACGCTGCCGATCGGGCTGCGCACGGTCACCCAGTCGCCGTCGGCGATGCCCCGCCGCCGGGCCTCGGCGCTGTTGATCCAGACGAAGTTCTCCGGGCAAATCTCGTGCAGCCATTCGTTGTTCTGGTGCATGGCGTGGGTGAAGTACGCCTGTTTGCCGACGATGAGGCGGAACTGCCCGGGCGACGGCTGCGTCGGGGCGACGTAACGCGGCAGCGGGTCGAAGCCCCGGCGGCGCAGCCGCTCGTTGGCGAGCTCGATCTTCCCGGTCGGCGTCTTGAAGCGGAAGTCGGGATTGCGGGTGGCACCGAAGGCGCGCGTCTTGTTGTCGCTCCAGTGGCCGGTCGCCAGGAAATCGTCCGTCCGCAGCCCCAGCGGCGCCAGCTGCGCGGCGATGAAGGCGTCCATGTCGTAGTTGAAGTGGTCATTCAGGTCGAGCCGCTCCGCCAGCCCGCGCATGATGTCGAGGCACGGGCGCGTGTCGAACTGCGGCGGCACGACCTGGCGGCGCAGGGCGATGAACGGGTACGGCGCGTTGAACCCTTCGACCGGGTCGGTGCGCTCGAGGTAGGTCGACTCCGGCAGGATGACGTCCGCCAGCCAGGCGCTGTCGGTCGGCATGATGTCGATCACCACGACCAGATCCATCTTCCGGAACATCGTCTCCGTGAGAGCCCGATCCGGCAGGGCGTGCATCGGGTTCTGCTTGTAGATCATCCAGCCGCGCACCGGATAAGGTTCGTCGGCCAGGATGTGCCGGCGCATGTCGAGGTAGTTGCCATCGTCGAAGCGGGACAACGGGTGCTCTTCCGAGACACCGTCGCAGCTCGACACCTCGGGGTACGGCGGCTCCGGCAGCTCGACGCTGCCAAGGGCGATCGCGTCCTTCGGGACGATCCCGCCCGGCTGGTCCCAGTTGCCCACCAGCGCGTTGGCGATCGCCATCGCCTGGCGCATCTCGGTGTCGTTGCTGTACCAGGAGGATCGCCGCCCGCGGTAGATCACCGCCCGCGGCGCGTAATAGGCGAATTCGCGCGCGATGGCGCGGATGCGCTCCGCCGGGATGTCGGTTTCCGTGGCGGCCCACTCCGGCGTGCACGGCGCCACGTGCGCTGTCAGCTCGTCAAAGCCGTGCGTGTACGCCGCGACGAACGCCTGGTCGTAGAGCTTCTCCTCGATCAGCACGTGGATCAGCGCCAGATAGAAAGCGAGGTCGGTGCCGGGCCGGATCGGCAGCCACTCGTCCGCCTTGGAGGCGGTCACGGTGAAGCGCGGGTCGAGATAGACCAGCTTCGCCTTCTTGGTGCGCGTCACCGTCATGAGATCGATCGAATCGGGGGTGATGAACGACTCGAGCCGGTTGGCGCCGCTCATGATGATGTAGCGGCTGTTCTCGATGTCGTATTCCGGCACCGTGCCGTAGGTGATGAAGAACCCGAGATTGGACGACGCCAGGCACAGGGTCGGGTGCCGGCAGACGTTCGGCGAGCCGAATGCCTGGTTGAAGGTCCTGAAGAAGCGCTCCTGGAACCCCTCGCTGGAGGAGAACAGCACCCCCTGCGGTCCGTACTTTTCGCGCACCACCTTGAGGCGGGTCGCGACGAAGTCGAGCGCCTCGTCCCAGGTCGCCACCCGCCACTGCCCGGCGCCGCGCTCGCCGACCCGGATCAACGGGTGCTTCAGCCGATCCGGGTCCTCGAGGACCTTGATCCCGGCGTTTCCCTTGGCGCACAGCATCGAGCGCGACTTGGGGAAGTGCGGATTGGGGTCGAGCTTGACCAACCGGCCGCCGGCGACGTGGGCCCGCACGCCGCACTTGTTCACGCAGTTGTCGCAGATACTGTAAATGTCGGTGAGATCGCGGCGCGCCGCCACTTTCGAGGACGGCGCGCGCGACGAGGAGTACTGCAGGAACCGTCCGACCCGCTCGCACCCGGTGGTGGCGAGCGCGGCGAGCCCGACCCCGGTCGCCCCGAGGAAGCCGCGGCGGCTGAGGGCCGGGCCCTTCATCAGAACCTCACCGTCATGGCGGCGCGGATGTTGAGCGCGTCCTTGTAGGTCGGGAACCCGAGGATCGGCATCTCCTCGAGCTTCTTCGGCAGGCCCATGTGCCAGCCGCTGCCGCTGTAGTCGTACTTGTAGTCGATCGCCGACAGGCGGAACTGGACGCGGGCGCCGAGCTTCTGGAGCCAGTAGGCCTCGTACACGTCGCCGCGCGTCGCCAGCTTCGACAGCAGCAGGTCGTCGGAAGCGTTGGTGAAGTTAAACCAGAACTGCGAGCCGTGGTTGTACTCCAGCCCGACCTGCGTCTTGTTGTTCTTGAAGTCATAGCGGAACCCGGCGTACACCGAGGAGGCGGTGTGGCTCTCGGGCACGGTGTACGGGTCGCTGAACAGGCCGCCGAACGGCGTGGTGACGTTGTTCGGGTGGGACTGCATGCCGGCGACCGACGCGAACCAGCGGACCGGCCCGTCGGTGCGCTCCATCAGGATCGCCGCCAGGTCGATGTCGCCGAGATTCGCCGACGGCGTGAAGCGCATCACCGCCGGACCCGGCGCCGGCTGGCCGGTCACCGGGTTGACCGGCATGACCACCAGCCCGTTGAACCCGTCGGTGACGTCGAAGGCCCGCAGCATGGTCGCCTGCACGAACATCCGTTCGCTGCCGTACAGGTCGAGGTTCAGGCCGCCGAAATTGACGTCGTCCATGCGGTCCGCCGGCGAGCGCAGCTGGTCGGCGCTGCCGAAGCCGGATTCGAAGCCGACGCCGTAGCAGAAGCGGTAGACGGCGCCCGGCATCTTCTGGAAGCTGTAGCCGGCGGTGATGCCGTCGAACTGGAAATCGACGACGTGACCGAGCGGCGTGCCGCCGCGCGGCCGGTCTTCGCGGATTTCCAGCGGCGGGCCGCCGGTCGACGGCCGCCGTCCGATGGACAGGTACCAGCCGGTGTCGTTGATGTTCTTCCAGTCGAAGTAGGCCCGGTCGACCCGCAGGATGTCGCTGTTCGGAACCGAGGTCGTGACGCCGTCGATGTTGATCGAGTTCGACTGACCGTTGAACACCTGCACGCCCGAGCTGTCGCCCCAGGTCTTGTACATCGCCAGCCGGCCGGCGAACGAGAAGTGCTCGTCGACGTCCCCCTTGATGTTGAGACGCAGCCGGGTGGTGTAGATGATGTCGTTCTTGTAGTCCTGCTCCGGGCGCGCCGTGCCGGGGACCAGCATGCCCATCAGGGCCGCCTGCTGCGCCGGCGGGAAGCTGCCGATGGTCGCCTTCAAATCGTCGAACGTCAGATGGTCGATGTAATAGAGGTAGTCGGCATAGTTCGCTTGCACGTTCGACGCCAGCACCTGGTAGATCGACAGCGGGTCGTTGGGGTCGATCGGCGCTGGGAACATGCCGCCGTTGCTCTGCACGTAGAAAATCGAATCGACGACCCCCGCCTGCAGCATCATGCCATCGAAATAGGCGGCCTGCGTGGCGTCGATGGTATCGGCCGTCACCCGGAGCTCACCGGTGAAGTTGAGCCGATCCATGGCGGCCTTGCGCTCGAGCTCCTCGACCCGCCCTTCCGTGCCGTCGTCCTTGGTGCCCGCGGTCGCCGCTTCCTTGCCTTGTGCGTCGTCGGCCGCCAGGACCGGCATCGGCATCATCGCCACTACCGCCGCCAGAAGCCCGAGCATGATCGCCAGGGTGAGGGCGGCCGGTCGCTTCATCAGTTTCTCGGTCATGGGCGTCTCCTTGTCATTCACCGCAAGTCTCGGGTTGGTCGGAATCGGCCGCGTGCGACACCAGGAAGAACTTCATGTCGGCTATGTCCTCGGCGCTCAGCGGCTTGCCGGTCTTCTCCTCGACCTTCTTGGCGCAGCCCTGCACCTTGCTCTTGAAGAAGCTCTCCCACTGCGCGATGGTTTTCGACATCGGCGTCTGGTTCGCCGCCTCGCCGCCCTTCCTGTGGCACTGCTTGCAGGTCGCCTTGTAGACCGTCCGGCCGTGGTACGGGTTCGGCCCCTTCGCCTCCAGGCCGATGCCGGCCGCCGCCACTGCGACGCCGACGACGGCGAGGAGCGCTGCCAGGATTCGCGTGCGCATCTTCGGACCTCCTCTCCTCCGGACAAGCCGGTCGTTGCCGGCGCTATGTCCGACCCTCCATAGGGCAATGGCCGTACCACCCCCCGTCGCCGACCGGGCGCGTCGCGCAACTGTTGATGTCATGGCGGTTGTGGGTGCGCTTTGCCCGACTGCAGCGCCTGCGTTCGCGGGCGGACACCGATGGCGTGGCAAACCGTTCGTTCCATCTGAAACAAACTGTTGCGATGCAACGAACTGTTACGTGAAGGTGCGCGCAAGTGTGCGGGCGTGTAGCCGGAGCGGCGCGTTACGACAGGTGGTCGCCGGCGTTCTTGAGGAGGTCGAGGCTTTTCATGCGGCGCCACAGCGTCGTGCGGCTGATGCCGAGCTCGCGCGCCGTGCGCGTGGCGTTCCAGCGATTGCGTTGGAGGGCGTCGAGCAACGTCTCGCCGTCGTCGGGTCCGGCCGCTTCCGCTGTCACATCCCCGGCCGCTTCCGCTGCCGCACGACCGCTCGCGCTCGCGACCGCGGTCCCGGACGCGTCCCCCGGCGGCCGCGACGCGTCATCGACCGGCTGCAGCTGTCGCAGCGGCGCCGGCAGGAAGGCGCGCTCGATCCGGTTGCTGGTGGTCGAGATCATCGCGTACTCGATGGTGTGCTCCAGCTCGCGCACGTTGCCGGGCCAGTGATAGCTCATCAGCAGTGCCAGGGCGCGGTTGGAGATCCCCTCGAACTCCTGCTCGCGGCCGCTGAAGTAGCGCGGCCGGTACGTGTCGATGAAGTGCTGCACCAGCAGCGGGATGTCCTCGGGCCGATCGCGCAGCGGCGGCAGGTGGATCGGCACGACCGACAGCCGGTAATAGAGGTCCTCGCGGAACCGCCCCCCCTGCACGAGCGATCGCAGGTCGCGGTTGGTCGCGGCGATGATCCGCACGTCGACGGCCCGCGTGCGCGCCTCGCCGACCCGCTCGAAGGTTTTCTCCTGCAGCACCCGCAGCAGCTTGACTTGAAGCGCCGGCGTGGTGTCGCCGATCTCGTCCAGGAAGATGGTGCCGCCGGCCGCCAGCTCGAAGCGGCCCGGCTTGTCCTTGACGGCGCCGGTGAAGGCGCCGCGCACATGACCGAACAACTCGCTCTCCAGCAGGTTGTCGTTGAGCGAGGCGCAGTTGAGCGTCACGAACGGCTTGTCGCGCCGGCCGCTGAGCTGGTGGACCGCCTTGGCGACGATCTCCTTGCCGGTGCCGCTCTCGCCGGTGATCAGCACGGTCGCGTCGGTATCGGCGACCGTCTCGACCACCTGGATGATTTCCTGCATGGCGCGCCCGCGGGCGATGATGTCGTGCTGGGCGCGCCGCCCCTGCAGCTCGCGGCGCAGGCGCTCCACCTCGCTGCGATCGTGTACGACGCCGGTCAGGCCGGTGACTGCGCCGCGCGTGTCGTGCTGGAACGCCGTGGTGACGAACACCGGGATCTCGCCCGCCGGGACGCGCAGCGTCTCGGAGCAGTTCTCCACCACCCGGCCGTTGCCGAAGCTCCAGCGCAGCGGGCAATCGGTGTCGCACTTGGTGCCGCGCAGGACCTCCATGCAGGTGCGCCCGACCGCCTGCGACGCCTCGACCCCGGTCAGCCGCGCCATCTTGTCCGAGAACGAGGCGATGCGGCGGTCGCGGTCGACCGCGAACACGCCGTCGGCGATCGAATCGAGGATGCGGTCGGTCTTCTCCTTCTCGCGTCGCGACAGCTGCGTGACCTCCTCGAGCTGCAGGATCATGTCGCGCAGCCGGTCCATGCCGCGGAAGTTCTCCAGCACCCCGACGATGTTCCCCTGTTCGTCGCGCACCGGCGAAGCGATGAAGCAGTAGGAGCGCTTCCGCCCGCTCTGGTCGGGCACGCAGACGTTGAAATGAGATTCGCCGGCATCGTCCATCGGCGGCAGGCGTCCCGGGTCGAGCAGCGGCCAGATGACGGGATCGAAGATCTCCGCGCCGGGACGGCCGCGCAGGTCCTCGCCGGTCCGTCCGACCATGTCGAGGAAGATCGGATTGGTGAACATGATCCGGCCGTCCAGATCGAGCACCACCAGGCCGTCGCGGATCTGTCCGAGGATCGACGGCGACGACGGTTCGAAGCTGTCCGACCCGCGTTCGCCTGCGCTCACGTCCACCTCCCGCCCGCGTCTGGCACGAAACCTGCCATCATGATGGAGCGGCCATGAGAGCGATGCCGACCGAGACGACCGGAGACGATGTGCGCTGCTGGGTCTACAGCCAGGTCGCGGCACTGTTCGGGCCGATTCCCGCGCGGCTCGAACCGTTCGCCGCGAGCGGCGACCCGGCGGCGGGCCGCGACGGCCCGCCGCCGCGCGCCTTGCCGCGCACCCGTGCCGCCATCGCGGCGCTGATCGCCGAATTCGGCCGCCAGCCGCGCCAACAGATCGAAGTCGATCGCGTCCGCCTGTTCGTCAACGCGCCGGGCGGGGTCCCGGCGCCGCCTTACGCCTCCTGGTATCTGGACCGCCGCCTTATGGGGCCGTCGTGCGCGTGGGTCGCGGAGCAATACCGGCAGCAGGGGCTCGAGACCGCCGCCGATGCCGGCGAGCCGGCCGACTACATCGGGACCGAGCTTGAGTACATGCACTTCCTCTGTCGCCACGTCCGCGCCGCCCGATTGACCGGCGACCCCGCCGCGCTCGGGCCCGCCGTGGCCGCTGCGAGGCGCTTCTTCGACGACCACCTGGTCCGATGGCTGCCGCAATTCGCCGCCCGCGTCCACGCCGCCGGCCCCGGCGGGGTGTACGCGCGGGTCGCCGACCTGCTGGTCAGATTCTGCGACGAAGAACCGCTCAACTCGCCCTAGTATTGCTGGTGCTGCTGGTGCTGCCGCCCTCATCGTGCCCACGGGGACAGGCCTCCAAGGTCGAGGATCCAGCAAACCCCGGGCCATCACGGATTTGTAGGCATAGCGGCCCGGTGGCGGGCAGTCGCCCCGCCACCTATGGAGAGTCGAGTTCGGACCTTGCGGTTACATCCTCCCGCCCACCCGGGACGGCGCAAGGTTTGCCGGATTGCAGGTCCCGGGGCCGCCCCCTGGAAGCGTTCACCTCCCCGAATCCATGTGCCAGCCGGGATTGACCCAGCGGCCGGCGCGCCGGACGAATACCTCGGTGGCCCGCCCGGACGATACCTGGCGCGCGCCCGCGGTCTCGACCTCGAACAGGTACTGGCTGTAGACGACCGCGACGTCCCCGAACACCTGCACCCCGACTCGGGGGAACTCCATCCGCACCAGCCGGCTGCCGGCGGCGGCGAATTTGCCGGCCGCCGCCAGGATCTCGTCACGCGATTGCCACGCCTCCTCGCCGTTATTGATGGCGATCGTGTCGTCCGGCAGCAGGGCCCGCAGCCGCTCCTGGTCGTTGGCGAACCACGAGCGCCAGACCGCC
>JAGYID010000123.1 GCA_018606725.1 Acidobacteriota bacterium
GCGGGGCACGCTGCGCGCCGCCCGGATCGGCTGGAGAACGCCGACGGGCGGTGCTCGCTCGCGCTCCGCACGGCGGGCTCGGCTACAAAGCGCTCGCTCTGCCGCGCTCCGCGACGGCCCCGCGAGGCAGTGGCCGCCGCTCCGTCACCGCGGAGACCCCCGCACCCGGCACCGCTTTGCCATGAGCGGGGCGAAGTGCGGGTGTATGCGCGCTCGGAGTGTCCTTCTGAAAGATCTCCGGGGTGACGGGCGGGCGCTAAGGACGGCGGGGCGCGGCGAATTCACGGTAAGATAGTCGCCTCGATGGGCCACACGAGCGATGCAGACCAGTACCAGAAGGCGTTCGAGGCGATGGTCACCCTGCCGGACGATGCCATCGATCTGGCCCACGCCTCGCTGCTGATCGCGCGCGCCGAGTATCCAACCCTGCAGGTCGGGCGATACCTCACGATGCTCGACGACATGGCCGAAGACTTGAAGACAAGGATGCGCGGCGGCGAGGGACCCGCCAGCCAGGTCGCGCATCTCAACCGCCTGCTGTTCGAGGATCTCGGCTTCCGGGGGAATCACGAGGAGTACGACGACCCGCGCAACTCGTTCCTGAACGACGTCCTCGAGCGGCGGGTCGGCATTCCGATCACCCTGTCGACCGTCTACATGGAGATCGGCCGCCGGATCGGCTGCCCGCTGGCCGGGGTCGCATTTCCCGGCCATTTCCTGGTGCGTTACAACGGCCGGGACCTGGCCGGCGACCTGGTGATCGATCCGTTCAACCGCGGGCGGCTCCTGAGCGAAGCCGATTGCCGCGCCCATCTGCTGGAGTCGACCCAGGGCCGCATCCCGTTCCGCCCCGAGCTCCTGAAGCGCGCCTCGCGCAAGGAGATCCTGGCGCGGATGCTCAACAACCTGAAAACGATCTATCGCCAGCAGCGCGACTTCCACATGTCGCTCCGGGTGCAGAACATGCTGTTGTGCCTGACGCCGGGACGACCGGAGGAGATCCGCGACCGCGGCGTCACCTACTATCACCTGGCGTGCCTGGGGCAGGCCGTGGCCGACCTCGAGGCTTACCTCGAGGCGGCCCCGCTCGCGGCCGACGCCGCAGCCGTCCGCACGCGCCTGGCCTCGCTCAAACCGCTCGTCCCCGTGATGAACTAGGGGTCTGTCCGGGTCTTCCGCCGGGCTCCTGAATCGATGATCGACACCGCGCCGCTGTTCACCCACGATGGTCCGCTGGCGCGCGCCCTCCCCGCATGGGAGCCGCGCCCGCAGCAGGCCCGCATGGCGGCGGACGTGGCAGCAGCCCTGGCAGAGGGCCGTCATCTCATCATCGAGGCCGGCACCGGCGTCGGCAAGTCGATCGCCTATCTCGTCCCCGCCATCCTGTGGGCGACCCGCCACGGCGTCATCGCGGACGAGGAGCGGCGGGTGGTCGTCTCGACCCACACGCGGGCTCTACAGGAACAACTGGGGCGCAAGGATCTGCCGCTCCTGGAGCGGGCCCTGGCGCCGGCCGGCATCGAGTTCCGTTTCGCCCTGCTGATGGGTTCGGAGAACTACCTGTGCGTGCAGCGCCTCCAACAGGAGACGCAGCAGCGGGGCCTCGAGATCGGCGGCGCCGACGACCGCGCCCTCGAGGCGCTGGCGCGGTACGCCGCCACGGCGACGTCGGGGCTGCGCTCCGAGATCCCGTTCGCCGTATCCGACCTCCTGTGGGCGCGCCTGCGCCGGGATCGCGACATCTGCCTGGGCCCCGGCGGCCCGTTCTGGGACGCCTGCCTGTACCGGCGCGACCTGCTGCGCTCGCGCGACGCGCACGTGCTGGTGGTGAACCATGCGCTGTTCTTCCTCGACCTGGCGACCGGCGGCAGGATCCTGCCGCCGCACGGCGCGGTCATCCTCGACGAGGCGCACCGGGCCGAGGAGGCGGCGCTGGCGCAGTTCGGCGTGAGCGTCTCCGACCGGGCCGTGGCCCGGCTGATCGACGACGTCCTCCCCGAAGGGCCCGGATCGACGCGCGGCCGCAGGGGAAGGCGGCGCCACGGAGCAGGATCGCTCCAGGGCGGGGCCGGGGTCGCCGCCGCCGCGGCGCAGGCGAGCGCCGCCGCCGAGACATTCTTCGACGAGGTCCGGCGCGAGGCCCTGGCGATGGCGGTACCGCGGAGCCGGGGCGGGATCGCGCCGATCCGGATCCGCAGGGCGGGACTGGTCGAGGATCGGCTGCGTCGCCCGCTGGAGGATTTGGAGGCGGAGTTGCGCGACGCCGCCCGGGAGCCCGGCGATGCGGCGGCGGCGCAGTTGTCGTCGGCGCTCGCCGGCCGGGCCCGCGACCTGCGCGACCGTCTCGACGCGTTCCTCGCGCAGCGGCTGCCCGACGCCGTCTACTGGGTGGACGCGTCCCGGGGGCGCCGCGCCGCGACCGTGCTGCACGCGGTGCCGGTGGAGGTCGCGCCGCTCCTGCGCCAGAGGCTGTTCGACGGCCGGCGTTCGGTGATCTTGACGTCCGCGACCCTGAGCGCGGCCGGGTCGTTCGCCCACCTGCGCCGCCGCCTCGGCATCACCGCCGCCGACGAGACGGCGCTCGGGTCGCCCTACGACTTCCGCCGGCAGGCGCTGCTCTACCTTGCCCCGGACGTCCCTGACCCCTCCACCGCCCCCGAGGAGTTCGCCGCCGCGGTGATCCGCGAGTGTCGCGAGCTGCTGCGCGCCTCCGACGGCGGCGCCTTCGTGCTGTTCACCTCCTACAGCCTGCTGCGGCGCGCCGCCGACGCGCTGGAGGCCGATGCCGCCCTGCGCGGGCTGCGCTTCTTCCGGCAGGAGCCGGGGGGCACGCCGGCGATCCTGGAGGAGTTCCGCGCCACCCGGCGCGGCGCGCTGTTCGGCACCATGACTTTCTGGCAGGGGGTCGACGTGCCGGGCGATGCCCTGCGCAGCGTGATCATCACCCGGCTGCCGTTCGAGGTGCCGGACGAACCGCTCGCCGAGGCGCGCGCCGAGCTGATCAAGAGCCGCGGCGGCGACCCGTTCGAGGAGGAGTCGCTGCCGGCGGCGATCCTGACCTTCCGCCAGGGATTTGGCCGTCTGATCCGGACCCGGGACGACCGGGGGTGCGTGGCGGTCCTCGACCCGCGTCTGCGCACCCGCGCTTACGGCGCAGCGTTCATCGAGTCCCTGCCGTCCTGCCGGACCACCGAATCGATCGAAGAGGTCCGCCGGTTCTTCGCGGCGCGGCGGGATCGCTGATCAGGGGCATGCGCCGGCGGTGCGCGGAGTTCCGTCGGACCGCGTCCCCAGGTTGGCGCCGCAGACGTTCTCCGATCGGACCAGGTAGTAGAAGATCGATCCAGGCACTTCGCCATCCGAGACCGACGTGGCGGTGGTGTCCGCCAACAGGCAAATTGGCGACTGGAATCCGGCCGCGGACGGGCTGCGGAGCAGATCGTATCGGACGGATGTGCCGCCCGGCGCCGCCGGCGCGGACCAGGTGAGAAGGCTCGGGCCGGCCGCAACGGCCAGACCGACCGCCTCGCCTGGAACGGCCCAGGCGGCCGGATCCGCCGGGGCGCAGTCGACGGGGTCGGCCACCCCGTCGCCGTCGCTGTCCGCCGTCCCGACCGTCGTGGTTTCCGCGGCGGCATCGTTGGCGGCGGCCGGATCGATCGCCGCCGTGGAGACGCGGACGGTGTTCGTGAGGCGGCCCGGCGCCGCGGGCGCGGCGACGACCACGGTCACGGCGGCCGACGCGCCGGCCGCGAGGTCACCCAGGTGACAGAGCACCGGACCGGATCCGGCGCAGATCCCCTGGCTCGCCTGCGCCGACACGAAAGCCGCGCCCGCGGGCAGGGCGTCGCGCAGGGTCACGACCGACGCCGGGTGTGCGCCGCGATTGGCGACGACGATCGCATAGGTCACCTGGCCGCCCGGGGACATCGGGTCCGGGGTGTCGCTCTGCATCACCTCCACGTCGGCGGGCGGCGCGACCCGGCAATTGTGCGCGATCGACAGCAGGTAATCGCCGGGAGTCCCCGACGACCAGGCGACCCTGGCGTAGTAGGTCCCGGTGCCCCTCACCCTGTAGACCAGCGCCTCGCCGGGAGAATAGGGCGTCGCTGCCGTCAGGCTGCCGGTGCCGGCCGAGTTCGAGGCGGCGAAAGAAGGGTCGTTCACCACCAAGAGGGTCGCCCCCACCGCGTCCAGCAGCGCCAGCGAGCCGTTGAATGCGGTGTTGTCGCGCCCCGGGTCGAGGTCGAGGCCGATCTGCAGCAGCTCTCCGGCGGCGGCGGAGAAGGAGAACAGGTCGACGTCGGCCGTGCCGGACAAGACACCGGCGTAGTACTCGTTGGCGGCGGCGCCGGCCGAGGCGAGGCTGTCGTTCGGCTCGACTTCCGCGGTGGCGCGCGACGCAGGGGGCCGGATCGAAGAATAGAGGCGGTACGGCTCCGCCTGGGCGGCCGGACTGTAATGGCTCACTCTCAGATACGCAGTCGTTCCGTCGAGGCGCGTTGCCGAGACATTCGGGGAGGCGGAGCCGAACGGCAGATCATTGTTGAAATCGTCGTACTCCAGGGTGTCGGCGCCGGTCGTGACGCGCAGATCGAAATCGGTGCTGTTCGCCGCCGCGCCGTCGACCATGGCGAAAACGCGCGAGCCGGACACCGGCATCCCGAGAGCGTGGAAATCGGCGTCGCCGGCCGGGGTGATCGAACCCTCGATCCCGCAGACCAACTCCCCCGCCGATGCGGGAGTTCCATCCGGCTCGTTCGCGGGCGCACACCGGATCGCCTCGAGGGTGAAGGCGCCGCCCGAGGTCGCCGCGTTCTCGTCGACGTAGACGTAGGCGGTCTGGCCCGCCGCCAGCGGCACGCAGGACACTTCCTCCGGTGAGGCGGCGCTGCGGTTGGCCGCGCCCAGGCACCCGGTTATCTGGGCCGGCGCGGCGCCGGCCGGGCAGTCGGAGGCGACATACAGCACCGCGTTGCCGGCGGTGTCGAACCCGCCTGCCCGGAACGAGTACCGCCCGGTCTCCGGCGCGACGAACCGGTAGGCCACGTCGCCGCCGGCGGCGATCGACGGCGTCTGCCCCACCCCCGAGAAACAACCTGTACCTGATGGGAGGCGGGTGTCATCGAGGGCGGCGACGGTGCTGCCGGCGACCGGCACATCGACGAACAGATTCGTCGCCGCGGCGCACTGGTCGTTGGGGGGCGAGGCACCGCGGCTGACGCGCATCTGGACGGCGCGGTTGCCGGGCGCCGGGGCAGTGTTGCCGTACTGCCACACGACGATGTCGTACCTCGTCCCGGCGGTCAGAGCGATCCCGGAGAGGGCCGATTGCGCCGCCTCGCTGACACAGGAATCGTCGTCGCATCCTGCCGGCAGCTCCACGAACCCGGAGCAGGCGACCGCGGAGGCATAGACCGCCAGAACGGTGTCGTCCACCGTGGTGCCGGTGGCGCCGTCGGCGCAGAGCGAAAAGCTGTAGCGGCCGCTCTCCGCCGGCGTGAACGCATACCAGATGCTGCGGGAGACGCTCGGCTGGCAGGATGGGACCGGGGGGTCGCCGGCGGTCGTAGCGCCGCTGATGTCGGCCGTGAGCGACGTCGTGTACGGGAATGGTCCGGCCGGCGGTATCGGCTCGGCTGCCTCGCACCGGTCATTGGCGGGGGCCGGCCCGGGCGGGACGAGCGCCCCGACCCGCAGCTGGAGGCTGCCGGCGCCGGGCGCCGGAGCGGTCGCGCCATAGCTCCAGGCGACGACGTAGTAGGTCGTCCCGCCGCTCAGCGTGACGCTGCCGATCGACGACTGGAGGCCGGTCGGCCCGCAGGTGTCGTCATCGCAGCCTCCCGCCAGCTCGGCCAGACCCGCGCAGGCGGTCGTGGAGGAATAGATGGCGAGGACCGTGTCCTCCACGGTCGTGGCGGTCGGGGCGTCGGCGCAGACGGAGAAGCTGTAATCGCCGCCGGTGGCCGGCGTGAAGGCGAACCAGACGCTGCTGGAGACGTTCGGCTGGCAGCTGGGAGCTGCCGGATCGCCACCGGTCGTCGCCTCGGTGAGATCGACGGTCGAGGAATAGACGGGAAACGGTCCGCTTCCCGGGATGACCTCGGCGCCGGCGCAGAAGTCGTTCGACGGCGCCGCGATGAGGACGGCATCGCTTGCCAGGCGCGAGGCGGTTGCGGGGGAGGGCGATCCGGCCGACGCGGCCTCCCCCCCCGGCATCGCGAGCCGCGCTTGCAGGCGGAGCGGGAACAGGTGGTCGGCCCCCTGCACAACCAGGCGCAGGACCGCCCCGGATTCCTCTGCCGGCTCGACCCGCTCCCAGAGGGCCTCCAGCTCCCGCCCTTCGGCGTCAATGCCGCGCAGGTCGGAAAACTTCAGCACCGCCACGCCGGCGGCATCGCCGAACGCCACCAACCGTCCGTCCTCGGAAACTTTGGGTGTGAGCCCCCCGGAAACGGTGAACTCGAAGCGGAGTGGCGACGAGCCTTCCGGCCCGCTGATCTCGAGGCTGTGCTCGAGCCAGCCGGGGCCGATCCGGAACTGCTCGACGAGCGGGCCGTGCAGATACTGCGCGCCGGCTTCCGCGGTGAGGAACAGGGGGTCGATCGCGGTGCGAAGCCCGTCCGGCCCCTCATACCGGCTCAGGGATATCCCCCATTCCCACGCCGATCGGCCGGCGGTGACGGGAAGGAGCCGGACCTCCTCCTGCGAGAACAGGACGCGCGCATCCTGTTTCGCAAATCGGACCTGGAATTCAACGCTCCCCTCCCCGGCCCTGGTCTCGGGTGCCGGGCCGGCGAAGACGCTCCCCATCCCTGCGTGTACCAGAACCGCGAGCAGGCCGCCAAGCGCGACGAGACGGCGCATCGCGACCGGCCGCGCCAGGCCATCTGGGCTGCGCCGCATCCGGAGGGCTCCGATCATGGCAGGGGTCGAAGCGGGGGCCGCCCGCGATGGGCGACCCCCGCCAGGGTGGGGGACCCGATCAGTAATCGGTGCCCTTGACGTACGTGCGTGTCGCGTTCCCGTTCGGCTGCACGCTGGTCGGCCGCATCATCTCGTTGTCTTCATGGTCGACGATGTGGCAGTGCCAGACGTAGCCGTGACCGCCGTCGGGACTGAACGCATAAAACGCCTCGGCGGCCGGGGTGCTCGCCGGCAGTGACATCGGCGCCCAACGGACGGCGATGCGCGTCACCTGGCCCGGATACATCGTCACCGTGTCCTTCCACCCGGCCTCGTTCGCCTGCGGCGGCCGGGCGGGGCCTCTCAGAAACGAGCCGACCGCCGGGTTGCCACCGACGGCGCCGTCGGCGTTGGGGACGTTGTAATCGTTCGGGGGACCGAGCCCGTCCACGACCATGCCGCCATAGGCATCGGTATAGGCCGCCATGAACCGCTTGACGTCATAGTTCTGCCGGTTCATCAACTGGAATTGCACCAAGTGCAGGTGGATCGGGTGGGCGTCGGCGGTGGTGTTGACGATTTCCCAGACCTCCGTCTCCCCTTCCTTCGGGAGCTCCGAGTAGCCGGTGGTGATGCCGCCGACCGAGATCGGCGTGAAGTCGGGCCGGACGTTGCCGCTGTCGTCCTTGCCCGACCAGTGGGTGTTGTTGACCAGCACCTCCTCCGGCCCGCCTTCGTATTCGGTCCCTTCGATCATGGTCGGCTCGGCGATCACCTCGTTGAGGGTCAGCTGGCGCTTCACGCTGGCCGTGAGTCCCGGAGCGAGCGTGCCGGCCGCCGGATCGACCAGCCGGACCATGGGCGCCCGCAGCGCCCCGCCGCCGGCGGGGTTGTAGGTCGCATCGATCCCGCCACTACCGGTGACCACCCGGAGCTGCATGACCCGGCCGAGGGTCCTCCCGTCGACTGTGTCGCCGTCCGGGTACGGGGTCTTGGCGACATTGCGCAGGAGCAGGCGCGTCCCCGGTACCAGCCCGGCGAAATCGACGATCACGTCGGCCCGCTCGCCGGGCATCAGGACGAGCTTCTGCAGCTGGTTGCCGGGCCCGCTCGGGTCGATCTTGACCGGGTAATCGAGGTAGCCGCCGTCGGTGCCGATCTGCCACATGGCCGGGCCCTTGGCCTTGGTGTCCTGGCTGGTCAGAAACAGCTCGTAGGTCCGGGCGTTGGAGCCGTTGATGAACAGGAAGCGGTACCGTTTCGGCTCCACGTCGAGGTACGGCCAGACGTGACCGTTCACTGCGGCGACGTCACCCATGAACTCCGGGACCCAGTAAGGATGGTCGGGATTCGGGACGAACGGCAGCCCCGCTGGGAAGTAGAGCTGCCCGTTCTTGTCGAACATCCGGTCCTGGACCACCAGCGGGATCGGCGCCGGGAAATTCGAGGGGATCGACGTATCGGACGGGTCGGTGATCAGATAGCCCCCGGCCAGACCGGCGTAGACGTTCAGCCGGGTGGCGCCGAGGGTGTGGTCGTGGAACCAGATGAGCGCCGGCTCCTGGTTGTTCGGATAGCGGTAGACCGCCAGGTTGGAGCCGGGGCCGCCGGTCCCCGGGAAGCTGTAATAGCCGTGTCCCTGGTACAGACCATCGCTGGTGAACCAGGCATCGGGACCGCCGTCGAGCTCGGGCGGGACGTCACCCCCGTGCAGGTGCACCACCGCCGGGATCGGGCCGTCGTAGTTCAGGGCGCACTCCCCGACCGGGGGCATCCCCTCGTTCATCATTCTCTCTTCCGAGCAGGCGTTGGCTTCCTTGTTGAGCGGGTCGGCCCAGTGGATCGTCTGGTCAGTGGAGTTCTTGTAGGCCAGGACGTTCGTGGTGGAAGCGTGACCGAGATTGTTGATGAACGTGATCGGGGTCGGCGTGCCTCGCCGCGCGATGATCACCGGCCCGAGGTAAGTGCTCCGGGTCGTCGCGGGACATTCCGTCCCGACGATGTACCCCCATGTCCACGTCTCCGGCGCCACGCCGGGGGCGAAGGTGCCGGTCGACAGCACGTTGGACTTGAACTCGCACATCGTCAGGGTGATCGGCTGGGTGCCGTCGACGATCGCCAGTCCGGGCAGCGGGTCGACGAACTGCGGGATCGACGAAGGCGACCGACACGACACTGTCCGGGCGACATTGCAACCGCCATGCCCTGCGTGCTTGGAGCGGGGGTCGCTGCCTCGCTGGTCGCGTTCTTTGACGAGGATCGGCGGAAACCGGAACGTCGGGACGGGAAGGCTCGAGGCCGGACCAACGACTTCTGCAAGGCGGCCGGCGAAATTCCTGCTTCAGCCCGGAACGACCCGCGACGGATTT
>JAGYID010000217.1 GCA_018606725.1 Acidobacteriota bacterium
GATGGCGTCGAGGACGCCCAGCGCCGCGAAGGCGCGGCCCGCCGACGGCGGGATGTACTCGCCGCAGATCTTGTGGCGCGGGAAGCGGGCGGCATCGAGTACGACGACGTCGTGTCCGGCGCGCGCCAGCAGGGCCGCGACGGTCGAGCCGGCGGGACCGCCGCCGACGACCGCGACCTCGACGCTGCCGCTCACGATTCGACGCTCCGCAGCACCAGCGCCGAGTTCTTCGAGCCGAAGCCGATGCAGTTGCACAGGGCGAGCCGCGGCGCCGCGGCGCGCGCCTCGTTCGGCACGTAATCGAGGTCGCACTCCGGGTCGGGCGCCTCGTAATTGATCGTCGGCGGCAGGAACCGGTCGCGCATGCCGAGGGCGGTGGCGACGACACCGGCGGCGCCGGACGCCCCCTGCGGGTGGCCGATCATCGACTTGGTGGAGGACGCCGGCACGCGCGCCGCGCGCGCCCCCAGAAGCGCGCGGACCGCCTGGGTCTCGACCCGGTCGTTCTGCGGCGTCGAGGTGCCGTGCAGGTTGATGTAATCGACCTCCTCGGGCCGGGCGCCGGCCGAGGCCAGCGCCTCGCGCATGGCGCGCGTCGACTCGGCGCCGTCGGCGCTCATGTGCACGCGGTGGTGCGCGTCGCAGGTCGAGGCGTAGCCGGCGACCTCAGCGTAGATCCGGGCGCCGCGCGCCCGGGCGTGGTCGCGCTCCTCGAGGACCAGCAGGAACGCTCCTTCCCCGAGGACGAAGCCGCTGCGGTCGCGGTTGAACGGGCGCGACGCCTTCTCCGGGCGGTCGTTCCAGCCGACCGCCGCCGCGCGCATGCGGCAGAATCCCTCCAGCATGCCGCGCGTGATGCAGGACTCGGCGCCTCCCGTCAGAATGATCGGCCGCTCGCCGCGCCGGATGGCGTGCAGGGCATAGCCGATGGCATCGGTGCTGCTGGTGCAGCCGTTGCTGAGAACGTGCGACGGCCCGGTGAAGCCGAAGCGGATCGACAGCTCGCTGCTGACCATGCCGAGGACGGACGACGAGATCGCGAACGGGTTGACGCGGCGGATGCCGTCGCGGTAGTAAGCCTCGTACTGCCGCTCGGCGAAGTCGATGGCGCCGGCGCCGCTGCCGATCAGGACCGCGACCTCGGCCTTCGCGGCCGACGGCAGCGACTCGGGTGACAGCCCGGCGTCGATGAGCGCCTCGCCCGCCGCCTGCAGCGCCATCGGCACGATCCGCCCGACCCGCTCCCGATCCCCCGGTCCGAGCTGCGCGGCCGGATCGAACCCGGGCACCTCGGCGGCGACCCGGCACGGCAGGTCCCCCGGGTCGAACAGCGCGATGCCGCGCGTCGCGCTGCGCCCGGCGCGCAGCCCTTCCGCGAAGACCTCGCGGCCGCTGCCGAACGGCGACACGACGCCGATGCCGGTGATCACCGCAACGCCAGGGACGGTCAAGGGGAAGGCCTCCGGTGGCGGAGAGTCTATCACCCGGCCGGCGGCCCGACGACCGGCGCCGGCTCAGCCTTCACGCCGCGCCTCCGGCTCGCCGCCCGCGCGCGCCAGCCTCCGTCTCCGCATCGTGTCCGCGATCAGCAAGGCATAGAACGGCAGGTACTCGACCAGCCTGACCCACGGGTACGGCTCCGCCTCCCGCGCCGCCGCGCCCAGGTTCAGGTACGCCAGAGCCGCCAGGCCGGTCAGCAGGATCCAAGCGCGCGACGGGAAGAGGCAGAGCCACGGCGCCATCCACAGCAGGTACCACGGATGCACCGTCGGGGACAGCAACAGGATGGCGCCGGTCATGATGAACATCCCGCGCAGCGGCTCGAGGTGGCGGCGGACGATGACAACCGCGACCCCGGCGACGGCGGCCGCGCAGACCACCTTCGCGAGGTCGAGCGGATGAACGTGGAAGTAGAGGGCGTCGAGGAACCCGCTGTGCGGCACCCGGTCGCGCACCCAGGCGATCGCCCACGTGAATGCTCCGCTTGGGTCGACCCACGCGATCGCCCCCTGCACGACGGCGAACAACGATTCGTTCGCCAGCCAGCGCCGGGCGTACTCGTCGAGACCGCCCAGGAGCCCCGCCCCGGCGGCCCGGAAGGGCCAGTACGCCGCGGCGATCAGCAGCGGCGGCAGGACCAGCCAGCGGGCCCGGACGCGGCGGACCAGCGGCGCGAACAGCGCCAGCGGCAGGAGCTTCACCAGCCCGCCGAGGGTCAGCGCCAGCGTCGCCGCCAGGTCCCGTTCCCGGAGAAGCGCCGCGGCCGCCAGCATGACGCACAGGACGCCGACGGGCTCGATGTGCCCGCTCCAGGCCGCCTCGACGACGACCAGCGGGTTCCAGGCGTACACCAGCAGTCGCAGGGGCGACAGGCCGCGTCGCTTCAGGATCCACAGCAGCGTGAGCATGACGCCGAGGTCGGCCAGCAGGATGAGGAGCTTGAGCGCGAGGCCGGCGGCTGCGCCCGCCGCGGCCGCGGCGGCGAACAGCGCCTGCGCGGCGGGCGGGTATATGGTCGGGACGTCCCGATGATCCATCGCCTCCCACGTCGCGTCGCGCAGCGGCAAGAGCGCCGGCGCCTCCGGCGCGATCCGGTACGGGTTGCCGGTGGCGAGCATCACGCGCCCATCCCACAGGAAGCGGAGCAGGTCGGTGCTTAGGGCAGGGGCGGATAACAGCAGCGACAGGCGGAACAGCACGGCGCCGACGATGACAGCCCGGGCTGCCGCTCGGCCGCCATCGGAGGAGGTCCCCTTGGGAGAGGGGGGCCGGAGCGCGGCGCGCACCGCGACGATGTAGAGCAGGAACACCACTCCGTACAAGACTAGAAAGGGCGCCAGGCGGCCGGGCCGGGGCGGGGCGAACGGCATGGCGGCGAAGCCGGC
>JAGYID010000218.1 GCA_018606725.1 Acidobacteriota bacterium
TGATCGCCAACGCCCTGCTGGTCCCCGCCTGGGCAACCTGGGAGCGGTTCCGCGAGCTCGACCGCAAGGGGCTGACGATGTACGGGCAGATGACCGCCGGCTCGTGGATCTACATCGGCAGCCAGGGGATCCTGCAGGGAACCTATGAAACCTTCGCCGCCGCCGCCCGCCGTCACTTCGGAGGCAGCCTCGCCGGCCGGCTGGTGGTGACCGCCGGGCTCGGCGGGATGGGCGGGGCGCAGCCGCTCGCCGCGGTCATGAACGGCGGCGTCATCATCGCCGTGGAGGTCGACCCGGAGCGGATCCGGCGCCGTCTGGAAACGCGCTACGTCGAGGTGCAGGCGAATTCCCTCGAAGAGGCCCTGGCGCTGGCCCGGCCGGCGCTGGAGCGGAAGCAGGCGCTGTCGATCGCCCTCCTCGGCAATGCCGCCGACATCCTGCCGCGGATCGCGCAGGGGCCGCTGCGCCCCGACCTGGTGACCGATCAAACCAGCGCCCACGACATGCTGAATGGCTACGTGCCGCACGGACTTCCCTACCAGGAGGCGCTGCGGCTGCGGACCGCCGACCCGCAGGCGTACCTGGAGCGCGCGCGCGCTTCGGTCGCGCTCCATGTCCGGGCGATGCTCGCGCTGAAGGCGTGCGGCGCGGTGGTCTTCGACTACGGCAACAACATCCGGCAGGAGGCGCGCGCCGCCGGTGTGGCGGACGCCTTCGATATCCCGGGCTTCGTACCGGAGTTCATCCGGCCGCTGTTCTGCGAGGGGAAGGGGCCGTTCCGCTGGGCGGCGCTGTCGGGCGACCCGGCCGACATCCACGCCACCGACGCGGCGGTCCTGGAGATGTTCCCGGACGACCAGGCGCTCGGCCGCTGGATCCCGCTGGCGCAGAAACGCGTCGCCTTCCAGGGGCTGCCGGCGCGCATCTGCTGGCTGGGATACGGCGAGCGCGCCCGCTTCGGCCTGAAGATCAACGAGCTGGTCGCGCGGGGGATCGTCAAGGCTCCGATCGTGATCGGCCGCGACCATCTCGATGCCGGCTCGGTCGCGTCCCCCAATCGCGAGACCGAGGCGATGCGGGACGGCTCGGACGCCATCGCCGATTGGCCGATCCTCAACGCCCTGCTCAACACCGCCGCGGGCGCGTCATGGGTTTCGGTCCACCACGGCGGCGGCGTCGGCATCGGCTATTCCCTGCACGCCGGCATGGTGGTCGTCGCCGACGGCACCCCGCAGGCGGCCGAGCGGCTGCAGCGGGTGCTGACCACCGATCCTGGCACCGGCGTCATGCGGCACGCCGACGCCGGCTACCCCGAGGCGATCGCCTGCGCCCGGGAGCGCGGCGTCATCATCCCGATGCCCGGGTCCTGATCGGCGCCGATGCCGGAGCCTGGCGGGCCGCGGATTGTCCTGAAGCGGGGGCGCGATGAGCGCGTCCGCGCCGGCCACCTGTGGATCTACGCCGGCGAGATCGACCGGATCGATAAGACCCTCGAACCCGGAGGGGTGGCCGACGTCGTGGATCACCGCGGCCGCTTCGTGGCCCGCGGCTATCACAACCCCGCCTCGACGATCGCGGTGCGCGTCCTGACCCGTCGGCGCGACGAGGCCGCCGATGCCGCGCTGCTGCGCCGCCGGATCGCCCAGGCGGTCGCCTGGCGCCGGCAGTTCTACGCCGCCGGCGAGTCGTGCCGGCTGGTGTTCAGCGAGGGGGACGGCCTCCCCGGCCTGACGGTCGATCGCTACGGGCCGTGCCTGGTGGTGCAGATCTCGACCCTCGGCATGGATCGGTTCCGCGAGGCGATCGTCGCCGCGCTGCAGGATGCCGTCCACCCGCGCGGCGTGTTCGAGCGCAGCGACGTCGGCGTGCGGACCCGCGAGCGGCTCGAGCCGCGTACCGGCCTGCTGGCCGGGGAAGTGCCGGACGAGATCGAGATCCCCCTCGACGGCCAGCGGTTCCTCGTCCGACCGAAGGCCGGACAGAAGACCGGCATGTACCTCGACCACCGCTTCAATCGCAAGCTGGTCGGATCGCTCGCCTCCGGTCGCCGGGTCCTCGACGTCTTCTGCAACACCGGCTCGTTCGCCCTGTACGCCCTGGCCGGCGGGGCCGTCTCGTCCACCGGCGTCGACAATTCCGCCGAGTGCCTCGATCTGGCGCGGCGCAACTCCGAGCTGAACGGGCACGCGGAGCGCGCCACCTGGGTCGAGGCGAACGCCTTCGACGCCCTCAAGGCGATGGAGGGGCGCGGCGAGCGCTACGACCTGATCGTCCTCGACCCGCCGGCATTCACCAAGAGCGCCCAGGCGGTCGCCGCGGCGGTGCGCGGCTACAAGGAAATCAATCTTCGCGCTCTCCGCCTGGCCGCTCCTGGCGCCCTCATCCTGACCTGCTCCTGCTCGTTCCACCTGGCGCCGGAGGACTTTCTCCAGGTCGTTCGTGACGCCGCCGCCGACGTCGGTCGCGACGTCACCCTGGTGTCGACCACCGGCCAGGCGCCCGATCACCCGGTCAACCTCGCCGTGCCGGAGACGCGATACCTCAAGTGCGCCCTCCTCTCCGTCCGCTCCTGAGCGTCCATGACCGGGAGAACCGCCTGCGCGGGGGGCGGGCCGGGGAAGGGATCGCGGGGCACGCGGTCGTTGCGCCCGGATCGGCTGGAGAACGCCGACAGGCGCAACGCCGCTCTCTCTCCCGCGCCCGGCCGCGCTGAAGAACGCGCGGCTTGCGGGCGCGGTCCGAGATGACCCCGCGACCCCTTCCCCGGCCCGCCCCTCACCCCCGCGATCTCTCCGTGCAGACACTCCGGGGCGAGCGACCAACCCGGTCTGAGGGTGCAAGTGCATTCGTTCCCCGCTCCGCCAGCGGCAAGGAGC